>QYQC01000080.1 GCA_007280315.1 Betaproteobacteria bacterium | reverse complement strand
GTTGCCGCTGAAATACGCAGCCGTGAAATTGCGCAGCGCATCCTGCGCGTCCATCTGCCAGCCGGGCGGCGCCGGTGCACCGGCGCAGGCGGTGAGTAAAAGTGTCGCGGCGAGGATCGGCGCCCTCATGGCAGCTTCAACTCCGCGTCGCGCGCGAACGGCCATTTGCGGTTGATCTCGTCCACCAGGTGCGCGACTTTACGCAGGCTCGCCTCCACCTCGGCGCGCAGTGCGCCGAGGTCGGTGGTGGCCGCGCGCGCGTTCGCGCCGATCGCCTGCGCCTCTGCCAGCACCGCGTCGGCTTTCTTCAGGCTGTCGCGCGCATCGCGCAGCATCGCGTTCAGCTGCACCATGCTCTTTTGCGTCTCGTCCATCACGCCCGCGGTGCCGAACACGCGCTCGTCGGTCTTGACGATAATGCGATCCAGCCGGTTCGACACCTCGCCCACGGAGGCGAGCAGCGCATTGGTGCGATCGAGCGCGGTGATCACTTTTTTCGCGTTTTCCTCGCTACCCAGCACGCCCGCCAGCGCGCCGTGGCGGCCTTTCATGCGTTCGGTGACGGTCTGCACGTTGGCCAGGCTGGCGCTCAGATTCGACCCTTCACTCGACATGTGCTCCAGGTTTTCGAGCAGGGCGCGCATGGTGGCGATCAGGCGCGGAATCTCCGCGCTCGCATCGCCGCGCAGCACCGGGCGCATGGCGCCATCGGGCAGGGGCGGGTCCTCCAGTACGCCGGTAAAGGCACGGATGCGCGGATCGCCGACCAGGCCGCGCTCCATGGTAAATATCGTGGAAACGCGCAGCCAGCGGGCATCCTGGCGCGGTACGTCGATCAGAATGCGCGCCTTGCCGTCCTCGGCCAGTTCGATGCGTTTGACGCGGCCGATCGGGAAGCCGGAAAAGGTCAGGTCCATGCCGACCTTGGCGCCCTCGGAATCGTCGGCGATCAACACCAGGCGCTGCGTGCTCTCGAAAACGCCGCGCGCGTACATGACGTAGAGGAGAAAGCCGCCCACGATCGCCAGCATCAGCGCGAGCAGCACCACCGCCTTGAATTCGACGTGGGGAATCAGTGGTGAGGGCTGTGGTTCTGGTGGCATGGTTGATCCGGATGGGTGCGCGTTCTAGATGTACCTGACTGCGAGGAACGCGCCTTCGAGCAGCACCAGCACCAGGAACAGCCGCACCATGCCGCGCAGCACCGCGACCGGTGCAAGGCGCATTTCGCGCGGCGACTCCAGGCTGGCGGTGATTGGAATCACGGCGACGGCAACGCCGAACAGCAGTGTCTTCAGCGCCAGGCCGATCGACACCTGCGGATCGAATACCTGGCCCACGGTGCGGTTGAAGCCGGCGAGACCCCAGGGAGAAAATCCGTAGACACCCAGGTAGGCGAGCAGCAGCGCCACCATGCCGCTGACGGCGGCCAGCGCCACCACCGACACCGCGCTGCCGATCACCCGCGGCACCAGTTCGCGCCTGAGCGGGTCCGAGCCCGCGCGCCGCTGTTCATCGAAATCGCCGCGGATGTGCATCAGCGCGACCTCGGTGTTGATCGCGGCGCCGGAGCGCAGCGCGACGAACAGCGCGGCGAACAGCGGAATCAGCTCCAGCACCAGCACGCGCACCACCATCTCCAGCGCGTACTGCGACAGGCCGTAGCTGAGGGTGGTCTCCACCACGATGCGGATCAACACCATGCTGAGCAGGGCCGACAGCAGCGTGAACCAGGGCAGGATCTGCCAGGCGGTGAAGTAGATCTGATTCGCGGTCACCACGCGGTTCTGCCGGTCGTAGGTGGCGGGCGAAAGCGCCATCACCAGTGCCAGCGCGCCAAAGTGGAACACGCGCCACCAGCTCGCACACCATCCCAGAAACGCCGTTCCGAGTTCGCCGGGGACGCGGGAAAGCCCGCGTTGCCATGTGGAAGCCTGGCGCATGCGCACTCGTCCTAAACCAGTCCGTCGAAAAGTTGCACCTGCACCTGGTCGCCGGGCTTGACCGAGCCGCGCTCGTGTTCGAGAACGATGAAGCAGTTGGCTTGCGCCATCGAGCGCAGCACGCCCGAGCCCTGCGCCCCGGTCGGACAAACGCTCCACTGTCCTTGAACATCGCGCGTCAGTGTGCCGCGCTGGTATTCGGTGCGTCCGGGGTTCTTCTTGATTGCGCTCGCGCACGGCACCTGCAGCAGCGGCTGGGTGAAGTCGTCGCTGCGGCCCGAGAGCGCCAGCAGCGCGTCGCGTACGAACTGGTAGAACGTAACCATCACCGCCACCGGATTGCCCGGCAGGCCGAAAAAATGCGCCTGTTTGCCTGCATGCGCGATCCTGCCGAATGCCATCGGCCGGCCCGGCTTCATCGCGATCTTCCAGAACACGACGTCGCCGAGTTTGCCGAGCAGTTCACGGATGAAATCTGCCTCGCCCACCGACACGCCGCCCGAAGTGATGATCGCGTCGGCATCGGCGGCGGCGGACTTCAGTGCCTGCTCCAGGCTCGCCGGGTCGTCGCGTACCACGCCCATGTCGATCACATCGCATCCGAGGCGCGAGAGCATGCCGTAGAGCGTGTAGCGATTGCTGTCGTAGACCTCGCCTTGCTTCAGGGCCGCACCAACCGAAGCCAGCTCGTCGCCGGTCGAGAAGAACGCCACCCGCAGGCGCCGCCGCACCGCCACTTCGGCCAGGCCGAGCGATGCGATCAGCCCGAGTTCGGCCGGACCGACCGGCTGCCCGGTCAGGAGTACGGGCTTGCCCGCGGCCAGGTCCTCGCCCGCCAGGCGGCGATTCTGGCCCTTTCTCTGGCCGGCAGGGATACGTATCTTGTCGCCCTCGACCTGCACCACCTCCTGGATCACCACGGTGTCGGTACCGCGCGGCATCACTGCGCCGGTCATGATGCGCACGCATTCGCGCCTGCCCGGTTTGCCGGCGAACTGCCGGCCCGCGAACGCGCTGCCGGCCAGGCGCAGCTCGGTCTCTTGCGCCGCATTGAGATCGGCATGGCGCACGGCGTAACCGTCCATGGCGGAATTGTCGTGGGCCGGCACATCCAGTGTGGAAATGATGTCTTCGCCCAGCACGCGTCCCAGCGCGGCGCGCACCGCCACTTTTTCGTTGGTCGCGATCGGCACCAGCAGCGCGCGTATCACCTCGCGCGCCTTCTCGACCTTGAGCGCGTTCGGATCGTAATCGTCGATACAGCTCACGACCGTTGCGAGCGTGTCCTGTGAATCCTTGCGCGCAGTCGCTGTTTCGATAGTGGCGGGCGCCCCGCGCACAGTCGTTTCGTTTTCCAGGATGGCCAGTTCTTCGGTCGTATTGATGTTGCTGAACGCCTCGGTCTGGTCATCGAAACTTACCTCGACCACGGCGAGGCTTGCGTACCAGGCGTCGACCTTGCGCCCGCCGCCTTTGAGGAAGTTGGTGAGATGCTCGAGCACGCCGCGGCGCACGAGGCAGAATACCGGATACGGCTGATTGCCGGTCTTGGCCACCGCGACGTCTGCGCCTGAACCGTCCAACCCCGCATACAGGCGCTCGATCAGATCAGCGGGAAGGAAAGGCGAATCGCAGGGCACCGAGGCGAGAAACGGGCGGCGCGACACCGACAGGCCGGCGTGCAATCCGGCGAGCGGACCGGCGAAATTGCCGAAGGCATCGCTGACCACGCGCACGCCGAACGTCCGGTAGCCGTCGAGGTTCTGGTTGGCGTTGATGACGATGGCTTCGACCTGCGGCGCAAGCCGTTCGTAGACATGATCGACCAGCCGCTTGCCGCGGAACATCTGCAGCCCCTTGTCCACGCCGCCCATGCGCCGGCTCTGGCCGCCCGCGAGAATAAGTCCGGTCACGAGTTTGCTGTCTGACATACCGCCATTCTATCGGTTGGCGCGGCCTTGGTGCGAACTGCGATTCGCTATGACAATGCCTGCGCATGGATTTTCCGACGCGTTCTACTATAATCGGCCGAATGGGGCGCATCGCGTCCCGTGCTATTTTCCTGGCCCGCCATTGACCCCCGAACAGCGCAAGCAGTGGGCAATCGTCCTGATTTTTATCACTCCGGCGTTCTGGAGCGTCAACTATCTGGTCGGTCGCAGCGCGGTGGAAACCGTTGCGCCGCACGCACTGGCGTTCGGCCGCTGGCTGATTGCGTTTCTGCTGCTGGCCGCGATTTCGTGGCGTGAAATCGCCGCACACCCGATCGCGATCCGGCGGGAGTACAGGCAATTCCTCGCGCTGGGCGCGCTCGGCATGTGGATTTGCGGCGCCTTCGTCTATGTGGGCGCGCGCACCACGGTCGCCACAAATATTGCCCTGATCTATTCGACCTCGCCGGTAATGATCGCGCTCGTGTCCCGCTTTGCACTGAAGGAGCGCATGGGTGCGGTGCAGTGGAGCGGCGTCGCGCTTGCCTTCGCCGGCGTGCTGCACATCGTCGTAAAGGGCCGGTGGAGCGGATTGTCCCAAGTCGAATTCACCGCGGGTGACGCGTGGATCCTGGTGGCGATGCTGTCCTGGACGGCGTATTCGCTGCTGCTTCGAGCCTGGCCGAGTCCGTTCGGACCTGCGGCGCGTCTCACACTCATCATGGCCGGCGGTCTGGTGGTTCTTGCGCCGTTTACCGTGGTTGAGGCGCTGCTGTTCATGCCGACGCAGATTTCCTGGACCAGCTTTGGCTACGTTTCGGCAGTCGCGCTATTCCCCGGACTGGGCGCCTATCTCGCGTACTCGTACATGCAGCGCGAACTCGGCGCGGCGCGCGTCGGCGTGGTGCTCTACCTTGGACCGGTCTACGCAGCGATCACCGCGTGGCTGGTGCTGGGCGAACCGATCCGCAATTTTCACTGGATGGGCGCGCTGCTGATTCTGCCGGGGATTTATCTGTCTACGCGGCCGGCGCGTTGACATGGAAACGATTGCAAAATGAGTTGTCAAGATCTTGCACGGACGATGTAACCGTCCGTGCGGATCGTTGATGGCATGCGGATGATGAATCCATCCGCATGCCATCGACGATCTTGTTTAAAACCTAACATCTTTTCTTTTCTAACCAATAACCGTGATTTCAGTACGGATGTTTTTTATCCGTACTGAAATCACGATTGGCGCGCGCAGCGCGCAAGGTTTTGACAAGCCCTACACCAACGAATAACCCGTCTTCGCGTTTTTTGGAACGGATTCTCAGGGGGGCGCGGGGTGCGGGCCGACTCTCAGGCGAGGAGCGTCGGGCTGACCGATCTCACGAAGCGCTCGCCGCCGGTAAACAGCAGGTAATGCTTGCCGGTGGCGCGACCGATCATGGTGATGCCTATTCTTTTCGCGATCGAGTGTCCCATCTGCGTCAGGCCGGAGCGCGACACCAGGAACGGGATGGACATCTGCGCTGCCTTGATCACCATCTCCGAAGTGAGCCGCCCGGTGGTGTAAAAAATCTTGTCGGAGCCGTCGATTTTCTCCAGCCACATTTGCCCGGCGATCGCGTCCACCGCGTTGTGCCGCCCGACGTCTTCGACGAAACTGAGGATGCGGCTCGCGCCGCCGTCATTGGTCGCCAGGGCGCAGCCATGCACCGCGCCGGCGGATTTGTAAATGGTTTCGTGGCGGCGCACCTGTTCCATCAGTGCGTACAGCGTTTCCTCGGACAGACGCACATCGTCGCGCAGCCGAACCGCGTCGATTTCCTGCATCAGGTCGCCGAACACCGTCCCCTGGCCGCAGCCGGTGGTGACGGTGCGCTTTTTCATTCTGTCGGACATGCCCTTCGCGCGTGCGCGCCCCTCGGCGCCGCTGGCCTTGCGCGTGGTCACCACCACCGAGTCGGTGTCCCAGTCCACCTGCACCGCGGCAATTTCATCGATGGATTTCACCAGCCGCTGGTTGCGCAGGTAACCGATGGCCAGTGCTTCGGGCGCCTGGCCGAGGGTCATCAGGGTGACGATTTCGCGCTTGTCTACGTAAAGCGTAAGCGGATTTTCGCCGGCGATGGCGGTGGGCACCATTTCGCCGCGTTCGTTGATCGCCTCAACGTCGAAGGTCAGCGCTCGGCTGGCGCGGGTGATCTCAGGTCGGGCTTGCGGCTTCATGGCAAAGTCGTTTTGCGGTAGCACGCTGCGCGTGCCGCCAGCGTCAGCCGCCGATGTAGGACATTTCGATTTTGCGCTGCGGCGCCGTCTGCGCACTGCGAATCTCCGAATAGTGGTCATCGCGCGCGCCCCATACGGCGGCGACCGCCGCGCGGATCTCCGTATCCGATTTGTCCGAGCGCAACAACGCGCGGAAGTCGTATCCCGTGGTGGCGAACAGGCAGGTATAGAGCATGCCTTCGGTGGAAATGCGGGCGCGGGTGCAGCTGCGGCAGAACGCCTGGGTCACCGACGAAATGACGCCGATCTCGCCCGAACCGTCGCGGTAGCGCCAGCGCTCCGCCACTTCGCCCGGGTAATTCGGATCGATCGGGTCGAGCGGCATCTGCGCGCCGATCAGGCGGATAATTTCGCTCGAAGGAATCACATCGTCCATGCGCCAGCCGTTGGTCGCGCCGACGTCCATGAACTCGATGAAGCGCAGCACATGGCCCGAGCCTTTGAAGCGCTTCGCCATCGGCAGGATCGAATGCTCGTTCACGCCGCGTTTCACCACCATGTTGATTTTCACCGGCGCCAGTCCGACTGCGTCCGCCGCGTCGATACCGGCAAGCACTTTGGCCACCGGGAATTTGGCATCGTTCATGGCAGCGAACGTCGGATCGTCGAGTGCGTCCAGGCTCACGGTGACGCGCTTCAGTCCTGCATCTTTCAGCGCGCGCGCCTTTCTTTCCAGCAACGAGGCATTGGTGGTCAGGGTAAGCTCCATCGCTTTCCCGTCCGGCAGCGTGATCGCGGCGAGCATTTCGATCAGGCGTTCGATATTCCGGCGCAGCAGCGGTTCGCCGCCGGTAAGCCGTATTTTCTCGATGCCCTGGCTGGCAAAGATGTTCGCCAGGCGCGCGATTTCCTCGAAAGAGAGGAGTTGCTCGTGCGGCAGAAAGCGGTAGTCCGCACCGAACACTTCGCGCGGCATGCAGTAGGTGCAGCGGAAGTTGCAGCGGTCGGTGACCGAGATGCGCAGGTCGCGCATCGGCCGGCCGAGCCGGTCCCGCGTCAGTCCGGGGGCGACGTCGGCGACTGGCGGCAGAGGCTTGCGCCGTCCCGCGTCGACCAGTGCGATGACCCTGTCTGTCATATGGCTTTTTCGTGTTGAATCAGGCCAATATCATAGCAGAGCGGGCACCGGGCTAGTATAGTCGTGCTATATGCAACTTCCGGAATTTCCGATTGCAGTCATCATTGAACGGCGTCCGCTCGCAAACCGCTGGCAGACGCAAACCTGGGAGGCGATTGGCGTTATTCCCGATCCGGGCGATGCCGCGGCGCCGCGCGTCTTGCTGCAGGACGACACGCGCATGCAATGGTTGTATGGCGGCTTCGTCGTGGAATTGCATCGCGACGAAGCCGAGAACTACTACCTCAACCTGTCGGCGAAGCAGCCCTGCGTGTTTATTGTCTGGCGCATGGACGATGATTTGGCCGTGCCGAAATTTGTCACGGTGAGCTATGGCGAAGCGGCGCGCTTTATGGACGCGGATGAAAAGGTGGACACGGTGCCGATGGCGCGCGACATGTGCGACTGGCTGGGCGAGTTCGTGAACCGGCATTACAAACCCGAACCGAAAAAACGCAGCCGTCCGCCTTCGTTCAAAGGCGCCAAGAGGGGATAGGAGAAGCAGTTGGTGGAAGACGAAGAACACTTTCTGTCGCGCTGGTCGCGACGCAAGCTGGCGGCGAAAGAGATTCCGGCTGCGCAGGTGGCAGCCGACGCGCCGCGTGCGTCGGAGAGCACCGCGCCGACCATGCAAGCCGGCGAACCGGCGCCACCGGCAGCAGCGCCGGCTGCGGCGAAGGAGCTCAGCCCCGAATACCGGGAATTTTTCGATCCGCGGGTAGAAGAACAATTGCGCCGTTCGTCGCTGAAAAAATTGTTCAGCGAACCGCAGTTCAACGTCATGGACGGCCTGGATACCTACATCGACGATTACTCCAAGCCCGATCCGATTCCACAGGCGATGCTGCGCCAGCTGAATCAGGCGAAGGAGCTGCTGCTGTTCGACGATGAAAAGCACGAGGCCGGCGGCGCGGACACCGAAGCCGCTGCCGCGGAAGCGGCGCCCGCTCTGCCCGAGTCGATTGCGGATACGAGCACGCTGCCGCCACTGGCGGCGGAACGCGCGCCCGATGACGGAGCCAGCACCGGCTTCGATGCCGCGACGACGCCGGCGAAGAAGGCCGGCATAAATGGCTAGCCATGCGAAGTGATTAACTTGTAGTATCGGATTGCGCGGGAGGAGCCCGGGTTCGACGGGTTGCGCCGATAAATTATTATAAGAACGATGTCGACAGATAAAACGATCAAGCTGTGCAATTGCAACCAGACCATGGCGCTGGACGCCAAGGCTTTGGCGATTGCACTGAAGCTCGGCACGCCCATCACCATACATACCGAGCTGTGCCGGCGCGAAGTCGGCGCGTTCAACCAGGCCGTGGATGGCGGTGATTGTCTGGTCGCCTGTACCCAGGAGGCGCCGCTGTTCGCCGAGCTTGCCGAGCAGGCCGGCGCCAAGCACGAACTCAGGTTCGCCAATATTCGCGAGACCGCCGGCTGGTCCGGAGAATCCCGGCAAGCCACGCCGAAAATGGCGGCGCTGCTCGCCATGGCGATGTTGCCCGGGCCGGAACCGGTGTCGAGTACCAGTTATCGCTCCGACGGGCAGGTGCTCATCGTCGGACCGGCAGAAGTTGCCTTGGAGTGGGCAGAGCGGCTCAAGGCGCAGCTCGAGGTGAGCGTGCTGGTTGCCAATGGTTCAGGTCCCGCGGGTTCAGGTCCCGCGGGTTCAGGTCCGGCCGCATCGGGTGGCGAGCTACCCGCGGTGCGCGGCTACCCGGTCTGGTCAGGCAAGGTGAAATCGATCAGCGGCTACCTGGGCGCGTTCGAGGTCGCCTGGGAGCAGGCGAACGCGATCGACCTGGAGGTGTGCACGCGCTGCAACGCCTGCATCAACGCCTGCCCGGAGCAGGCGATCGACTTCGGCTATCAGATCGACTTGTCCAAATGCAAGTCGCATCGCGACTGCGTCAAGGCCTGCGGCGACATCCGTGCGATTGATTTCGACCGCGCCGAGCGCGCGCGGAACGAGCGCTTCGATCTGGTGCTCGACCTCGGCGCCGATCCCTGCATCAAACTGGCGCAGCTGCCGCAGGGTTATCTCGCGCCGGGACGCGATCCACTGGCGCAGGCGCTCGCGGCAGCGCAGCTGGCGCAACTGGTGGGCGAGTTCGAAAAACCGAAGTTCTTCGCTTACAACGCCAGGATCTGCGCGCACAGCCGCTCGGCCAAGGCCGGCTGCAGCAACTGCATCGACGTTTGTTCCACCGGCGCGATTTCCGCCGCGGGCGATCAAGTCAATGTGGAGCCGCGACTGTGCATGGGCTGTGGCGGCTGCTCCACCGTATGTCCATCGGGCGCGATGACCCATGTCTATCCGCGCGTATCCGACCTGGGCCGGCAGCTCAAGACCCTGCTTGCCACCTATCGCGCCGCGGGCGGAAAAGACGCCTGCGTGCTGTTTCACAATGCCGGCGCGAGCCGCGACCTGATCGCGAAACTCGGGCGCCGTGCGCGGCCGGGAAAAAGCGGCGGCCTGCCGGCGCGGGTGATTCCGCTTGAGGTGCACAGCGTTGCCGCGCTCGGCATCGATACGCTGCTCGGCGCGCTCGCTTACGGCGCCAGCCAGGTGGTGCTGCTTGCAACGCGGCAGGAGGCCGATGAATACGGGTTGGCCGTGGAACGGCAGATGCGACACGCGCAGACCATCGTCACTGCGCTGGGCTATGCGGGAACGCACCTGAAACTGCTCGCCACCGAAGATGCAGCCGTACTCGAGCGCGAGGCTTGGCGGCTCGCGCCGGCGCGAACGGTCGCGGAAGCCGCAGGTTTCAATCTGAGTCAGGAAAAGCGCACCACACTGGAATTCGCACTCGAGCACCTGGCGCGTTTCGCGCCGGCGCCGAAGGAGGAGATCGCGCTGGAACCCGGCGCGCCCTGGGGCCGGGTGCTGGTGAATAGCGCCACCTGCACGCTGTGCATGGCGTGCGTCGGCGCCTGTCCGGCATCGGCGCTGGTCGACGGCCGCGAACAACCGTTGCTGAAATTCATCGAGCGCAATTGCGTGCAATGCGGGTTGTGCGTCAACACCTGCCCGGAGAAGGCGGTTACGCTGGCGCCGCGCCTGCTGCTTGGCCCCCAGGCCAAGGCGGAACAGCTGCTGCACGAGGCGGTGCCGTTCAATTGCGTGAGTTGCGGCAAGGCGTTCGGAAATAAACAGATGGTCGACAACATGGTGGGTAAACTGGGGTCGCATCCCATGTTCGCCGGCGAAGGCCTGAAGCGGCTGCAAATGTGCGGCGATTGCCGCGTGATCGATATGATGGAAAACAAGAACGAGCAGAGCATTTTCGGCATTCGATCTTGAGTACCCAATCCCACGAGCAGGAATCCGCGCCGCCGGTGATCGAAGAGGACCAGGCGCGCGCCGGATTCTACGGGCTGATCGCGCGGCTGTTCTTCTCCGGACCGGACGCGCCATTGCTTGCCGCCATCGCCGCTGCCGACGACATTGCGGGCGAGGACCCTGACGCGCCGTTGCCAACCGCGTGGCGGGCGCTGGTCGCGGCCGCCGCGGCCATGGACGCGGAAGCCGCACGGGAGGAGTACGACAGCGTCTTCGTCGGCACCGGAATGGCCGAGATCACCCCCTATGCTTCGCATTATCTTGCTGAATCCATGCAGGAACGCGTCCTGGTGCGCTTGCGCGAACGGTTGACCCAAATGGGATTGGCGAAAAGTCAGTCCGCTGCAGAGTACGAAGATCATTTCTCCGGACTGTGCGAAGTTATGCGCCACTTGATCGCCACGGGATCGAGCGATGGTGCAGTGCAAGAACAAAAAGCCTTCTTTATGGAGTACATTGATTCTGGTTATGACAAGTTTCTTGCCGCGATAACAGCTTCACCAAATACAAATTTTTTTAAGCACGTGGCAACGTTCACCAAAGTGTTTCTCGACGTGGAAAAAGATTCTTTCGAGTTGTTTTTATCGTAGTTGACCGCTGGCAGCGGTCAATTTGTGAGGAGACGAAAATGAGCCAAGGCCAGACCAAACTGAGCCGCAGGAATTTTTTGTTTGCGGTCGGCGCGGGCGGCGCTGCAGGTGCAGCCGCCATTGTCGCGAAGACCGTACCCCAGGCGCAGCCGCAGCCGGTGCTCACCGGCGAAGGCAAGAAGAAGACCAGGGGCTATCACGCCTCCGAGCACGTCCGCAATTACTACAGAACCGCGAAAGTCTGAGGAGGCGCCATGCTGCTTACCCGTAAATCCACCAGCGCGCCCTCGGCGCAAAGCCGCCTGTCGCGCGGTCTGTCCGGCATGCTGGCGAAGACCATCGATCGCCGCACCTTCCTCAAGCGCTCCGGCGTGGCGGCAGGGGCGGGCGCCTCGCTCGCCGCCCTGGCCGGCCAGTTGCCCTACAACATGATCGGCCGCGCCGAAGCGGCCGACGACAAGTCCGCCGGCGGCAAGGTCGAAGTGAAGCGCACCGTGTGCACGCATTGCTCCGTCGGCTGCGCCATCGACGCCGTGGTGCAGAACGGCGTGTGGGTGCGGCACGAGCCGGTATTCGATTCGCCGCTCAACCTGGGCGCGCATTGCGCCAAAGGCGCTGCGGTGCGCGAACACGGCGTGACCGAGCATTCGCACCGCCTGAAATATCCGATGAAGCTGGAGAACGGCAAGTACAAACGCATCAGCTGGGATCAGGCGATCAACGAGGTCGGCGACAAACTGCTGGCGATCAGGAAGGAAAGCGGCCCGGACGCGGCCTACTGGGTCGGATCGAGCAAGCACAATAACGAACAGACCTATCTGATGTGCAAGTTCGTGCGCCTGTTGGGCACCAATAACACCGACCACCAGGCGCGCATCTGTCATTCGACCACGGTCGCCGGCGTCGCCAACACCTGGGGCTACGGCGCGATGACCAACTCCTACAATGACATGCAGAACGCGAAAGCGATCTGGTTCATGGGATCGAACGCGGCCGAGGCGCATCCGGTGTCGATGCTGCATGTGCTGCATGCGAAGGAGGCCGGAGCCAAGATCATCGTCGCCGACCCGCGCTTTACCCGCACCGCGGCCAAGGCGGATCATTTCGTGCGCATCCGTTCCGGCACCGACATTCCGGTGATATTCGGCGTGCTCTATCACGTGTTCAAGAACGGCTGGGAGGACAAGCAGTACATCCACGACCGCGTCTACGGCATGGAGAAGGTGAAAGACGAGGTGATGAAGTGGACGCCGGAGCGGGTGACGGAAGTATGCGGCGTGTCCGAGGAGGACTGCTACAAGATCGCCGAAACCATGGCGAAGAACAAGCCTTCGAGCATCGTCTGGTGCATGGGGCAGACGCAGCACACCATCGGTAACGCCATGGTGCGCGCGTTCTGCATCTTCCAGCTCGCGCTGGGAAACATCGGCAAGATGGGCGGCGGCGCGAATATTTTCCGCGGCCACGACAACGTGCAGGGCGCGACCGACATCGGCCCGAATCCGGATTCGCTGCCGGGCTACTACGGCATCGCGCCCGGATCCTATGCGCACTGGGCGCGCGTGTGGAATATCGATCTCGAATGGCTGAAGAAACAGTTCGCGCCCGGCATGATGAACAAGCCCGGCATCACGGTGTCGCGCTGGATCGACGGCGTGACCGAGAAGAACGAGTTGATCGACCAGGATTCGAACCTGCGCGCGATGGTGTTCTGGGGCCATGCGCCCAACAGCCAGTCGCGCGGCATGGAAATGGTCGAGGCGATGAAAAAGCTCGATCTGCTGGTGGTGATCGATCCCTATCCTTCCGCCACGGCGGCGATGGCGGCGATGGTCAGGAAAGACGGCGTCTACCTGCTGCCTGCGGCAACGCAGTTCGAGACCTCGGGCAGCGTCACCGCTTCCAACCGCTCGCTCCAGTGGCGCGAGAAAGTGATCGAGCCGCTGTTCGAAGCCAAACCCGACCAGACCATCATGTATCTGCTGGCGAAGAAACTGGGCGTCGCCGACCAGTTGGTGGGCAAGAAAGACGGCAAGCAGAACATCCACGTGGTCAACGACGAACCGGTGATCGAGGACATCACGCGCGAATACAACCGCGGCACCTGGACCATAGGCTACACCGGCCAGAGCCCGGAGCGGCTGAAACTGCACATGAAGCACATGCACACCTTCGATGTGAAGACCCTGCGCGCCAAGGGCGGACCCTGCGACGGCGATTATTTCGGCCTGCCATGGCCCTGCTTCGGCACGCCCGAAATGAAACATCCGGGCTCACCCAACCTGTACATGACCGAGCGCCATGTGATGGACGGCGGCGGGAATTTCCGCGCCAACTTCGGCGTGGAAAAGGACGGCGTCAACCTGCTGGCCGAGGACGGCTCGCACTCCCTGGGCGCCGATCTGACTACAGGCTATCCGGAATTCGATCATGTGCTGCTGAAGAAGCTGGGCTGGTGGGACGATCTGACCGAGGATGAGAAGAAAGAGGCGGAGGGCAAGAACTGGAAGACCGATCTCTCCGGCGGCATCCAGCGCGTGGTGATGAAGGTCCATGGCTGCCACCCGTTTGGCAACGCCAAGGCGCGCGCGGTGGTGTGGAATTTTCCCGACGGCATTCCGCTGCATCGCGAACCGCTGTACTCGCCGCGGCCGGACATGGTGGAGAAATACCCCACCCACGACGACAAGAAAGCGTTCTGGCGCCTGCCGACGCTGTACAAGTCGGTGCAGGAAAAGAACAAGAACATTTCCAAGGATTTTCCGCTGATCATGACCAGCGGCCGCCTGACCGAGTTCGAGGGCGGCGGCGAGGAAACCCGCTCCAATCCGTGGCTGGCGGAATTGCAGCAAAACATGTTCGTGGAGATCAACCCGAAGTCGGCCAACGACCGCGGCATCCGCAACAATGATTTTGTCTGGGTGAAAACGCCAACGGGCGCCAAACTCAAGGTGATGGCGCAGGTCACCGAACGGGTCGGTCCGGACACGGTATTTCTGCCGTTTCACTTTTCCGGCTGGTGGATGGGCAAGGACATGCTCGACTACTATCCTGACGGCGCAGCGCCGATCGTGCGCGGCGAGGCGGTCAATACCGCCACCACCTACGGCTACGACTCGGTGACCATGATGCAGGAAACCAAGACGACCCTGTGTCAAATCGAAAAATTTCAGGCATAGGGGGACGACATCATGGCCCGTATGAAGTTTCTTTGTGATGCCGAGCGTTGCATCGAGTGCAACGGTTGCGTGACTGCCTGTAAACAAGAAAACGAGGTGCCCTGGGGCGTGAACCGGCGCCGCGTGGTGACGCTCAACGACGGCGTGCCCGGAGAGAAATCGATCTCGGTCGCCTGCATGCACTGTTCGGACGCGCCGTGCATGGCGGTGTGCCCGGTGGATTGCTTCTATCGCACCGATGAAGGCGTGGTGCTGCACGACAAGGACCTGTGCATCGGCTGCGGCTACTGCTTCTACGCCTGTCCGTTCGGCGCGCCGCAGTTTCCGCAGGCGGGTGCTTTCGGCATGCGCGGAAAAATGGACAAATGCACGTTCTGCGCCGGCGGGCCGGAGAAGGACAATTCCAAGGAAGAGTTCGCCAAGTACGGCTCCAACCGCCTGTCGCAGGGCAAACTCCCCGCCTGCGCCGAAATGTGTTCGACCAAGGCGTTGCTCGGAGGCGACGGCGATGTCGTCGCAGATATCTTCCGCGACCGTGCGTTGAAGCGTGGCAGGGGCGCGGAAGTGTGGGGCTGGAGCACGGCCTACGGCAAGCCGGACAAGCAGCCGGCAGCGAAAGGGGCGAAATCATGATCAGCCTAAGCAAGTTCCTTATCGTGGGTGCGGCCCTTGGCCTTGTGGCAGGTATCAGTGGCTGCGGAGAAAAAGAGCAGGTTATTGTGTACAAGCAGGGCAAGTACCAGGGCAAGCCCGATACCAGGCCTTGGGACAACGAGCCCGGAGCCAACACCACCTCCAAGTGGACCAAAGGCGACAAGAGCAGTTGGGAAAGCGCCCTCAAGTCGCGCAGCCAGAGCCAGAACGAATACGTGCGTATCGGCGACTAAGGAGGAATCATGCGAGCCAATTTTTCAGGCGTGCGGCAATTCTTCCTGGGGTTAGCGCTGTTGCTGCCGTTGTTCGGCGGGACGGCATGGGCCCAGGCGCAGGCACAGGCGCAGGAAACCCAGGCGCAGCGCCAGCAGGTGCAGCCGGGCAACAACGCGCCGACCTGGCGCGAGGTGCGCTCGGGCAAGGAGGGTTACACCTCGGTCAAAGGGCGCGAGACCGGCGTTCTGATCCAGACCGAAGGCGAAACCTGGCGCCGGTTGCGCAACGGCCCGATCACCCAATACGGCGGCTGGCTGGTGGTGCTGGTGCTGATCGCCATGGCGGTGTTCTACAAGGTGCGCGGACCGATGGGCTTGCACGGTCCGCTGACCGGAAAATTGATCGAGCGCTTTTCCGGTTTCGAACGCATTGCGCACTGGAGCATGGCGATCAGCTTTTGCGTGCTTGCTGTAAGCGGCCTGACCATGCTGTTCGGCAAGCACGTGCTGCTGCCGGTGATCGGGCACACGCTGTTCAGTTGGCTGGCCGAGTTGGGGAAGACCCTGCACAATTTCGTCGGTCCGATATTCATATTCAGCATTGTGGTGTTCGTGATGAAGTTCATCGGCGACAATTGGCCGCGCGCCTACGACCTCACCTGGCTGGCGAAGGGCGGGGGCGTGATCGGCGATGAGGTTGTGCCGGCGGGCCGCTTCAATGCCGGGGAGAAGATCTGGTTCTGGGGCGGGGTGATCGGCCTGGGCACCGCGTCCAGCGTCAGCGGCCTGGTGCTCGATTTTCCCAACTTCGATCAGTCGCGCTCGCTGATGATGATCGCCAACATCGTTCATGTCATCTCCGCGGTATGGTTCATCGCCTGGTCGATTACGCATATCTATCTGGGCACCGTGGGAACGACCGGCGCCTACGAGGGCATGCGCAACGGTTACGTGGACGAGACCTGGGCGCGCGAGCACGCGCAATACTGGTACGAAGACGTCAAGGCCGGCAGGCGGGAGTTACCGTCGGGCGCGCCCGGAGGGGCTGCTGCCGCGAGCGCACCGCCACAGGTACAACATTGAGGAGGCTGAGATGAAAATCGGAAAATTGCTTGTCGCCGGCGCGCTGGCGTTTGCATTGAGCGCAGGGTTGGCAGAGGCCAAGATACCGGTCGCGCCGATGGACGACGCAGCCAAGGCGAAGGCAGAGGAAACAAAGGCCAAGGCTGCCGATGCCGCAAAGAAAGATGCGGAGTTGCTGGCCAAAGCCCAGGACCGCGTCGCCGAGCGCTATAAGAAAAGCCACGGCAAGGCTGCAGCGGCCAAAACGGCCAAGAAGTAGTCCGCCATGACACTGAGGAATCCGATCGTCGCGTTACCGGCTATTCTGTTCGCCGGAATAGTCGGTGGCTGCGCCACCATGGGCGATGGCGGTCCGCGCGCGACAGCACATCTGCAGCCGACGCGCGGCAACGGCGTCACCGGCGATGTGACCTTTACCCAGAAGGGCGACAAGGTCATCGTTTCGGCAAAGGTGTCGGGATTGAAACCGAATCAGGAACACGGTTTCCACGTGCACGACAAGGGCGACTGCAGTTCCGGCGACGGCATGAGCGCAGCCGGGCACTTCAACCCGAAGGGCAGCCCGCACGGCCATCAATCCACCCAGGCGCGCCACGCCGGCGACATGCCCAATCTGAAGGCCGACGCATATGGCAATGCCAGCATGAGCGCCGAACTGGATATCATCACGGTCAGTCCAGGGCCGACCAGCGTCATCGGCCGCGGCTTGATCGTGCACGCGCAGCCCGATGACTACAAGAGCCAGCCGGTGGGCAATGCCGGGGCGCGCATGGCGTGCGCCGTCATTCAGAATAGTTGAGCTGAGTCGGGATTTGGAAAGGGCGCTGCGGCGCCCTTTTTGCTTGTGGGATACTTGTGTAGGAGGGCGAAAACATGTCCAAGCAAAAATTCAGCGTCAGCCACTTGAAGGACAGTGAATTCAAGGCAGACGGCCTGCGCGCGTTTTTCGAGTACCGCGACCTCGGCGTCAAGGCGGCGACCCGCGGCAAAGCCGTGGCGCATGTCATCCGTGCGCGGCCCGGCGGAGAATTCGTCGGCAAGACCCATTGGCATGAAACCGAACTCCAGTTGGTCTATGTGCTCAAGGGCTGGATCAAGTTCGACTACGAAGGCGTGGGGGAGGTGCTGCTCGAGGCCGGCTCCTGCGCTTACCAGCCTCCCGGAATTCGTCATCGGGAGCTGGGGCATTCGGACGATGTTGAGCTACTCGAAGTAGTGCTACCCGGCGAATTCAAGACAGTCGAATTGCCGGATCACTGAGTCGTCAGACTCCCTGCACCAGCAGCATTTTCATATTCGCCGCGCCCTTGCGCGTCTTGATCGCGGCTTGGTATTCGGGCGAATTGTAAAAGGCTTTCCCTTTCTCCATCGACTCGAATTCCACCACCGTTATGCGCTGCGGCTTCCAGTCGCCTTCCAGCGTTTCGTACGCACCGCCGCGAATCAGGTAGCGCCCGCCGAATTTGGCAATCGCCGCCGGCGCCAGTTTCTTGTATTCCTCGAACTGCGCCGGATTGGTTACATCGATGTCGACTACAAGATAGGCTGCCATCGTTTCTCCTTAAGTTTCGGTTAAATAAGCAAGGTGTAAGCCAATCCCGCCGCGCCGCAAGCCATGATCACCGGGATGATGCCGGCTTTGTATCTGAACAAGGCGATGAACGCGACCAGGCCGGCGAGGGCGGCGAACCACTCGAAGCGGCCGCTGAAGCCGGCCGGCCAGAGCACATGCCAGGCAAAAAATACGGCGAGGTTTAGGATCACGCCGACCACGGCCGCGGTGATGCCGGTGAGCGGTGCGGTGAATTTGAGATCGCCGTGCGTGGCCTCGACCAGCGGCCCGCCGATGAGAATGAACAAATAGGACGGCAGGAAGGTGAAGAACGTGGCCACCGCGCCGCCTGCGATGCCGGCCCAGAGCGGGGACAGCGCGTCCGGACCAAAAATCTGCTTGGTCCAGGCGCCGACGAATCCTACATAGGTCACGATCATGATCAGCGGTCCCGGTGTGGTTTCGCCCAGCGCCAGGCCGTCGATCATTTGCGTCGGCGTGAGCCAGCCATAGGTTTCAACGCCGCCCTGGTAGACGTAAGGCAGGACCGCATAGGCGCCGCCAAAAGTGAGCAGCGCCGCCTTGGTGAAAAACCATCCGATCCGGGTCAGCGTTCCGTCCCAGCCGTTTACCGCGTAGAGCCAGGCGATCGCCACGGCCCAGAGCGCGAGCCCGGCGACGCTGACGCCGACGAAGCGCCGCCAGGCGAAGCGCGCATGCGCGGGCGTGGGCGTGTCGTCATCGATGATTGCCGCGCCGTAGCTTTTGCCGGCCGCACCATGACCGCCGCCGGTGACGAATTTAGACGGCGCCAGTCGACCGCCGGCGAAGCCGATGATGCCCGCCGCCAGCACGATGTAGGGAAACGGCACTTTGAACGCGAAGATGGCGATGAAGGCGGCGGCGCTGATCGCCCACAGCACGCCGTTCTTGAGCGCGCGCGAGCCGATGCGGTAGGCGGCGAATACGACGATGGCGGTGACCGCTGGCTTGATGCCATAGAGTATCCCGGCCACCAGCGGCACGTTGCCATAGACGAGGTACACCCAGGTCAGCCCCATCAGTATGAACATGGATGGCAGCACGAACAGCACGCCGGCGACAAGGCCGCCCAAAGTGCGGTGCATCATCCAGCCGATGTAGGTGGCGAGCTGCGTCGCCTCCGGGCCGGGGAGCAGCATGCAATAGTTGAGCGCGTGCAGGAAACGCTTCTCCGATATCCAGCGCCGTCGCTCCACCAGGTCCTGATGCATCATCGCGATCTGCCCGGTGGGGCCGCCGAAACTGACGAAGCCGAGCTTGAGCCAGTACCAGAAGGCCTCGCCCAGGCTCACTGGCGCCGGAGCTTCGTACTTGTCTTCGGTCACGATTTCCTCTTGAACAGATCGGCGTTGTGGGCCTCCGCCCGCGCCGCGCGGATCCAGGCGTAGTAGGCATCATAGATCATCATGCCCTGTTCGAGCATCGCATGGTCGTCAGAAAAGTTTACCGAAAGCCCGAGCGAAACTGCGAGCAGTCCCGGTGATTGCGGCGAGAGTTCGAGTTTGCCGGTGTCGGCGCCGCGCACGATCAACGCCAGATCGGCGAGCGCGGGATCGTCGAGTTTGAAGTCCGCGAGAAAGGCGTCGAAGCTGCATAGCGCGCCGCGGTGGGAAAACTGCACATCCGCTACGTCATAAGGAACCGCCTGCTCGGACTTCGCTACCGCAAGGACCTCGGTCGAAGGCACGTACAGGAATTCCGCGCACGGGTCGATAAACCGCCGGATCAGCCACGGACAGGCGATGCGATCGATCTTGGGACGCGCGCGCGTTATCCATTTCGACGGCTGATTTACCGCGGATGGAATCGGCAAAGACGGGTCCTTCGCCAAGGTCGGTCCGTTCGCGGCCATCCACGCCTCGATTCCGCCTTCGACGAAATAGGCGTTCACGCCGGCGGCGCGCAGTGCCGCGCAGGTGTTCTTGCTGATCTCGTGGCCGTGCACGCAGTACACCGCGACTTCGCGGTGCCGCGGCATGAATTTTATCCAGTCGTTCACTGTCGCGGGATCGCGCCAGGTGGCGCCGGCGATCATGCGTTTTTCCGCTGAAAAAGTCGGCAGGCGGCGTACGTCGAGCAGGAAAGGCGCGCTGGCGGAGCCGTGATGCTGGAGAAGTCGGGAAACGGAAATGCCGGGAGAAACGGTGTCCATGAATAGCCTCGCGAAATGAAGAATCGCAGAACTTGGACGGGACACCGTCTGACCGGGAGTCTGCAGTTCCCGATGCGGCGAATATACCGCTTCCGGCCGGGTCAGGCAAATTCGCTGAACGGGGTCAGGTCTTGCATTGACGCATTTGCGCTAATGCAAGACCTGACCCCTTGCCTTGCTGTTCGCGGAAAAGGCACGAGTAAAGCCAAGCACGCTGCCGCTGTCCGCCGCAACGTATCCGGGCAGCTTGCGTACCGCCTGCAGCATTGCGGGGCTGGCGATCGCCTCGCGCAGGCGCCGGATGGCGGGTTCCTGCGCAGCCTCGCTGCGGCAGGCGAGCAGATAGCGCTCGTGCTCCAGCGATTTGAACGCGAGTCCGTATTGCAGGGCGGCGGCTTTGACGCCGAAGCCGGCATCGGCCTTGCCAGCGGCGATGGTCGCGGCGACCGCAAGATGGGTAAATTCCTCGTTGGAATAGCCGCGCAGTGCCGGTCCATCGATGCCGGATTCCTGCAGCAACTGATCGAACAGGAGTCGCGTGCCGGAACCGCGCTGGCGATTGACCACGCGCAGTTTCCTTGTGGCCAAGTCGCGCAAATCGCGCACGCGCTTAGGGTTGCCCGGAGGCAGCATCAGGCCCTGCTCGCGCTCGATGAATCCGATCAGACGATGCTGCCGGGCCTTGAGCCAGCGCAGATAGGGCGCCAGCGCGCCTGGGTGTGTTCCGAGCGGAATGTGAAAGCCGGCCAGGTCGGCGTGACCGGCCGCGAACGAGGCGAGTGCTTCGAGGCTGCCCTTGAATTCAAGGTCCAGTTCCAGCCCGAACGCGGGAGCGATGCGTTCGCGCAGTTCGATCAGCGCCAGGTCGTGGCTGGCATGCAGGCACAGCCGCAACCGCTGGTCTGCCGCGGGCAGCG
This sequence comes from Betaproteobacteria bacterium, assembly GCA_007280315.1. GTDB lineage: Bacteria > Pseudomonadota > Gammaproteobacteria > Burkholderiales > SG8-39 > 2-12-FULL-64-23. The sequence goes on along the minus strand of QYQC01000080.1, from coordinate 24,246 downwards.
GTGGCGAAATTTCGATGGCACCGGCTTTACGCAGCAGCCGCACTTCGGCGCCGGCGGTCAGTCGCAGCAGTTGCTGTCCCGCAGGTGTCAGGCTGACGCCTTTGCCCCGCTGCATCGCTACCAGCGGCACGCCCAGCAGTGCCGATTGCGCATGCAAAAGACCCCAGCCGTGGCGATAGGACAGGCCGACCTGCGCCACCGCCGCGGCCAGGTTCGCGCCGCCGTCGATGGCGTTGAGCAGCGGCAGCAGGCGCGCGTCGAGCACGGCAGCGCCGGCGCCCGGCAGCTGCCATCGGATTGCTGGGACAAGTTTGACCATGTATGCAAAAAATAGCCTATTCTCGACGATATGGCAATAGGCGATAATCAAATCCGTGCATATATGTAATAAACAGCATAAAGGACGATTGTGAGTTCAATCAGGACATCAGGGGAACGGATGAAGTCGCTGTTGATCGGGACGCTATGCTTACTCGCGCTCGGCATGGCAGGCAGCCTGCGGGCGGAATCAGGCGACATCCGCATGTCGACGACAACCAGCACTGACAATTCCGGCCTGCTGCGCGCGATTCTGCCGGTGTTCGAAAGGAAATACGGTGTCAAGGTGCAGGTGATTCCCGTGGGCACGGGCAAGGCACTGAAACTGGCCGAGAACGGCGACGTGGATCTTACGCTGGTGCACGCGCGGGCGGCCGAGGACGCTTTCGTGGCTGCGGGCCATGGCGTTAACCGGCACGACGTCATGTACAACGATTTCGTGATCGTCGGTCCACCGGAGGACCCCGCGGGCATCCGCGGCACCAAAGACGTGGTCGACGCGATGCGCAGGCTCAAGCAGTCGGGCGCGCGCTTCGTATCGCGCGGCGATGATTCTGGCACACACAAGATGGAGCGCTCTTACTGGAAGCTGCTGGGCGCCGATCCCACGGGTCCCGCCTACCTGTCGGCGGGCCAGGGCATGGGCGAAGTGCTGACCATGAGCGCGAGCCTGCGCGCCTACACGCTTACCGACCGCGCCACCTACGCCGCCTATCGCAGCCGCACCGGACTGGACATTCTGGTTGAGGGCGACCCGCGCATGTTCAATCCATACGGCATTATTGCCGTCAACCCGAAGAAGTATCCGGGGGTCAACTACCGTGGCGCGATGACGTTGATCGATTGGATTACGTCGGCCGAAGGACAGAAGCTCATCGCCGATTTCAAGGTGGAAGGCGCACAGATGTTCTTCCCCAGCGCGGGCAAGTAGGGCGGGCGTGCCTTCCGCATTGCGTATGCTGTTTCGGTTCGCCGCCGCGCTGTGTCTGACGCTTGCGGCGCTGCCGCTGAATGCCGCCGAACTCAGACTGGCGGCGACGCATACGCTGCAGGATTCGGGCCTGCTGAATACGCTGATTCCCGCGTTCGAGGCCGTGTCTGGCATCAAGGTGCAGTTGGCCATTGGCGGCAGCGGACAGGTGATCAAGCTGGCGGCGAACGGCGACGTCGATGCAATCCTGTCGCATGTCAAAACGCAGGAAGAAAAGCTGGTCGCCTCGGGCGCAGGACTGAAGCGCCATGCCGTGGCCTTCAACGATTTTGTCATCGCCGGCCCGCCGCAGGATCCGGCGCGCATCCGCGGCACGCAGGACGCCGTGGCAGCCATGCAGAAACTTCAATCTGCCAAGGCACGCTTCATTTCCCGCGGCGACGAGTCGGGGACACATGTGAAAGAACGTGAGTTGTGGCGTGCCGCCGGCGTGGAACCGAAATGGGCGGGCTACTTGTCGGCCGGCGTGGGCATGGGCCAGGTATTGATGATGGCGGGCGAGATGCAGGCTTATACGCTCTGCGACCGCGCGACGTTTGCTGCATTTCGCAGCAGGACCGGAATGGAAATCCTGTCTGAAGGCGACGCGCGGCTGTACAACGAATACGGCGTCGTGGCGGTGAACCCGGCGCGCTTTCCCGGCGTTCAGGCTGCTGCCGCATCCAAGTTCGTCGCCTGGCTGACCTCGGCTGAGGCGCAACGGCTGATGACTGGTTTTCGCATCGGCGGGCAGCAGGTCTTTTTCGTGCCGGCGACGGCGCGCTAGATTTCCGATGGATATCCTCGCGTCGACGCGACAGGCATTCGCGCTGCTGCTCTCGGGCGATGCAGAAATCTGGACCATAGTCTGGATCTCCCTGCGCGTATCGCTTATCGCGCTCGCGGTCGCGACGCCACCGGCGGTTGTCCTCGGTTACGCGCTGGCGCAGCAGCGCTTTCCCGGCCGGCGCATCCTCGTCGTGTTGATTCAGGGATTGCTGTCGTTCCCGACGGTGGTGGTCGGCCTGATCCTGTACATCCTGCTCACGCGCCAGGGACCGCTCGGTTCGTGGCAGCTGCTGTTTACCCAGGAAGCGATGATCATGGGCCAGGCCGTGATCGCATTTCCGGTGCTGACTGCATTTGCCCTGGCGGCGGTGCAGGGCGCGGATCCGCGTGCGCACGAAACTGCGGTGAGTCTGGGCGCGTCGTCCTTGCGCGCCGCGCTGACCACGCTGCTGGAGGTTCGCTTTGCCGTGGTGGCGGGCGTATTCAACGGCTTCGGCCGGGTGATTTCCGAAGTCGGCTGCGCCATGATGATCGGCGGCAATATCGCCGGGGTCACGCGCAATATCCCGACCGCCATAGCGCTGGAGACGAGCAAGGGTGATTTCGCACAGGGCATCGCGCTCGGGGTGGTGCTGATGTTGTTCGCACTGAGCATCAGCGTCGCGCTGGGCATGCTGCAAGGCAGGGGCGGGCTCAAGTGAACGCACTGCTTGCGTTCCGGCAACTGCGCAAGACCTTCGGCGCGCGCACCCTGTTCGATCTCGGGCCGTTCACCATCGGCGAAGGGGAGGCCTACGTCATTACCGGCGACAACGGCTCGGGCAAGACCACGCTGCTGCGCATTTTGGCGGGACTCGAGCCGGGCGAGATTGCGGGCTTCGAGTTTTGCGGCGCGGCGCTGAACCACGACCGGCTGGCGGCGGAGGTGCGCCGCGATATCGTGCACGTCCACCAGCATCCCTATCTGTTTCACAGCACGGTGGCGCACAACGTCGGCTACGGGCTGGCGGCGCGACGCATTGGCGGGGCCGAGCGCCGGCGCCTGGTCGAGGCGGCCATCGCCTGGGCCGGCGTGGAACACCTGCGCCACGTGCCGCCGGCGAAACTCTCCGGCGGCGAGAAGCAGCGCGTGGCGCTGGCGCGAGCAAAAGTACTCAAGCCAAAATTGTTCCTGCTCGACGAGCCGACCGCCAATCTGGACGGCGAGGCGCGCACCCAGACCATCGCCCTGATCCGGCAGCTGGTGCAGGACGGGCGCAGTCTGCTCATCGCCTGCCACGATCGCCAGCTGATCGAACTTCCGGGCACGCGGCGCTTCCACCTGGATGAGGGCAAGCTGGCCGCAGTCTGATAACTGACCGAACAGCCCGGGTCGGGCGGCATAAGCTGTTAAAATATTCAGTCATATCCACAGCGCTGACCACGGTCGCGGGGCAGCCGGAGCGTATCGTCCGTAATGAAAATTTTCGGCTTTGCCGGCTGGTCCGGTGGCGGCAAAACCACGCTGATCGAGCAGGTGATCCCGCGCTTTGCGCGCACCGGCCTGAAGGTATCGCTGATCAAGCACGCACACGATCGCTTCGACGTCGACCAGCCGGGCAAGGATTCATTCCGCCATCGCGCCGCCGGCTGCAGCGAGGTCCTGGTCACTTCGGGCGAGCGCTGGGCATTGATGCACGAAATGCGCGGCGAAGACGAGGCGACGCTGGAGCAGCAAATCGCGCGCATGTCGCCCTGCGATCTGCTGCTGATCGAAGGCTACAAGCGCTATCCATTGCCCAAGCTGGAGATCTACCGCAAAGCCAACGGGAAACCGCTGCTGCATCCGCAGGACGAGCATATCGTGGCGCTCGCCACCGACACGCCTGTTCAATGCCCCTTGCCGCAGTTCGGCCTCGAGGACTACGATGGCATCGCCGCTTTCGTGCTGGATACGCTGGAGCTGAATCGCTAATGAAGCCGGACATGCTTTCCGTTGACGAGGCCCTGGCCCTGTTGCTTGCCGGCGCGACGCCGGTCGTGGAAACAGAGCAGCTGCCTACGCTCGCCGCCACCGGCCGCGTGCTGGCCGCGGCGCAACACTCGGGCTTCAGCGTGCCCTCGCTGGACAATACGTCGATGGATGGCTACGCGGTCTATGCCGCCGATTGCGCCTCCGGCGAGGCGCGCCTGCCTGTTTCGCAGCGCATCGCCGCCGGCAGCATGCCGCAGCCGCTTGCACGCGGGACGGCGGCGCGCATTTTCACCGGCGCGCCGATTCCGCCAGGCGCCGACGCGGTGGTGATGCAGGAGCAATGCGCGCAGGACGGCGATGCAGTCATCGTGAAGCACCGGCCCAGGTCCGGCGAATGGGTGCGGCGCGTGGGCGAGGACATCCACGGCGGCAGCGAAATCCTCGCGGCCGGGATGAAACTGCGGCCGCAGGATACCGGCCTCGCCGCTTCGGTCGGGATCGCGGCGCTGCCGCTGTATCGCCGGCTCAAGGTGGCGGTGTTCTTTACCGGCGATGAACTGGTGATGCCGGGCGAGCCGCTGCCGCCGGGCCGCATCTACAACTCCAATCGTTTCACCCTGAACGGCCTGCTGCAACTGTTCGGCTGCGACGTCACCGACTTTGGCATTGTCCCCGACCGGCTGGATGCGACGCGCGCGGTGCTGTGCGAGGCCGCCGCCGGCAACGATCTCATCGTCACTTCGGGCGGCGTGTCGGTGGGCGAGGAAGACCACATCAAGCCGGCGGTCGAGGCCGAGGGCAGGCTCGCCATGTGGAAAATCGCGGTCAAGCCGGGCAAGCCGCTGGCATTCGGCGAAGTCAATGCGGGCGCCGGCCGCAAGGCGCATTTCATCGGACTGCCAGGCAATCCGGTATCCAGTTTCGTCACCTTTCTGATTTTCGTGCGGCCTTTCATCCTGCGCTGCCAGGGCGCGAACCGGACGGAGCCGCTGGGCTATCCGCTGCGCGCCGATTTCGACTGGCCGAAGCCCGATTCCCGGCGTGAATTCTTGCGCGTAAAATTAAATCCAGCCGGCGGACTCGATCTATTCATGAATCAGAGCTCCGCCGTGCTGACTTCGGCGGTGTGGGCGGACGGCTTCATCGACAATCCGGCGAAACACCCGATCCGCCGCGGCGACATGGTGAAATTTCTTCCTTTTTCGGAGCTGTTCCAATGAGCATCAGGATTCTCTACTTCGGCAGTCTGCGCGAGGAAATGGGCATACCCGGGGAGATGTTCGAACTGCCAGCGGAAGTCAAAGATGTAGCCAACCTGCGCGCGCGACTGATCGCGCGTGGCGGAGCATCCGCGGCGGCGTTCGACCGGAGCAAGGCGGTTCGCGTCGCGGTCAACCAGGATCTGGCGCGCAACAACACGCCGATCAAAGCGGATGACGAGATCGCCTTTTTTCCGCCGGTGACCGGGGGATAAAGTGCCGGTCCGGGTGCAGCAGGCGGACTTCGATATCGGCGCCGAAATTGCCGCGTTCCGCAGCGCCGACCCAGGCATCGGCGCTATCGCCAGTTTCATCGGACTGGTGCGCGACGTAAACGACGGTGAAACGGTTGCCGGCATGATGCTGGAGCACTATCCGGGCATGACCGAAAAAGCGCTCGCTGGCATAGTCGCCGAGGCGAAAAGTCGCTGGGACATCTTCGACGCGCTGGTGATCCATCGCGTCGGCGAATTGAAACCGCTGGATCAGATCGTACTGGTCGTGGTGAAAGGCGCGCACCGCGGCACCGCCTTCGCTGCGTGCGAGTTCATCATGGATTACCTGAAGACGCAGGCGCCGTTCTGGAAGAAGGAGCAGACGGCGCTGGGCGCGCGCTGGGTCGAGGCGCGTGCCTCGGACGACCAGGCAGCGGAGCGCTGGAGCCAGGGTTGATTGCCGCTGTGACCGACGCCGTGAATTCTGCCAGCCTAGTCGTGTACCGCCGGTCGCGCGTGCGCAGCGCAGGGAGCATTTTGCTATGACCGCCGCGGCTTTCGCCGCAGTGGGTATTGGCGCCGCGCTGGGCGCGTGGCTGCGCTGGGGACTGGGCAGCGTGCTCAACCCTGCGTTTCCAACGTTGCCCATCGGGACCCTGACAGCCAACCTGATCGGCGGCTATCTGATCGGCCTGGCCATCGCGTATTTTGCCGACAACGCGGCGGTTCCGGTCGAATGGCGGCTGTTCGTAGTTACCGGTTTCCTCGGCGCGCTGACGACCTTTTCCACGTTTTCCGCCGAGGCGGTGACGCTGTTGGTGCGCGCCCAGTATGCGTGGGCGGCCGGGCTGATCCTGTCGCACCTGGCGGGGTCCATCGTCATGACCCTGCTCGGATTTGCAACATTCAAATGGCTGCACGGATAGGAGGGAAGGCGATGCGCGGCGTATCTTTGCAATTCTTCGTTCCCGAGGGCGAAAAGCACCAGGGTGAGTTGATGTACGAGTGGCTGCTGGAGCAGGCAAAGACGCTCGGCATCCCCGGCGGCTCGGCGTTTCGTGCCGTGGCCGGCTACGGCCGCCACGGCGTGCTGCACGAGCAGACGTTTTTCGAACTCGCGGGCGAGCTTCCGGTCGAGGTCATTTTCATCACCTCCACCGAACTCGCGGATAAATTCCTGGCGCAATTGAAGCGCGACGGGCTCAATCTGTTCTACGCCAGGACCGAGGCCGAGTTCGGGATACTGGGCGGGGCCTGATTCCCGGCGCAGGGGGAAATCCACGTCGACTGTGGGACGAACCTGGCCGCGCGCGGCACGCTCATCATTGTGCGCGACCGGCAAGCGTTCCAAGCTTGCGCGGCTGTAATACTGCTGTCACAAAGCGGTCGTAGACTCACCTCCAATAACTTTTTTCAATCGTGGAGGTGAATCGATGAACATGTTCAAATCAGCAGGACGATCGGCCGGCGTACTCGCGTTGGCTGCGCTTGTTTTCGGCGGCCAGGCACTGGCGGCCGGCGAACTTACAGGGGCAGGCGCGACGTTTCCCGCGCCGGTCTACGCAAAATGGGCAGAGGCTTACCAGAAAGCCACGGGCGTGAAGATGAACTACCAGTCGATCGGCTCTGGCGGCGGGATCAAACAGATCACCGCAAGGACGGTCGATTTCGGCGCCTCCGACATGCCACTCAAACCGGCCGATCTGGAGAAGGACGGACTGTTTCAGTTCCCGACCGTGATCGGTGGTGTCGTGCCGGTGGTCAACGTACCTGGTATTAAACCAGGTGACCTGCATCTGACGGGCGCGCTGCTTGCCGATATCTATCTCGGCAAGGTGGCGAAATGGAACGACAAGGCGATTGCGGAACTGAATCCCAAGCTTGCGCTGCCCAATCAGGATATCGCCGTGGTGCGCCGTGCCGACGGCTCCGGCACGACATTCATATTCACCAATTATTTATCGAAAGTCAGCGCCGAGTGGAAGCAGAGAGTCGGCGAGGGTACGGCGGTGCAATGGCCCGTGGGCCTCGGTGGCAAGGGCAACGAGGGTGTAGCCGCGTTCGTGCAGCGGATCCCGGCCGCAATTGGTTACGTTGAGTATGCCTACGCCAAGCAGAACAAGCTCGCGTACGTACTGCTGCAAAATGCCGATGGCCAGTTCGTAGCTCCCGACGAAAAGGCGTTCAAGTCCGCCGCGGCCGGCGCAGATTGGACCAAGTCGGCGTTTGCGGAAATCCTGACCAACGAGCCCGGCAAGGAAAGTTGGCCGATCACCGGCGCGACGTTCATCCTCATGCACAAGCTTCAGGCCAAGCCGCAGCAGGGCACAGAGGTGATGAAATTCTTTGACTGGGCTTACGCCAATGGGGATAAAATGGCCTCGGAACTCGAATACGTACCTCTTCCGGACAGCCTTGTAAAGCTTATCAAAGCTTCCTGGGCGAGCAATGCCAAGGATTCCGCCGGCAAGGTCCTGTGGACGGGTAAGTAGCCCCCGGACCGACCCGCGCCGGCTGTCGCAGCCGGCGTGCTCGGTACGAGGCATCGATGAACGGCGCAAACGACGTAGCCACAATTCGAGCGGAAGAAGGCCGGTCATTGTCGATAGATTTATCACCGCGAAAGCGATCGTCTCGTCTTGGCGATTGGGTGTTCGGGAACATCGCGCGTACGCTTGCGTTCGCGGTACTTTTGGTCATGGCGGCTATCATCGCGTCCCTGGTCTGGGGCGCCTGGCCTGCGATCCAGAGGTTCGGTATCGGGTTTCTGTGGAGCAACGACTGGAATCCCCCCGCGCAGAAATTCGGGGCCCTGGTGCCAATCTACGGAACGCTGGTGACCTCCGCTGTCGCCCTGGTGATCGCGGTGCCCGTGAGCTTCGGCATTGCGATATTCCTCACCGAGTTGTCGCCCGTCTGGTTGCGCCGGTCGCTCGGCACAGCGATCGAACTGCTCGCAGGCATTCCGAGCATCGTATACGGTATGTGGGGACTGCTCGTCTTCGCGCCGATTCTCTCGGGATACGTGCAGCCGTTCCTCACGTCGACTCTTGGCGGCATTCCGGTCCTAGGACGGCTGTTTCACGGGCCACCCCTCGGCATAGGGCTGCTTTCCGCCGGTATCATACTTGCGATCATGATCATTCCGTTCATCGCTTCGGTGATGCGCGACGTGTTTGAGATCACGCCGCCGCTGCTCAAGGAGTCGGCTTATGCGCTCGGCGCCACCACCTGGGAAGTGGTCTGGCATGTGGTGCTGCCTTACACCAAGATAGGGGCCATCGGGGGAATCGTCCTCGGCCTCGGTCGCGCCCTGGGAGAGACGATGGCGGTGACCTTCGTCATAGGCAACAACAATTTTGTCGATACCGTGTCGCTTTACGCCCCCAGCAACAGCATCACTTCTGCACTGGCAAACGAATTCGCCGAAGCTGAGAGCCAGCTGTACACATCGTCGCTGATTGAGCTTGGTTTGATTCTTTTCTTCGTCAGCCTGCTGGTGCTGTCCGCGTCCAAACTGCTGCTTCTGCGGCTCAAGCGGTCCGAAGGCCAGGGTACCTAAAGGACGCCATGGACCTGCGCAGACAACGCAAGATCGTCAACGGGGCCGCCTTGGGACTTTCCCTCGTCGCAATGGTATTCGGACTGTTCTGGCTCTGCTGGATCCTGCTCACAGTGTTGCAGTTGGGCGTTTCCGGGCTATCGCTGGGTCTTTTTACGATGATGACGCCGGCGCCGCAGAGTGCCGGCGGCCTTGCCAATGCCATCGTCGGCAGTCTGATTACCGTCGGGCTGGCGACGCTGATCGGCACGCCAGTGGGCATTATGGCCGGGGTCTATCTAGGCGAATACGGCCACAACACCTGGCTCGGGAACGTCACGCGCTTCATCAACGATATCCTTCTTTCGGCGCCATCGATCATCATCGGCCTCTTCGTATACGCAGTGTACGTAGCGCCCAAGGGCTCTTTTTCGGGACTGGCCGGCGTATTTGCGCTGGCAATTCTCGTCATCCCGGTAGTCATACGCACTACCGAGAATATGCTTCTGCTGGTGCCGAGCACTCTTCGAGAAGCAGCATTCGCCCTCGGTGCACCGAGGTGGAAGGTGATCACCAGGGTGACTTTGCGCGCCAGCGGTGCCGGGATCCTCACCGGCGTGCTGCTCGCGATTGCCCGGATTTCCGGAGAGACGGCGCCGCTGCTGTTCACGGCGTTGTCCAATCAGTTCTGGAGCCTCGATCTCTCCGGGCCCATGGCTACACTCCCGGTCACGATCTTCAAGTTCGCGATGAGCCCCTACAAGGATTGGCAGGAGCTTGCGTGGGCGGGCGTATTGCTAATCACGCTCGGTGTGCTCGCGCTCGACATTCTGGCGCGCCTGTTGGTCAAGAACGAGGTCAAGTGATGATTCCATTCACCAACGCTTTGCGCCAGGAGCAGCAGACTGGCCCTGACGCCCCGCCGGCAAGACAACCAATAACGCACCTTACGATGAAACGCTTCAATTTTTACTATGGCGGGTTTCAAGCCTTAAAGAACATCAATCTCGACGTCTACAAATCCTGTGTCACCGCGTTCATCGGACCGTCTGGTTGCGGCAAGTCCACGCTGTTGCGAGCAATCAATCGAATGTACGACCTCTACCCCAATCAACGCGCCGAGGGTGAGGTGCTCTTGGACGGCATGAACGTCCTCGATCCGCACGCCGATATCATTGACCTGCGCGCGCGCGTCGGCATGGTGTTCCAGAAGCCGACGCCGTTTCCGATGTCAATCTACGAGAACATCGCGTTCGGCGTGCGCCTGCACGAACGACTGACGCGCGCGCAGATGGACGATCGCGTCGAATGGGCGTTGCACAAGGCGGCGTTGTGGGACGAGGCCAAGGATAAGCTGACGCAAAGCGGCATGAGCCTCTCCGGCGGCCAGCAGCAGCGCCTGTGCATCGCGCGCGGCATCGCCGTGCGTCCCGAGATTCTGCTTCTTGACGAACCCACGTCAGCACTGGATCCGATCTCAACCGCAAAAATAGAAGAATTGATCCACGATCTGAAGCAGGAATTCACCATTGTCATCGTCACCCACAACATGCAGCAGGCGGCGCGGGTGTCCGATTACACGGCTTACATGTATCTCGGCGAGCTGATTGAATTCGGCGATACTGACAATCTCTTTATCAAGCCGCAGAACAAGCAAACCGAAGACTACATCACCGGGCGTTTCGGTTAGACCGCCCAAGGAGTGCGAATATGCAGACCAGCGAACACCTTTCGAAACAGTACGACAGCGACCTCGATACGCTGCGTGCGCACGTCCTGCAGATGGGCGGTCTCGTCGAAGCGCAAATTCTTGCGGCCATCGACGGCTTTTCCACCGGGAACATGGAGCTGTTCGAGCGCGTGATCGAGACCGAGTTGCGCGTAAACGGCTACGAGGTGAGTATCGATACCGACTGCAGCCATATCATCGTCCGGCGGCAGCCGGCGGCAACTGATCTGCGCCTGATCATGGCCGTCAGCAAGACGGTGACGGATCTCGAGCGCATCGGTGACGAGGCGGAGAAAATCGCGCGCAGGTCCAAGCAGATACACGAACGCGACCGGCTCAAGGTGCAGCGCTTCGGGCAAATCCGGCACGTGGGGAACATCGCGGTGCAGATGCTGCGCCAGGCCCTGGACGCGTTTGCGCGCCTGGATGCGGAGCAGGCGGCGCAGGTAGTGCGCGAGGACATGACCATCGACGACGAATTCCGCTCGATCGTGCGCCAGTTGATCACATTCATGATGGAGGATCCGCGCACGATTTCCAGCGCCCTGGACGTTCTCTGGATCGCCAAGGCGATCGAGCGCATCGGCGACCATGCCAAGAACGTGGCCGAAAACGTGATCTACATCGTCAAGGGTACCGACGTGCGCCACACCCGCTTCGAGGATCTCGAGCGCGAGGCAAGAAGCTGAATGGCGTCCGGGCACGTGAGCGTCGGGTTGCAGGAGTGGGTATGGCAAGCTCGGTCCTGATCGTCGAGGATGAAGAGCCGATCCTGGAGCTGATCGCGGTCAACCTAGAGCATGCGGGGCAGAAGCCCTGGCGCGCCCGGTCGGTTGCCGAGGCCGAGAAGCTGATTAGGGCGGCGCTGCCGGATGTGGTGCTGCTCGACTGGATGCTTCCCGACCAATCGGGCCTGGCGTTCGCGCGCGACCTGCGCGCGGACCGGCGCACAAAGTCCATTCCGATCATCATGTTGACGGCGCGCGCCGATGAGCGGGACAAGGTTGCGGGGCTCGAAGCGGGCGCGGACGATTACATCACCAAGCCCTTTTCACCGAGAGAACTGGTCGCGCGCATCAAGGCGGTGCTGCGTCGCCGGGCGCCGGAATTGACCGATGACACTGTGGAGATATCGGGACTGCGCCTGGATCCGGTCGCCCACCGGATTTCGGGCGGCGGCCGCAAAATCGACCTGGGTCCGACCGAATTCCGGTTTCTGCATTTCTTCATGACGCATCCGGACCGGATCTATTCGCGCGCACAACTGCTGGACGAGGTCTGGGGCGACCATGTGTTCGTGGAGGAGCGCACCGTGGACGTACACATACGGCGGCTGCGCCAGGCGCTTTCGCCGTCAGGGCACGACCGGCTGATCCAAACCGTACGCGGCAGCGGTTACGGGTTCGGTCCCGGCGACTGAATCCCCGGCTCCCGTATGCGCCGGGCGAACGCACGCAAAAACAACCGTGCGATAATGTAAACGTCGTGTTCCCGGGGCGTATTCATTGAACAGCGTACTGGTTCGGATCCTCGCCGCCGCAGCCTGGCTGGCTATTCCGGCATTGATCGGGCGCATGGCAATCGGTGCGGACGCCGGATGGGCATTGTTCGCCGGGGGGCTGCTGATCCTGCTCGGATACCACGCGACGAACCTGCGTCGTCTGCTCGACTGGCTCGCGCGCAAGGATCCTGGCGATGTGCCGGAAGCGAGCGGGGTCTGGGATGACGCTTTCGCCCTGCTACATCGCCGCGAGCGGCGCCTTGCGCAGGAACGTCAACGCCTGGCACGCCTTGTCGTCCGCTATAGCCAGGCGGGGCGCGCCCTGCCGGACGGTGTGGTGATCCTGGATGGCGACGACCGGATCGTCTGGTGCAACAGCAAGGCCGAGGCGCGTTTCGGCATCGACGGCAACACCGACGTCGGCCAGCCGATCACGAACCTGGTCAGGCAGCCGGAGTTCGTCAAATACCTGGCAGCACGCGATTACACCGGTCCGGCGCAACTGAAGACCGGCAGAGGCGCGGCGCTGACGCTTTCGGTTCAGATCATTCCCTACGACGATGCGCAGAAGTTGCTGCTGGCGCGCGACATAACCCAGGCGGAGCGGCTGGAAACCATGCGGCGCGACTTCGTTGCCAACGTGTCGCACGAGCTGCGCACTCCGCTCACCGTGCTGATGGGCTTTCTCGAGACTGTGCGGGAGCTGAAGCTGGACCCGGACCGGGCGCGCAACTACATGGGCATGATGGCCGACCAGGCGAGCCGGATGCAGCACATTATCGACGACCTCCTCACGCTCTCGGCACTGGAAGTCGCGCCTCAGCCCCCTTGGGACCGGCAGGTTCCAATGAGGACAGTCCTCGCCAGCCTGTGTGCGGACGCGGAAGCACTATCCGGCGGGCGCCACCACATCAGCCTGGACGCACATGGCGATTGGGACCTCTTGGGCGCCGAAAGCGAGATCGCGAGCGCGCTAAGGAACCTGGTCACCAACGCCGTCCGCTACACGCCCGAAGGCGGCGAAATCCGGCTGATCTGGCGATCTTCAGATACCGGCGCGTCGTTTGCGGTCGAAGACAGCGGTGTCGGGATCGCGACTGAGCACATCCCGCGACTCACCGAGCGCTTCTACCGCGTGGACAGCGGCCGATCGCGGGAAACAGGAGGAACGGGCCTCGGGCTCGCCATCGTCAAGCACGCCCTCCTGCGCCATCAGGCCAGCTTGCAGATCGAGAGCGAACCGGGCAAGGGCAGCCGCTTTACGGCGAGTTTTCCGGCGCGGCGTATTGCTGCCGCTCATCCATCCACGGGCGTGGTCACCTGAGGGGCTTCCCTGACGCCCCAAGTGTCGCCATATCAGCACCTGTCCCAGGCTATTTTTCTGAATCAAGCCAACGCATTACACCGGCTGCCACGAGCGCGCCCGCTAATTGGGCCAGCACGAAAGCCGGCGCATCGGCTGGCCTGATTCCGGCGAATGTGTCGCTTGCGGTGCGCGCCAGAGTCACCGCTGGATTCGCAAATGACGTTGAAGCAGTAAACCAGTATGCGGCCGTGATATAGGCGCCGACCGCGGCCGCGATGGCAGGCAGGTTTTGGCGCGCGCTGCCAAGAATGACCAGCAGCAGGCCGAACGTTGCGACACCTTCTGCCCACCACAAGGCAGCGCCACTACGCTGATGCCGCGATGCGACGAACAGAAATTCGCCAAACATCGCGTGAGCTGCAACGACGCCCGCGAACGCCCCTGCAAGTTGAGCGCATGTATAGGCGATCGCTTCGCGCCAGCGCATCTGCTTATTCAACGCGACGACCAGAGTGACGACGGGATTAAAATGTGCGCCCGACACCGGACCAAATGCCACGATTAGCGCATAAAGCGAAGCGCCTGTAGCGATCGAATTGGCAAGCAGCGCGATCGCGACATTCCCCGCGGCGAGCCGTTCGCCCATGATGCCGGAGCCGATCACGGTCGCCAACAGTAGCGCCGTTCCCAGCGCCTCGGCAGCAATCCGCCGGCCCAATGTCACTGCGGCTTGCCGATTTCATCAAGTTTCTTCTGCAAACTCAATTTATCGAGTTTGCCCATCGGCAGGCTTGCAAGAATATTAATGCGCATGGATAAGTGGCGGAACGTGGCGGAGAACGCCTGACGCTTCTCCACGTCGGTGCCTTCTACCGCAGCGGGGTCCGTCAATCCCCAATGTGCTGACATCGGCTGCCCAGGCCACACTGGGCAAATTTCATTTGCCGCGTTGTCGCAGACGGTAAATACGAAATCCATTTTTGGGGCGTCGGGTGTGGCGAACTCGTCCCAACCCTTGCTGCGCAAACCTTCGATCGACAGACCCGAGCGCCGGATGCATTCCAAGGCGAACGGGTTCGGCTTGCCGGATGGATGGCTGCCGGCGCTGTAGCCCTTGAATTTGCCTCGGTTCACTGCAAGGTTATTGAGTATCGCCTCGGCCATAATGCTGCGTGCCGAGTTATGTGTGCACAAGAACAAGATATTCAACGCCCTATCCACTGCATCCATGACTTTGTCTCCGGATATTTTTCGATCATTCTGTACGCCTTGCGTTGCCCTACCAAAGCGCCGCCTTTCCTCTGACTCCCCGAACCCATCCGATTTCACAATGGTCGCTGAATACCAATCATGCTTTGAAAGCATCTATGAATTTTCTATCCGGAACTTGCGCAGAATTAGCTGTGCAGGGATTGCCGCCGCAGCGGAACCACCCGCGCCAGCACCGGAGATTCCGCCAACGGCGTCTCGTGCCACAGGTCTTCGCCCAGCACTTCGCTTTCCCGCCAGCCACCTCCCGGTTTCGCGCAAAGTCGACTAGCTCTCGATTTGGTCTATCGCCTTTCGACAAAGCGCGACGATGCGTCGGTACACAGTCTCGCGCTTCTTGCGTGAGATATATTGTGGGATCTCCTCCACCTTCTTGATGGTCTTTTTGCACGCAAGCAGTAAGTGCTTGGAGCCGGCGACGAGTTTTGGATTTCTTTGTATTGCGGAAATATCTTTGCGCGAAAGTATCTGCAACACCTTGTGCTGCGCGCCGGTGACCTTCACAGTTTTCATGTTTCCTTCCTCTGTCTTCGAACCGGCTACGGCCGCGATCCCGGATCGAAAGCGAAAATGCACGCAGCGCCTGACATTGCGAGCCCCAAGCACCCATTGTCGAAGTGACATAACCGGAAAAGCGATTGCACGGTGCGTACCGGAACTTATTCACAGATTCTGTGGATAAGCCTGTGCGCAACTACGTCGTGAACGCGTAAGGCGTCGATCGGCAAAGGCTTTTTTCATTGTGCTCAATGGATAATCAGACACGACTGATGTTACAAGACGATGACAATGATCACCGCTCGGGAGAGAGACTTGCATCGCCTGTAAACAGATCAGCCAGTCTTGATAAGAAAACGCCTCGCAACGTGCATCGATTCCGGCTCGGGCGCCTTCCCTGAGCTACGACAGGCCATAACCGCGGCGGTAAAGCAACCATCGGCCGTTGCCAGCGCGACGGTAGCGGCGATCATCGAGTAGTCCCACCACGTGAATGCACCACTCCTGTTCCGGATCGGCAAGCGCAAGTTCCTCCGCGTCGAACGCAGTCATGCCACGTTCTCCGTTCGTGTCGTGCAACTCGGCTACTGTCTCACCGTTTCTTGTAACCACTGCAAAGCCAACGCCCGGCGGTAGCCGCGTGGCGAGCGCGAGTGGCCGCCCAAGTTCGCCGGAATTGGTGCGCGCGCGGGGGACGATTGCGCCATGGTCGGAGTGCATTGCGCCGCGCGCGCCGCTGTCTGCCGTCGCGGTGGCGTCGTCGCGATCGTTTGTGTTCAACCGTACTGGGTTCATACCTTTCCTCATGTCATCGAACTTCGAAGGCTTTTTCACGCTCTGAATCCAACCGCGCCGACCGGCCCGCCCCGTCAGGCACCCCAACTATTTCCACCGCGGGCAAGTCTTAACAATGGGCGAGCGGGTCGAGTGCGTTCGACGGTGGCCTCATCGGACGACGCAGACGCGGGCCGTTGCGACGCCCACTCGTGGCGGGTTTTTGCAATGACCGCAGCTATGGTTTGTGCAACGTCAGGCGACCGTTCCATCCGATAGAAAAACGGCCACTGGATCTCTTGATCAATCATGATTAACTCCTCCAAAAAAACCGGTTATCGTGCCCGAGCAGTCCGGCGCGGGTCTGCCGCACAGGAGCCAAGATAGCCGCCGAACATGACAGGACGTTGACGGAGACGTGAATTGCCGGCGGGTACGCACCGATCACCGGCTTTTGTGCGACGTGGACGCGGTCGAATCGAACGAGGCGTTCGCGGCGCAGGCTTGCGTTGTCGCCAAGGACCTGAATTGCGAACCGGTGAAGAACATCCCCAACGGCGGGGCGGTCTCGCCGGGCCGTTCCATCGGCGCTACCGCGCTTGCCCGGGGCCCCGTGGGCATAAGAGCGCGGGAAGCGCGCCGCCTGGCCAACCGAAATGGCGATGCTCCTGAATTCCAATTGCAACAAAAACGTAGTCGCCCTGTAATCTTGGTTCCATATCATTTCGCGGACTGGGTCTGTACAGACCAAGTGCGAAAGTCCCAACTTGATATGGAGTCATGCAAATGCAGATGAAAGCGATTGTTTTGGCGGTGGCGAGCATCCTGGTACTCGCTGCTTGTGGTAACAGCAGCAACGACGTCGTTGCAGCGACCTCTGCTATACCACAGTTGACCGGCACCCTTTCCGACTCGGCGGTCAAAGGTGTCACCTACGCGGGCGCCAGCGGACCCAGCGGATCGACGGGGGCCAATGGAGAGTTCCAGTACGTTCCCGGCGATAAGGTCGGCTTCAAGATCGGCAACGTCTCCCTCGGTACGGTTGACATGGGCAATTCCGCCCTGGGAATGCAGAGCGGCAACCGTGTCGTTCGCCCCAAGGATCTGGCTGGAGTCACTGACGAGACCGACGTAAAGGCGCTCGCCGTCGCACAGGTGATTCAAACGGCTGCCGGAGCCGCGCCTGCCGACACCAAAATAGACGTCAGCGTCAATGCTTCCAAATTTGCATCGGTCGCTGCTGCAACAATCGACTCGCTGGACAAGGCGAAGACCGTACTGGCCGGCGCGGGACTTACCCCCACCGCGCTTGGCAACGTCGCTTCGCACCTGCTGTCGGCGCCAGCCCAGGTGAAATCCGTCGAGTTCACGCCGACCGCTGTCACCGGTCTGACCGCTGCCCAGCGTGGCGTCGCCTATACCACCTCCACGGTCAAGGTCAGTTATAGCGATAACACCACCAAGGAATTCCCCCTCTCCTATGTGAATCTGTTCAGCAACACCGACACCAACAAGACGGCGGATGGCGCGGCGGCCGCGTCGATCCGTGACAAGAACGGCACCATCCTGAAAGACGTCAATGGCAAGCCGTTTGTGCCACAAACGCCCGACGCCAACTCGCTCATGAATATCGGCGGCACACCCTATCTGGTGACCCACTTCGAATACGAGAACAAAGACAGCGCGGGCAACGACTGGTATGGCAAACTTCCCATGACCATGACGGTGTCCAAGCTCAGTCAAGGCGCCACAGACGGCAAGTTCACCGTGGCCTCCGTCAAGCAGGTCGACTTCTCTGCGGTGAACGGCCTGTGGATTCCCTGCGCCGGTGCCCGTTCGCCCTGGAACACGCACCTCGGCTCCGAGGAGTACGAACCGGATGCCCGCTGTGAAATCGACGGCACACTGGCAGCCTGCACGGGCATGGAATACACCAAACGCATGGCCGCTTTCCGCACCCTGTATGGCATTCCTAACGCCTCGCCCTATCAGTATGGCCTGGTGCCCGAGGTCACCGTTGCAGCCGACGGCAGCAGTACGGTCAAGAAGTGGCACACGCTGGGCCGGATATCCCGGGAGAAAGCACAGTTCTTCGGTGATTCCCGCACCGCTATCCAGGGCGACGACGGTACCTACACCTCGCTGACTATGTTCGTTGCCGACAAGGCAACGGACCTCTCTGCCGGCAGTATCTACGCCGCCAAGTGGAATCAGGTATCCCCCGCCGGCAGCGACGGCGGCAAAGCCACGCTGACCTGGATAAAGCTTGGTCAGTCCAAGCACGACGACATCAAGAAGGCCGTGGATGCCGGCGTCAAGTTTACCGACCTGTTCGATGTGGACACCTCCGGCACCACGCCGGCGGGCTACAAGCGCATCAAGGCCGGCCATGAGGTGGCGACGGTCGAGGATCTAAAGCTGAAGACAGGTGCCTTCGCCACTACCGGCGTGGACATCGCGACGCTGGCCGCCTTTCTCGAAACCCGCCGCTACGCCGCCTACATGGGCGCCACCACCGAATTCGAGAAATTCGAGGGTGTCGCCTACAACGCCAGGGACGGAAAGGCCTACGCGGCGATGACCCGGATGACCAACGGCATGGAGGACAAGTCCGCCGACGCCGTCAACGACATCCGCCTGAAAAAGAACTCTTCCGGAGCGGTCTACGAAATGACGCTGAAGCCGAATCAGATCGACAGCGCCGGCAATGCCATCGACAGCGATTTCGTACCGGTCACAATGGAGGCGCTGGTGGTTGGTGAAGACATAACCGCCGATGCCGAAGGCAATAAATCCAATCTGGAAAAGATCGCTAGCCCGGACAACTTGTTCTTTTCCGAGCGGATGCGCGTGCTGTTCATCGGCGAGGACACCAGCAATCACGTCAACAACTACCTCTGGGCCTATCACATCGACAGCAAGAAACTGGTGCGCATCCTGTCGCTCCCCATGGGCGCGGAATCCACCGGCCTGCAGGTAGTCGACAACATGAATGGCTTTGCCTACATCATGAGCAGCTATCAGCATGCAGGTGATAGGAACAGCACGGCACAGGCGACCTTTGACAGCATCATCGGCGGCATCAACACGGACAAGGCGGAGGTGGGATATATCGCGGGCGTCCCGGCGATGCGCTAAGCCAGGCCGCGTCGATCGGTCCCACGCCGATTGACGCCGTCGAAGCCGCGGGCCTTCAACCCGCGGCTTTTATCGATCGGGTGGGTGTAACTGCGTCGCCTAGGCTATCGTGGGAGAAGGATTCAATTGCGTCCAGGCGCAGCCTGTGCGGCGGCGTCCGACGAACAATCGGTCAAGGGCAACTATGCCTGAAATGGCTGAAGCGCGTCCACTTCCGTACTGGGATGCACCCGGCCCGCTTAGGCGGTCGGACTCGTCGAGAAATTCGCCTTGAGCAGAGCCGGCAAGGTACGCGAAGCCAAGTCCAGGGTACCCAGATTGATCTCGATCAGTCGGTGCAGGGCGCTCTTGGCGTGGTAGTGGATGGAGTTGATCTCAACTCCAATGCCCTGCTCTGATCGATGCGCGACAAGGGCTTCCACTTCGAATGCCTGGTTGCCCTTCTCCGTCAACACACGCAGCCGGGTATGATCGCCAACCCTGATCTCGGCATTTCCGTTCAGTCCGACCAACGCCCCATGCACGGAGATGTCGATCAGCGTCACTTCATACACGCGTGGCAGGTGAATCAAAACCGCGTTTGCTCGATATGGAAACCTGGAACATAGCCGAACATCAGTTTGCATTTGGTCATCCCTCCAGAACCAGCGGGTGGCAACATGCTGCGCCCGGATGTTTACCGTTTCATGACGGAAGCGCGAATTCGGTGGTCTCGTCGAGCAGCGTTGATGGCAGGGGAAAACGATTTTAGTCCTTGCGCATGACGTCTTGATGAAACGCGGGCGCGCCATATTGCAGGCCACGGCGCGACGCTGGTCAGTCCCGAGGTCCGGAATGCGCGCTTGACGGACCGCTCACGCTGCGCGGCGTAGATGCGGCCGGGTCGAGCACATGCCGTCGTGCGCGAATGACGCGTGACTACAGCGCAGGTACAGCCAGAGCAACCAGCGCCCCGATAGCTGCGCCTGCAAGGACATCGCTAGGATAGTGCAAGCCGAGAACGACGCGGGAAAGGGCGACAAGCAGCGTGAACGGCACGAGTACCCAGGCAAGCGCAGGGAAACGGGAGACGGCGACGAGCGTGAATGCCACCGCGTGTAGCGTGTGTCCGGAGGGAAAGCTGAAGGCATCGAGCGGGTCGATCCCGGCCCGGATGTCGCCCAGAACCTGATAGGGACGCGGTCTGGTAGTTCTTGACTTGAGCAGTTTGTAAACCACGAGGCCGATCATGCCCGCGGCGAGCATTCGGAGGGCTATTTCCAACCCTGGTCGACCTTGCGTGACGCTCAGGACGAGCATCACCGCATACCAGAACACCCCGTCGCCGAGCCTGCTCACCAGCCGCAGCATAACGCGCACGGGAGCAACGCCGATGCCGGCGTTCAAACGGCGCGTCCAGCGCCGGTCCCATGCGAGCAGCGATTCGAGGGCGACGGCGCTAACGTGCATGGTGGTCCAGGCTAGTCCGTTGCGGCTACCACCTGCGCGCCATTCGCCAACCCTGCGAATTTGACTAGCGATCGCTCGATGTCGTCGAACGCCTTGCTCCAGCTCAGGTACTCGGCGGTTTGTCTCGCACGTTGGCGCAGTTTCTGTACTTGTTGCGGGGAACTGGCGAGACTCAGCGTGTGTCTGCGGAAGGCGATCTCGTCGTCGCACCGCGCCACCAGACCGTTGTGCCGGTGCACAATGTGCTCGCGTGCCGCGGCGTAATCGAACGCGACGACCGCCAGGCCGCTTGCCAGCGCCTCCAGCGTGACGTTGCCGAAGGTTTCGCTCAGACTCGGAAACACGAACATGTCGGCGGAGGCGTAGTGCGCCGCCAGGTCCTCGCCGGTGCGCATTCCGGCGAAATAAAAGTCCGAGTTTTCCGAGCGCAGGCTCATGCCCATGGGACCGTCCCCCACGATCACCACGCGCAGGTCCGGTCGATGCCGCAGAGCCGCGCGGATTGTTTCCACGAAAAGGCGTAGATTCTTCTCGGCGGCAAGACGGCCTACATATAGCGCAACCGGGGTGTCTTTTTCGCATTGCCACGAGCGACGCAACTCGGCGCTGCGCCTTTCCGGATTGAAGAGCTGCGTATCGATACCGCGGCCGACGACCGTCAGCCGCTTGAATCCAATGGCATGGAGACGGTCACGCATCTCGTGGGTTGGAACGAAGGTGCGATCGGTGTGGTTGTGCAGCGCTCGCAGGTAGCCGGCGACGAGACCGGAGATCCAACCGAAGCCGTAGTGGCGGCTGTAATCGTGAAAATTGGTGTGGAAGTCCGAGACAACCGGAATGCCTAGCTTGCGCGCGGCCAGAAGCGCGGACCAGCCGAGTGGACCTTCCGTGACCAAATGCACGACATCAGGGCGTCGCTTGCACCAAGCCTTGGTCAGCCGTCCCATCCTGGTAATGCCGAGTTGCAGTTCCGGGTATTTCGGGATCGGAAACCCGATGGTGAGCCGCTCTTCGAATCCGTTCAGTTTCGTTGCCGGCGACCCGCCGGCGTCAGAGACCTGCCGTGGCCGGATCAACTCGATCTGATGGCCGCGCGCGAGAAGTTCATCGACCATATGGCCGACGGTGCGCGCGACGCCGTTGATTTCAGGGCGGTAGGTTTCCGTTACGACCGCAATGCGGAGCGCTAGCCGGGCGTGGCACGGGAGCACAGTAGAGGGCACAGGACATCACTATGAACAAATCGGATGACAATTCGACTACATCTGTTTGAACTTTCAATGACAGCGATTCAGCCGGCCAGGACAATGATCCATACAACGGTCATACAAACCAGACTCAACATCACGGCTGCGCTGCCGATGTCCTTTGCAAGCTTGGCAAGTTCGTGGTTGTCGAGCGAGATGCGGTCAACCGCAGCCTCGATGGCGGAATTGAGCAGTTCGACGATCAACACCAGGAAGACGCTGGCCAGAAGGAGAGCGCGCCCGGTTGCAGCCGCAGGCAGCAGCACGGCCAGGGGAATCAGCACCGCGGCAAGCGCGACTTCCTGGCGAAATGCGTCTTCGCGGCGATACGCCGCACGCAGGCCGTTGATCGAATAGCCGAAGGCGTAGGTCAGGCGGCGAAGCCCGGTCTTTCCCTTGTGCGGACTCAGCATAATTTGGGAGCCCCTTCCTCCTGGCAACCGGCGGAACCAGCAGCGTGGCGATCCGGACACCGACCGATTATGTCTAACAAATGTTTCACTCCGGTGTCAGACACAGGCCTCACATCGAGGACACCCAGAATTGCGGCGAGGTTTCCCAATGACGCCTCAGGCGGGGTCCGGGGTGAGCTGCCGCTGGCGCAAGGGATTTCGGCGTGCGCATCTTTCGGTATCGCCAGAAACGCCAGGCGTGATCGTCGTTTATTCGAGCGAAGCGCCCGCTGTTTGGCGCAAGTCCCTATCGGCCGATATTAGAGCCTCGGTTTCAGCATCTACCAGCACCGTTCTACCTGCGTCCATGGACGTCGTCATTTCACGCAGCAGATAGCTTGCCACGTCTGCGCGAGATATTTTTCGTGCCGTTACGCCGGTTAGATCAGCGCTGATCCGGTAGCGTCCGGTACCCGGCCAGTTGGTCAGAAAACCAGGGCGGACTATCGTCCAATTGACAACTGAAGCGCGAACTAGCGTTTCCTGTCGGTCTTTGTCCGCATAGATTGACTTGAGCAACAAGGGCTGGATGATCCGATCATATAGCCAGCCTCCGTGACCGCGACTGTCCCCCGCGCCGATGCCGGTAACGCAGACGAGCCGGCGCACTCCCGCATGGCGCATCTCCGCGAGTGTTACTTCTGTTCCCCTGGAGAAAACATCGACTGGTGCGCGCGTCGGGCGAATTCCGATCGTGATGCAGATCGCATCCTGCCCCTTTACCGCTTCAGCTACCGCGGCACAATTTACAATGTCGCCGCCAACCAGGCGCAAATTTCGTCGGGAGAAACCGGCACCCAATGGATCCAGTACCAGTCCGGTAACATGATGTCCGTGTGCCAGGGCCTGCTCCGCCAAGTGCCGCCCGACACCTCGAGCCGCGCCGATGATTAGGATATTCATGAGGAAGGATCGTAATCGGACAAAATGACATCATCGTGACACTTATGTGACGGCGCGCGCTCTACCCGCGGAGGCAGGGTACGGTCCCACGCGAAGCTTGAAAACCGGCGATTCGGCCGCATTTGGTAGGCAATGAGACCAGGGAGCTTCCGATGCGCTTAGACAAACTCACCACCAAGTTCCAGCAGGCGCTCGCCGACGCGCAAAGCCTGGCTGTGGGCAACGACAATTCCTATATCGAGCCGGTGCATGTGCTGTCGGCATTGATCGCGCAGGAGGACGGCGGTACCGCCTCGCTGTTCGCCCGCGCCGGAGTCAACCTCGCGCGCCTGCGCGACGCTCTCAAGGGCGCGATCGCCCGTCTGCCGAAAGTAGAGGGTCAGGGCGGCGAAGTATCGATTTCGCGCGAACTCAACAACCTGTTCAACCTGACGGACAAGGAAGCGCAGAAGCGCGGCGACCAGTTCATCGCGTCGGAAATGTTCGTGCTCGCGCTGGCCGAGGACAAAGGCGAGGCCGGCCGCCTGCTGAAGGAAGCCGGAGGCAGCAAGAAAGCGCTGGAGCAGGCGGTGACGGCACTGCGCGGCAGCGAAAACGTATCCAGCCCCGAGGCCGAGGGCAGCCGCGAGGCGCTCAAAAAATTCACCATGGACCTGACCGAGCGCGCCCGCCTGGGCAAACTCGACCCGGTGATCGGGCGCGACGACGAGATCCGCCGCGTGATCCAGATCCTGCAGCGGCGCACCAAGAACAATCCGGTGCTGATCGGCGAACCCGGCGTGGGCAAGACCGCCATCGTCGAAGGCCTGGCGCAGCGCATCGTCAACGGCGAGGTGCCGGAAACGCTGAAGAACAAGCGCGTGCTGTCGCGCGACATGGCGGCGCTGCTGGCCGGCACCAAGTACCGCGGCGAGTTCGAGGAGCGCCTTAAAGC
>QYQC01000178.1 GCA_007280315.1 Betaproteobacteria bacterium | reverse complement strand
TCGTGTCCTTGACCGGCCGGATGTCGACGAGCGACCCCGGCAGGAAGGCGCGGATGCCATTGGCCATGACAGTAAGGCCGCCCTTGACCTTGCCGCTGATCACGCCGGTGACCAGTTCGCCCGTTTCCAGGGCTTTTTCCAGATCCATCCAGGCCGACAGGCGCTTCGCCTTGTCGCGCGACAGTCGGGTTTCGCCGAAGCCGTCTTCCAGTGCTTCGATCGCGACACTGACGAAATCGCCGACCTTGGCCTCGACTTCGCCGGCGTCGCTGCGGAATTCCTCGACCGGGATGAAGCTCTCGGACTTGAGTCCGGCATTCACCACCACGAAATTCATGTCTACACGGACTACTTCGGCGGTGATCACCTCGCCGATGCGCATTTCCTGACGTGTCAGGCTTTCTTCAAAAAGGGCTGCGAAATTATTTTCGTTGGAGGTGACCGCGGGGGAAAGATTGGACATTGGATTTATTTACCTGATTCACCGCCCTTGCGGACGGGGTTGATTAAACATAAAGCGGGCTCGATTCAGCGATCTGAGCCCGCCACCCTTACTACGATTTGCCGATGCCATTCAAGCACCTGGCGCACAACTTCGTCGATGCCGAGCACGGTGCTGTCAATTTCCCGGGCATCGGCGGCCTTTCGCAGAGGCGCGGCGCTTCGGGCGCTGTCGCGCTCGTCGCGTTCATGCAATTCCTGCAAAAGGGTTCGAATATTAGCATCGATTCCTTTTTCTTTCAACTGCTTATACCTGCGCTCCGCACGTGCCTCGGCGCTCGCAGTGAGGAACACCTTGAGAACGGCATGCGGAAACACGACCGTGCCCATGTCGCGCCCTTCGGCTACCAGCCCCGGGGGCTCGCAGAATGCGCGCTGGCGCGTTAGCAATGCAAGCCGAACATCGGGCCAGACCGCAACTCTGGAGGCGCCCACACTGCATATTTCACTTCTAATGTCGTCAGTAACATCATGTCCAGAAAGCATTATTTGTCCGCCACCAAAGAGGACATCGAGCTGTTTTGCCAGTTCCGCCAAGGCAACTTCCTGATCCAAATCTATGCCCCTCCGCAATGCCGCCAAGGCGACGAGGCGATATAGGGCACCGCTGTCGAGATAATGAAAACCCAGGGCTGCAGCCACGCGTTCGGCTATGGTTCCCTTGCCCGACGCCGACGGGCCGTCGATGGCGATGACCGGGACCGCTTCGAGGGATTCAGTCATTGCCGTTCGCAGATCCGCGCGAGCACGTCGAAGTACTCGGGAAAAGTCTTGTTCACGCACTGTGGATCGTTGATGCGCAGCCCGACCCCGCCCAAAGTTGCAAGTGCGAAACACATGGCGATGCGATGGTCATCATAGGTATCGATGACTACCCCGGAAGCGAAACCGGCGACAGGCGGGCTAACGCGCAGAAAATCGGCACCCTCTTCCACCGCCGCACCCAGTTTTCTCAACTCGGTCGCCATGGCGGCGATGCGGTCGGTTTCCTTGACGCGCCAGCTGCCGATGTTGCGCAGCGTGCATGGGCCGTCCGCAAACAACGCAGTCACCGCGAGCGTCATCGCCGCGTCGGGTATATGGTTGAAGTCGCCGTCAAAGGCCTTCAGTTTTCCAGCGCGTTTCGCTTCATCGCCCGCCGTGGCTTCGATCCAGTTGTCGCCCATGGCGATGTGCGCGCCCATCTGCTCCAGCGCTGCGGCGAAGCGCACATCGCCTTGCGCGCTGGCACGCCCAACGCCGGCGACGCGTACCGGACCGCCGCCGCTGAGGCCGCTGATCGCGCCGGCGGCGAGGAAGTACGAAGCCGACGAGGCATCGCCCTCGACCCAGATCTCGCCCGGACTCACGTAGCGCGCAGCGGCCGGCACGCTAAACGACGCCCAGCCGTCGCGCGCCACCTCTATGCCGAAATAGCGCAACGTGCCGAGCGTGATTTCGACATAGGGTTTGGAAATCAGTTCGCCCTCGACGGCAATGGTGGTCTGCCGCCCGGTGAGCGGCAGCGCCATCAATAACGCAGTCAGGAACTGGCTCGACACGTCGCCACGTATGCGGACCGTTCCCGACTTGATCAGAGCAGGTTTGATGTGCAAAGGCGGATAGCCTTCCACGCCGGCGTAGTCGATGCTCGCCCCGAGGCTGCGCAATGCATCCACCAGATCGCCGATCGGCCGCTCATGCATGCGCGCCACACCCGACACACGATAGTCACCTCCGGCGAGCGCCAGCGCTGCTGTCAGCGGCCGGAACGCAGTACCGGCGTTGCCGAGAAACAACTCCGCATCCTTCACCGGAAATGCGCCGCCGGCGCCGGCCACGACCGTCGCACCGCCGTCCTGTTTCACGGCGATACCGAGTTTTCTCAATGCATCGAGCATGACGCGCGTATCGTCGGAGTCGAGCAGGTCGTGCACCCGCGTCTCGCCCGAGGCCAGCGCCGCGAGCAGCAGCACGCGGTTGGAAATGCTTTTCGATCCGGGCAGCCTGACCGTACCGGCGACGCTGCGTATCGGTGCGAGATCGAGAAAATCCACGGCTGCCACAGAGGCGATCAGGCGAAAAGCCGCATCATTGCTGCTTCTTCAGCCATTTGTCGCGCGCCGTGCGTGCCCGGATGAATATTTTTTCCAGCCCCGCTGCATCGCCTTTGTGCAGCAGCTTTTTGACCTCGGCCAGTTCGCGCTGGTAACCGTCCAGTTCCTGCAGCAGCGATTCTCGGTTGGCAATACACACGTCGCGCCACATTTCCGGATGACTGGAGGCGATGCGGGTGAAATCGCGAAAGCCCCCGGCTGCATATTCGAACAACTGCTTGCCGTTCGGGTGACCTGCAACGTGGTCCACCAGTGCGTAGGAAAGAAGGTGCGGCAGATGACTCACCGCGGCGAACACCCGGTCGTGCTCGGCCGGCTGCATGCTGAACAATCTCGCGCCGCAAAGGCGCCAGGCGGCGCGCACCCTGCGGATACTGCGCTCGGTATTCTCGGGCAACGGGGTCAGCACGACCTTGCGCCCGCGGTACAGATCGCCACGCGCCGCTGCCACGCCGCTGTGTTCGGCACCCGCGATCGGGTGACCGGGAACGAACTGCGCCACGCCGCCCTTCAATTTGCGATAAGCGAGCGCCACTACGTCCTGCTTGGTGCTGCCGCCATCGGTAACCACCGTGCCGGGTCCCAGGTGCGGAGCTATCGCACCCAGCACGGCGCCCATCTGACCGACCGGCATCGCAAGCAGCACCAGATCGGCGCCGGCCACGACCGCCGCGTCGGTGCAGGCTTCGTCGATCACGCCGAGTTCGAGTGCACGCGCAAGATTGGATGGATTGCGGCCGAGGCCGACAACGTGTTGCGCCGCGCCTGCCGCCTTCAGCCCGAGCGCGAACGAGCCGCCGATCAAGCCGACGCCGAATATGACCACGCGGTCGAACAGGGCGGCCGCCACGCGCTCAGCCTTTCAGCACTGCTTCCAGCGCCTCGAGAAAACGCGCGTTCTCGCGCGCAAGGCCGATGGTCACGCGCAGATGGTCGGGCATGGCGTAATTGGACAGGGGGCGCACGATGACGCCCAGCCGCAGCAGTTTCTGGAACA
Organism: Betaproteobacteria bacterium; assembly: GCA_007280315.1. Taxonomy (GTDB): domain Bacteria; phylum Pseudomonadota; class Gammaproteobacteria; order Burkholderiales; family SG8-39; genus 2-12-FULL-64-23. Next base: position 4,037 of record QYQC01000178.1, on the reverse strand, counting down.
CCGCGCCGGCCTGGCTCTGGCCCGCATTTTCCCCGCGATCTGGCGGAATTTTGATCGTGAGGAAATTGCCGTAGGACGGAATCCAGGCAAGACCCAGCCGCTTGCAGGCGTCGGTCAGCTGCGCCATGCCGGCGCAGTTGAGCTCGTAGCTTTCGCGCACGAAGGCCTGGTCCGTCAACGCCGCGACTGCCGCGGCGATGGCGAGATTGTTGACGTTGAACGGCTGGCGCACCCGATTGATCAGCGCCGCGACACTCGCGTGGCAAACGCCGTAGCCGATGCGCAATCCGGCCAGCCCATAGATTTTTGAGAACGTGCGCGTGACAATCAGATTGGGAAAGCGCGCGACCCAGTCGATGCTGGGACAACGCAGTTCCGGCGCCAGATATTCGTTGTAGGCTTCGTCCAGCACGACGGCGACATCCTTCGGCGCCCGCGAGAGAAAAGCTTCGAGCTCGGCTGCGCCAAGCATGGTGCCGGTCGGATTGTTCGGATTGGCGATGAACACGACGCGCGTATCGGGCCGGATTGCCGCCAGAAAGCCGTCCAGGTCGTGGCCGAAGTGCTTCGCCGGAACGACGATGCTCGCCGCGCCGCGCGCCTGTGTCGCCAGCGGATAGACGGCGAACGCGTGCTGAGAGTACACGGCCGAGGTGCCTGGCGCGAGAAACGCCATGCCCGCGAGTTCGAGCAAGTCGTTCGAACCATTGCCCAGCACGATCTGCTGCGCCGGCACGCCCAGCCGGTGCGACAGTGCCTGTAACAGCTCGAACCCGTCGGGGTAGCGCGCCAGATCCGGCAGCGCTGCCACGATCGCCGCCTGCGCCTTGGGCGACAGTCCGCGCGGATTCTCGTTCGAAGCGAGCTTCACGATGGAACGCTCGTCCAGTCCGAGCTCGCGCGCGACTTCGGTGATCGGTTTGCCCGGCAGATACGGCGCGATGGCGCGCACGTAGGCAGGAGAGCGTTCGCAGAGGTCCATGATGTCCGACATGAGTTGGGGAGCGGGGAAGCTGCTGCCAGCGGCTAGAGCATTGCTGCAGGATAGGAGCCGAGAATCTTGAGGAACGGCGCAAGCTTTTCCAGCTCCACCAACGCCTTCGCCACCTTGGGATCCTGCCGATGGCCCTGCACGTCGACGTAGAACATGTATTCCCAGCGCCCGGTGCGCGCCGGACGAGACTCGAGCCGCGTCATGCTCACGCCGTACTTTGCGATGGGTGTCAACAGTGCGTGCACTGCACCGGGCCGGTTGGGCGCGGACATGACGATCGAGGTCAGATCCTTGCCCGAAGGCCCGGCGTCATGGTCCCCCAGCACCAGAAAGCGCGTGGTGTTGTTGGGATCGTCCTCGATATTGCGCGCCACCAGTTTGAGGCCGTGGCGCTCGAGCGCGGCGTCGCCGGCGATCGCCGCCGCGCCAACTTCCTTTGCCGCCAGGCGCGCCGCTTCGGCATTGCTCGCCACCGGCACCCGTTCTGCCTCGGGCAGCCTGCGGCTCAGCCACTGATTGCACTGCGCCAGCGATTGCGGATGGGAATAGACGCGCGCGATTCGTTTCAACGCGCCTGACTTCGACATCAGGTTCTGGCGCACGCGCAACACCGTCTCGGCGCAGATCCGCAGCGGCGTGCTGAGCAGCAGGTCGTGCGTCCTGCCGATTGCGCCTTCGCTCGAATTCTCCACCGGCGCCACGCCATAATCCGCGCCGCCGTTCTCGACCTGACGGAATACGTCGTCGATCGACGCACAGGGCTGCGCGCGCACACCGCCGCCAAACACCTTCAGCACCGCCAACTCGCTGAAGGTGCCCGACGGGCCAAGATAGGCCACGGCCAGCGGCTGCTCCAGTGCGCGGCAGGCGGAGATGATTTCCGCATAGACCCGGGCAAGCGCATCCTTTCCCAGAGGGCCGGCGCTCTGTGCGAGTATCCGGCGCAGCACCTGCGCTTCGCGCTCCGGCCGGTATACCTTGACGCCCTGCTTCAGCTTGCCCACCGCATGCGCCAGCCGCGCGCGCTGGTTCAGCGCCAGCAACAGGCGCCCGTCGAGTGCGTCGATCTGCGCGCGCAGCCTGGACAGGTCTTTGTTCATCGCGCTCTCAGTTCTGCAACGGCAGGTAACGCACGGTCAGCACGCCCTCGATCTGGCTCAACTGCGCCACCAGTTCGGCGCTCGCCGCGCTGTCTACATCGACCAGCGTATAGGCAATTTCGCCCTTGGACTTGTTCAGCATGTTATGGATGTTCAAGCCCGCGCTGGCGATGGTGGTGGATATCTGCGCCACCATGCTCGGAACGTTGGCGTTCGCGATGGCGATGCGGTAGGGCGACTCGCGCGGCATGGTCATGTCCGGAAAATTCACCGCATTGGCGACGTTGCCGTGCTCCAGGTATTCGCGCACCTGGTCCGCCACCATCACCGCGCAATTGTCTTCGGCTTCGCGCGTCGACGCGCCGAGGTGCGGCAACGCGATCACCCCCGGCTGACCGGCGAGCCGGCTGTCGGGGAAATCGGTCACGTAATACTTGAGCTTTTGCGCCGTCAGCGCCTGAACCACGGCGGCGCTGTCGACGATGCCTTCGCGCGAGAAATTGAGCAGAATCGTGCCCGCGCGCACCAGATCCAGATTCTTCTCGTTGACCAGATTGCGCGTCTGCGGCACCAGCGGCACGTGCAGCGTGACAATGTGGCTGGCCTTCAGTACTTCGTCGATCGAATGCGCTTTTTTCACCTGTGCCGGCAGGCTCCAGGCGGCATCGACCGTGATCTCCGGGTCATAGCCGAGCACGTTCATGCCCAGGTTGATCGCCGCGTCGGCGACCAGGCTGCCGATCTTTCCCAGGCCGATGACGCCAAGCGTATGCTGCGGCAATTCCATCCCGGCAAACTGTTTCTTGCCCTCCTCCACGCGTTTCGCCATCGCCGCGTCCTCGCCCTTGATGGCGCGCACGAACTCCAGCGCCGGCGCGAGGTTGCGCGCGGCGATCAGCATTCCCGCCAGCACCAGTTCCTTCACCGCGTTGGCGTTGGCGCCCGGCGCGTTGAACACCGGCACGCCGCGCTCGCTCATCGCCTTCACCGGGATGTTGTTGGTGCCGGCGCCGGCGCGGCCGATGGCTTTCACCGAAGGCGCGATCTTCATGGAGTGCAAATCCTGCGAGCGCAGCAGGATGGCATCGGGTTCGGCGGCTTCCTTGTCGGTGCGATAGCGCTCCGGCGGAAGACGTTTCAACCCGATCTGGGCGATGTTGTTCAGCACCAGTATCTGGAACGGTTTGCGATCAGGCATGCTCATTTTCCATGTTTGCTCTCGAATTCGCGCATATAGGCGACCAGATGCTGCACCCCTTCGATCGGCATCGCGTTGTAAAGGGACGCGCGCATGCCGCCGACCGAGCGGTGGCCCTTCAGTTGCACCATCCCCTGCGCCTTCGCGCCCTTGAGGAATTCCTCGTCCAGCGCTTCGCGTTGGAGCTTGAACGGCACGTTCATGCGCGAGCGATCACGCGGCTCGACCGGGCTGACGAAAAATTTGCTCTGGTCGAGATAGTCATACAGCAACTCCGCCTTGGCGACGTTGCGCCGCTCGACTTCCACCAGGCCGCCCTGGCGCTTCAGCCATTTGAACACCAGCCCGGCGATGTAAATGGCGTAGGTCGGCGGCGTATTCAACATCGAATCGGCCTCGGCCTGCTGCTTGTAGTCGAATGCAGAGGGGGTGAACGGCGCCGCCTGCCCGATCAGGTCATCGCGTACGATCACCAATGTCAATCCCGCCGGGCCGATGTTTTTCTGCGCGCCGCCGTAGATCAACCCGTATTTCGCGACATCCACCGGGCGCGACAGGATATGCGAGGACATATCCGCGACCAGCGGCACCTCGCCGGTATCGGGAGCCCAGTGGTACTCCAGGCCGCCGATGGTTTCATTGGAGCAGATGTGAACGTAGCCTGCGTCCTTCGACAATTTCCAGCTTTGCTGCGGCGGTATATAACTGAAGTTGCGGTCCTCACTCGACGCGGCGACATTCACGC
>QYQC01000036.1 GCA_007280315.1 Betaproteobacteria bacterium | reverse complement strand
GAACCGCACACTGGAGCAGCGCGTCGCCGACGGCGTGCGCGAAATCGAGCAAATGGGACGGCTGAAGCGCTTCCTCTCGCCGCAGATTGCCGAGCTGATCGTAGGCGCTGGCACCGAAGACCCACTGAAAAGCCACCGGCGCGAGATTACCGTGGTGTTTCTCGACCTGCGCGGATTCACCGCTTTCACCGAGACCGCCGACCCCGAGGAAGTGATGGGCGTGCTGCACGAATACCACCGCGAAATGGGCCGCCTGGTCATGGCATACAACGGCACCATCGAGCATTTTGCCGGCGACGGCATCATGATTTTTTTCAACGACCCGGTGGTGATCGAAAATCCCGCAGGGGAAGCCGTGAACATGGCGATCCGGATGCAGGCCGATTTCGTCGCATTGGCGCAAGCTTGGAAGAAGCGCGGCTACGAGCTGCACATGGGCATCGGCATCGCCCAGGGCTATGCCACGCTGGGACGAATAGGCTTCGAAGGCCGCCAGGACTACGGCGCCATCGGTTCGGTGTGCAACCTCGCCAGCCGGCTTTGCGACGGCGCCAAAGCCGGCCAGATCCTGGTGTCGCAGAAAGTCTTCGGTTGCGTCGAAGGCCTGGTCACGGCCGAGCCGGTGGGCGAACTCAGCCTCAAGGGATTTCACAAACCGGTTCCGACGTTCAATGTGATCGGGCTAAAGCAGGCCTGAAACAGGATCCGATGAATCGACGCGACGCGCTGCATGCCCTGCTGGTTACGCTCGTTGCCGCGCCTGCAACACTGGCGGCGCCTGCATACGCACAGAAACGTGTTTGGCGCATTGTGTCGCTTACCGGCAACGCCGAAAAAACCGTTGCGGAGCCGCTCGAGGGGTTTCGCAAGGAAATGAAGGCGCTCAGATACTAGGAGGGGCGCGACATCAACCTCAGCTTCGGCTATGGCGAGTTTTCCCGCGAAGGCACGGCCCAGTTGGCAGCTGACGCAATCGCCAGCAAGCCCGACCTCATCTACGCGCAACACGGCGCCGTCTCCGCTTTCGCGAAATTGACCAAGACGATTCCGATCGTTGCCGTATTCAGCGCCGACATGGTGGAAGCGGGACTGGTGCAGAGACTGGCGCGTCCGGGCGGAAACATCACCGGCGTGCAGCTCATGAATAACGAGTTGGTCGGCAAGCGCATCGAAGTACTCAAGGAAATCGTGCCGTCGGTCAAACGCCTGGCCGTATTGGCGTGGCCCGGTCATCCCGGCTTGAACAGCGAGCGCGACGCAACCATGGCGGCAGCCAGACAGCTCGGCGTGTCCGCGTCCTTTTACCCTGTAAGCAATATCCAGGAAGTCGATGCGGCGCTCGACGCAGCGCGGGCGGCAGGCGCGGATTCGCTGCTGCTGTTTCCCGACCCAGTCACGCTCGCGAGCCGCGAGCGCATCGCGGCGTTCGCGCTGCGGCACAAAATCCCGCTGGTGGGCGGCTGGGACAACTACGCCCTCGCCGGTGGCCTTGTCAGCTACGGTCCGGACCTGCGTGAAGCGTGGCGGCGCGCCGCCAGCTTCGTCGACCGGATTCTGAAGGGCGCCGCTCCGTCGTCGCTGCCGATCGAAATGCCGACGCTGTTCGAACTGGTCGTGAACCGGAAAACCGCGAAGGCGCTGGGCGTCAAGATACCCCAGACCGTGCTCGTGCGCGCCGACCGGGTGATCGAATGAATAGCCTCCCGGTGCCGCCAACCGCGCACGGCTTGGAACACATTGTATTGAAAATCCTGCACATAATATTCGAATTTCAATATGACATATGGTAGCCTGTGGACATGCTTGCGCGCCCTGTCATTGAACACCGCCTCGAGCGAGCCCTCGCGCGCTCGCGCGCAGTCGCGCTGCTCGGCCCCCGGCAGGTTGGCAAGACCACGCTTGCGCACCGCTTTGCCGCCAATGCCGGCATCAACTATTTCGACCTCGAGGATCCCGCTGCACTCGCCCGCCTGACAGAGCCGATGACGGCGCTGCGCCCCTTGCGTGGCCTCGTGGTGATCGACGAGATTCAGCGCCGTCCGGAACTGTTTCCGGCGTTACGCGTCCTGATCGACCGTATGCCAGCCCCGGCGAAGTTCCTGATTCTCGGCAGCGCGGCGCCCGCGCTTTTGCGCCAGGCAAGCGAGTCGCTTGCAGGACGGATCGAGATCGTTGAACTGCCGGGAATCGCCGTCCATGAATTCGGGGCTGGACGCATCGACGAGTTATGGCTGCGCGGCGGACTACCGCTCTCCGTAACGGCGGCGTGCGACGAAGACAGCCTCGCGTGGCGCCGCAGCTATATCCGGCTGCTGTTCGAGCGGGACTTGCCGCAACTCGGCATCGGCTCGGCTGCGCCTACGCTGCTGCGTTTCTGGAACATGCTCGCCCATGTGCACGCCAATGTCTGGAATGCTGCCGACCCGGCGCGCTCCCTCGGCGTGTCGGAGACATCGGTACGGCGTTATCTCGATCAATTGACTGGCGCTTACCTGGTGCGGCAGCTGCAGCCTTGGCACGAAAATCTTGCCAAGCGTCAGGTCAAGGCGCCAAAGATCTATTTTCGCGATTCAGGCTTGCTCCATGCGCTGCTTGGCATCGGCGAGCACGCGGCGCTCGCGGTTCATCCGCGGCTGGGCGCGTCCTGGGAAGGCTTTGCCCTGGAGGAAACGCTCAAGTTTGCGCAACCCGACGAGGCGTATTTCTGGGCCACACATGCCGGCGCCGAACTCGATTTGCTGATGATCAAGCACGCCCGCCGTGTCGGCGTCGAGTTCAAGCACGCGGACGCACCGCGCATTACGCCGTCCATGCGGATCGCAATCCAGGACTTGAGGCTGGATGCGTTGTATGTGGTGTACCCTGGCCCTCTGCGTTACCGACTGGATGAGTCGATCGAAGCCGTCCCGATCGCCGAACTCGCACAGGCGCCGCCATGGATCTGAACCGCGCTTGCGCCCGCCGCCAACACCCAACCGGTCGCGATACCGGACTCGCACGGCAGGCTTATTCACCTCGGGCCGGACGCGGTTTCGTCGTTAGCTGAGGAGGATCGGGTGAGAAGGCGCCAATTTCTGTTTTCAGCGGTTTCAATGCTCGCCGCCTCCGGATTGCAGGCGCAAACGCCGCGCCTGCGCCGCGTGGCGATCGCGATGCCGACGGCGCCTGATGTTCCGAACGACGGCATCAAGGCATTCAGGCGGCAATTGACGGAACTGGGATGGGTCGAAGGCCGAAATATCGAGTACGTGTTTGCCTATGCGAATGGAGACGCGAGCCGCTACGAGCCGGTGATCGCGGAACTTCTGGCACAGAAGCCCGACGTTCTGTACGCCTATTTCGGAGCTATGGCGTTGATCGCGAAGCGGCTTACCCAGGAGGTGCCGATCGTTTTCGCCATCGTGAGCAATCCCGAGGAGATCGGTTTGGTTGCGAGTCTGGCCAGGCCCGGCGGCAATGTCACCGGTGCCTCGACTCGCGCGATTGAGCTGGACGGCAAGCGATTCGAGCTGCTGCGGGAGATCGTGCCCGGAATAAAGCGGGTGGCGGTACTGGTAAATCCCGACGTCCCCGAGGTTGCCAAGCGCTTTGTCGATTCCTATGGAAAAATCGCAACCAAGCTGCGCGTGCAGCTTCTGACGGTCGAGGCGCGATCGATGGAGGAACTCGGTCCCGCGTTTGACCGGATGGCACGCGAGGGTGTGCAAGGGATGCTGGGTACGGCTGATCCGACGCACCTTTTGCGGCTGCGCGCCCCGGTGGTCAGCAACGCAGCGCGCGTCGGTCTGCCGGCGATGTACGTCGACGAGCGATACGTCGAAGCAGGCGGGCTCATTTCATACGGAACGGACAACATCGAGCAGTATCGCCGCGGTGCGAACTATGTGGACAAGATCCTGCGCGGCGCAAAGCCGGCAGACCTTCCGGTCGAAGAGCCGACCAATTTCCGCATGGCGGTAAACCTCAAGGCTGCGAAGGCGCTCAAGATCACGATTCCTCAGTCAGTCCTTGTGCGCGCCGACCGCGTTATCGAATGACCATTAACAAGGGAACGAGGACCGAATGAAGCGCATGCTACGCAGGCAGTTTCTGCTCGCGACCGGCGCTCTGCTCGCCGCGCCGTTCGCCGCCAACGCGCAAACAAGCGGAAAGATATACCGGATCGGTTACATCCAGACCGCCGCGCCAAGTGAGGCGGCGCACGTCACCAAGGCGTTCGAAGAAGGACTGCGCGAACTTGGCTACGTGGAAGGCAAAAATATCGTCATCGAGCGGCGCTTTGCCGGCGGAAAAGTGGAGCGGCTTCCGGAACTTGCGGCAGAACTCGTCCGGCTCAAGCCCGACGTCATCGTGACCGGTTCGAATCCCGTGATCGCCGCGGTCAGGGAGGCGACGGCGACGATCCCTCTCGTCATGACGGGTTCGCGCGATCCCGTAGGTTCCGGCTTCATCGCCAGCCTCGCCCGGCCCGGCGGGAATATTACCGGCGTGGCGAGCGATCCGAGCCCCGAATTTTTCGGCAAACATGTCGAACTATTGAAGGAGATGATGCCACGTGCATCACGCATCGCCGTCCTGTGGAATCCCGCCGCTCCGGCTGCGGACACCTATCGCAAGGCGGCCGAGCGTGCCGCCTCGAAGCTGGGATTGGCCATGCTGTCCGCGCCGATTCACGGGCGAGACGAACTGGACGGGACATTCGCTACGATGGCGCGGAAGCGTATCGAGGCAATTGTTGTGCAGGGAGGGCCCGTGTTGTTTACCGCCCGGGCGCAGGTGATCCAGTTGGCGACAAAGCATCGGCTGCCCGGCGTGTTCTATGCAAGGGAATTCGTGGAGCTTGGTGGCCTCGCGTCGTACGGTTCGAGCGTTGCCGACAATTTCCGGCGCGCCGCGGTGTACGTCGACAAGATCCTCAAAGGCGCGAAGCCGGGCGAGTTGCCGGTCGAGCAACCGACCCGGTTCGAGTTGGTTATTAACCTCAAGACTGCCAAGTCGCTGGGCATCACCATTGCGCAAGCGGTGCTGGTGCGGGCGGATGAGGTCATCGAGTAGCCGCTGCCAAATCCCAATCCTCCAGGAGACCACCTTTGTCCATCGAAAAACTGAATCCCCCCGGTATCGCGCCGCCGGTTGCTTTCTACAGCCACCTGGCGATCGTGCCGCCGGACCACAAACTGCTGGTGTTCTCAGGCCAGGTCGGCAACCGCCTCGATGGCAGCTTTCCGGACTCGCTCGACGAGCAGTTCGAGCAGACGATCAGCAATATTCTTGCGCTGCTCAAGTCGCAGGGCGCGGGGCCCGAGGATGTGGTGAAGCTTAGCTGCTACGTCGCCGAGCGGCCGCAAAGCTACGCGCGCATCGGCGCCGCGCTGCGCGGCGCCTTCACCGGCACGCCGCCGGCGCAGACCTTTCTCATCGTGGCGGGCTTGGCATTTCCGCAGCTGAAAGTGGAGATCGAAGCGATCGCCGCGGTCAAAGCGGGCTGACTGCGACGCGCGCACGCTTTCGCCGGATTAGAAGCGACACCGCCTAAAGCTGTTGCAGCTTCTCCCCGCATTTCACCGCGACGGCAAAACCCTTCGCCTGCATCTCGGCGACGAATTTGCCCATGCCGCCGCGCTTCCAGGCGTCGGGCCGATCCGGGCTCACGTAAAGGACAAGATCGTCGCCCTGGTTCGCCACGCCGATGACTACGCGCGAGGTGTCGGGCCGCAGCTCGAGCGGCATCGGCTTCCCGCCGCGCTGACTTTGCAGCCAGACGCACTCGTATACCCGGCAGGATTCCGGCCGCGAATCGTAGATGCCGCAGCCCTCGCCGATTTTGCAATGCTGACACCAGGTGTTAGCGGGCTTGTTCAACTCGCGGATTTTCATCACCTTGCAGCAGGCAGTGCAGCCGTCGCAGCCGTGCATTCCTTTCTCCGTCCATGCGTTGGGTACAGTTTATTTCGCCGCGAAACAGTAGAGCAGCCCGCCTCCGCCGGTTCTGCGCAAGGCGTCCATGCTGCATCCGATCGAGGGATGCGAAGAATTCCAGGATTTGGAAGGCGGATCGTCGGTGAGTGCGCCGGTGCGCATACCTTTGCGATCGATGTGGCCGACCTGCGCCGAGCCTTCACCGCTCTTGGTCCAGTTGCCGCAGGTGGTATCACCTGACCAGTTGAACGCCGTGCCGTCGGGCTCCGATCCGGTGAGCACGTCATGCACATTGGAACTCTCGCCGCGGCCTTTCAGTATTTCTCCTTTTTCGGTGAGTGCCGTTTCCTTGGTCAGCTTGTTCTCACCGTGCAGCTCTTCGACATTGCGCGCAATCACTTCGCCTTTGACATTGCGCCACGGTCCCTTGCCGATCCGGTCGCGCGCATTCACCGCGCGTGCACCGCCGCTTGCACTGGTGCTGAGGTAGGCGCGCCAGGTGTGCTTGCCCGCGCCAACCGCGCTCGCCAGCGCTTGGCAGTGCTTGTCCGCGCCGGCAAGTCCGCCGAGATCCGCGCCCTTGCCCGGGTTCGCGCTGGTGACAAAAAAAGTCATATCCGGTTTTTTCTGCGCCTGCGCCGATCCTGCCACACCAAGCGCCAGCAGCGCCAGCGCGCACATTCTTGCTCTGCTCATTCCATCCTCCGATAGTGATTTTTGAAAACACGCTCCGGCATGCGCCAGTCAGCAGTGGCACGGCGATCGCATTTTAGTCGTTTGCGGCCCGCACCGCACCGGTGTAATCGCGCAGGTTGCCTGATGCTGGGTCGGCCGCGGTCGGTGTACACTCGCTGCGTCAACTGAATCCTACGCCAGCTATGACTCCGGAAACCATACAGCGCCGACTCGCTGCCATCTTCGCCACGGACATCGTCGGCTTCAGCCGGCTGATGGGGGCGGACGAAGAAGCAACGCTGGCGCGGCTCAAGGCGCTGCGCGCCGAAGTGATCGACCCCGCCATCGCCGCGCACCAGGGCCGCATTTTCAAGACCACCGGCGACGGCTTGCTGGCGGAGTTCACCAGCGTCGTTGCGGCAGTTCAGTGCGCCGCCAAAATACAGATCGAAATGGCGACGCGCGGCGCCGCCGATCCGCCCGAGCGCCGTATCGTGCTCAGGATCGGCATCAACCTCGGCGACATCATCATCGAGGGCGACGACGTCTACGGCGACGGCGTCAATATCGCCGCGCGTCTGGAAAGTATCTGCGAGACCGGCGGCGTCGCGATTTCAGCCAGCGCCTACGAGCAGGTGCGGGACAAGATCACGTACCGCTGCGTCGATCGCGGCGCGCATACAGTGAAAAACATCGCCCGGCCGGTGCACGTGTACGCGCTCGACCTGAGCGGCCCGGGCAGCGCCGCCGCGGCGCCGGGCAGGCTGAGCCTGCCGAAGCGACCCACCGCGTGGCGGCGCACGTACGTCGCTGTCGCGCTATTGCTCATCGCCGCCGTCGCCGGCACCTACTTCGCCGCGCCGGAAACTGTGCGGCGGTTGCGCTCAACCGTCGTGGCGCTGCTCACTGGCAAGCCGGCCGGGACAGCGGATGTGCGCGCCGCCATCGCCGTGCTGCCGTTCGCAAACCAAAGCGGGGGCGATAAGCGCGACTACTTCAGCGACGGCATCACCGAGGACATCATCAACGCGCTCGGACGCTTTTCAGGCGTCATGGTGATTGCGCGCAACGCGGTGCAGGAATACAAGAACCGCAACGCCACCAGGGAGGAAATCAGCCGCGAGCTCGGCGTGCGCTACATCGTGCAGGGCAGCGTACGCGAAGCAGACGGCAAGCTGCGCGTCGCGGTCGAACTGAGCGACGCGGCGAGCGGCACGCTGCTGTGGTCCGAGCGCTACGACGGCGAGGGCAAGCAGGTGTTCGAAATCCAGGACCGGATCGTGAAAAACATCGTCGGCACGCTGGCGGTCAAGCTCACGCGCCTGGAGCAGAAGCGCGTGTTTGCGAAGCCGACTGAAAGCCTGCAGGCCTACGATCTGGTGCTGCGCGCGCGCGCGCTGATCAGTCGCTCCGAGCGCGGCGCCAATCGCGAGGCGCGCGAGATGCTGGAACAGGCGCTAAAACTCGCACCGAAGTACGCCGAGGCCTACGTCCACCTCGCGGCTGCCGAATTGCAGCGCGCCGGGTTCGGTTGGACTGAAAATCCCGAGGCGAGCCTGGAACGCGGCGAGTCGCTCGCCCGGCAGGCGCTCGCGCTGGAGGAACCCGGGGCGAATGCGCGCGCGCACGCGCTGCTCTCGCGCGTCTACTCCAGCACCGGTCAGTTCGACCGGGCGCTGGTCGAAGCGGACAGCGCCATTCAACAAAACGTGAGCGACGCGTTCGCCTATGCACTGCGCGGCGAAGCCTTGCTGTGGCTGGGCCGGCTCGACGAATCGATAGCCGCGAGCGAGGCCGCGCACCGGTTCGATCCGCGCATCGGCCCGGATTCGACCTTCAGTCTGGCGATGGCCCTGTATGCGGCAAAGCGCTATCGGGAGGCACTTGCCACGGCTGATTCCGGTCTCGCGCAAGCACCGGAATATTCCTATCTGCACGCAGTGCGTGCCGCTGCGCTGGGGCAGCTGGGAAACACCGAGGAGGCGCGCAAGGCGGCGGACCAGGTGCGCCGGTTCGATCCGTTTTTCCGCGTCGAAGCGTTCGGAACGCGTTTCGTCGATGCTGCGCTCAAAACCAGGGCCCAGGAAGGCCTGCGCAAGGCAGGGTTGTGAATCCGCGGATTCGCGCCCCCTACTTCTTACCCTTCCATGCCTGGTGCGAGCGCGCGAGCAGCGTTGGATCCTTATCCACCGCCTCTTTCGCTTCGACGGACGAGAACACATAGAGTTTGCCGTCCACGATCTTCCACACGTTTGGATCGGCTGCTGTCTTCACGCCCATGCCGAGCCCGGTTGCGCACAGGCCGCCGAACTGCGGCGTGTAGCGGTCTGGATTGGCGGCAAACGCCTCCCGGTTCTTGGCGCTGGAAAACAGGTAGCGCGAACCGTCCCAGGCGTAGCCGTTCTGCGCGCTGCCCATGACCGGACGCTTCTCGGTGAAATAGGCGACGGTATCGTGCCCCTTCAGTGCCACTGCGAGTTGTTCCGCCGCGCTGGTCTGGGCGAAGCACGCGGAAGCCGGAAACGCGACCAGCGCGAACACCGACAGCCATTGACGAAAAACGATACGCTTCAGTTTCATGAACTCCTCCTTCTGCTAGCAGTCCGCAAGAACCCGATGACGCACGGCAATCTTATACCATTCCCGGCGCGCCCGTCCCGGGTGTACGGGTTGCCCGGACCGCGCTTCAGGCGCGGAAAACCGCACCGGCGATGTTCCGAATACATGCGCTGGTAGTAATATAGCGGTGCACCGTCATTTTTCGCAAATTCCCGGGACGCAACCGGAGCAGCACCATGCCCACCGACACCCTCGCCAGACTACAACTGCCCAAACGCGCGTTCGCCGTGGTGCTCGCCGGCGGGCGCGGCACGCGCCTGAAGCAGCTCACCGACCACCGTGCGAAACCCGCGGTGTATTTTGGCGGCAAGTTCCGCGTCATCGATTTCGCCTTGTCCAACTGCCTCAATTCCGGCATCCGGCAGATCGGTGTCGCCACCCAGTACCAGTCGCACAGCCTGCTGCGCCATCTGCAGCGCGGCTGGTCGTTTCTGAAAACCGAGATGAACGAATTCATCGACCTCCTGCCGGCGCAACAGCGCATCGATGACACCGACTGGTACCGCGGCACGGCGGACGCCGTCTACCAGAACCTGCATATCATCCGCCGCAACCGGCCGCAATTTATCGTGGTGCTGGCGGGCGACCACGTCTACAAAATGGACTATTCGCTGTTGCTGACCGATCACGTCGAGCGCGGTGCCCCGTGCACGGTCGCCTGCATCGAAGTGCCGATCGCCGATGCGACCGGCTTCGGCGTGCTGGCTGCCGACCGCTCGCGCCGCATTACCGCCTTTGTCGAAAAACCCGCGCACCCGCCGGCGATGCATGACAATCCGGAGCGCGCACTCGCCAGCATGGGCGTATACGTGTTCAATGCGCAGTACCTGTACGACGCACTGGAACATGACGCCAAGGATCCCAGCTCCGGACACGATTTCGGCGGCGACATCGTTCCGCGCGCGGTGCGCAACGGCGAGGCAGTCGCACACCCGTTCGGCCAGAGCTGCGTCGCCAGCGCTGCGGGCAAGCAACCCTACTGGCGCGACGTCGGCACCATCGATGCTTACTGGGAAGCCAACATCGATCTGACCGCGGTCGAACCGCAACTCGATATGTACGACAGCAACTGGCCCATCCTGACCTATCAGGAACAACTGCCTCCGGCCAAATTCATTTTCAATGTGGAAGGCCGCCGCGGCATGGCGCTCAATTCCCTGGTGTCCGGCGGCTGCATCATCTCCGGCGCCTCGATCGAGAGTTCGCTGCTGTTTTCCAAATGCCGCGTCAATTCCTATTCCAGATTGCATGAGGCAGTGTTGCTGCCCGAAGTCATTGTCGGTCGTCACAGCCGGCTCACGCGCGTGGTGATCGACCACGGCTGCCAGATTCCCGAGGGGACGGTCATTGGCGAGGATCCGGTAGAAGACGCAAGGCGCTTCGAGCGTACTGCCAACGGTGTCACGCTGGTCACGCGGGAAATGATCGTGCGCCTGGCCGAAGCCGCTCAATAACCATTGGAGAGCATCACCATGCCGCAGGAACTGATCGAGAGCGTGACCGATCGCGTCGCGACCCTGACGCTGAACCGTCCCGACCGTCTCAACGCGCTCTCCGGGCCGATGCTGGAGGGCCTGCTCGAAGCCCTGCCGCGGCTCGGTGCCGATCCCGCAATCGCCGTCGTCATATTTACCGGCGCCGGCCGCGGTTTCTGCGCCGG
>QYQC01000025.1 GCA_007280315.1 Betaproteobacteria bacterium | reverse complement strand
GGGCGAGGGCGGCGACGGCACCGAAAGCAAGCGGCCGGAGCGCAAACCGGTGCGCGATCTCGCGCAAAGGGCGGCATCATGATGCGCCTGCCGTGGTTCCAGTATCAGGCGCCCGTCAGCGTTGCCGAGGCGGCGCGCATGCTTGCCGGCGAAGGGCCGAGGGGCATGCTGATTGCCGGCGGCACCGATCTGCTGCCGAACATGAAGCGCCGCCAGCAGACACCGGCGACGCTGATATCGCTTGGCCGCGTCGAAGGCCTGAAGAAAATCGCCAACGGCGCAGGCCTCACGCTGGGCGCCGGGCTCACCTTGACCGAAGTCGTGAATGCACCAGCTGTGCGCGAGCAATACCGCGGCCTGTGGCAGGCGGCGGCGCAGGTCGCGTCACCGCACTTGCGCAACATGGGCACGCTGGGCGGCAATCTGTGCCTGGACACGCGCTGCAATTACTACAACCAGAACGAGGAATGGCGCGAGGCGATCGACTACTGCATGAAAAAGGAAGGCGTGACCTGCTGGGTTGCAACCGCGAGCAAACGCTGCCTCGCCGTGTCGTCGACCGACACCGCGCCGGCGCTGATCGCGCTCAATGCCAAGGTGCGTCTGGTGTCGGTCGCGGGCGAACGCGAGATTGCGCTAGAGAGTCTGTACAACAATGACGGCATAGCCTACCTCACGCGTAACGCCGACGAACTCCTGATCGAAGTGGTGCTGCCAAAGAACGCCGGGTGGAACAGCACCTACTGGAAATTGCGCCGGCGCGGGTCGTTCGATTTTCCGCTGCTGGGTGTTGCCGCCGCGCTGCGCGCCGCGCCCGATGGCACGGTCGAGGAGGCGCGCCTGGTGCTGGGGGCGGTGTCCTCGCAACCGTTCCTTGCCGCAAAGGCTAGCGGGTTCCTTGCAGGCAAGAAACTGACCGACGAAGTGATCGCCGAAGCCGGTGCGCTGGCCGCCTCCCGCGCCAAGCCGATGGACAACGCCGATCTCGATGTCTATTGGCGCAAGGAAGTCGTGCCCAGCTTCGTCGGCTATGCGCTGCGCGAACTCCGCGGCGACGACATGCGCGCGATGCGCATGCGCATTTCGCGGCAGGCGTTGTAGCGCCGCGTGGCGATCCACACTCTGGCCGGGCGCGGCAGATTGTGGGAGCGAGCCTGCTCGCGAACCATCACGGCATGAGCGCCAAATTGTGGGAGCGAGCTTGTGCCCCGAAGGAAATCCCCTCGGGGGACTCGCGAACTATCGCGGCATGAGCGCAATCTCTACCATGTGCCTAGTCCCCGCTGAACTCGCTTTCGACAGCGAAGGCACGCCGTTCTCGCCCGCCTATGGTGACGTCTATCACAGTGCGGAATCGGGTCCGGGCCAGGCGCAGCACGTATTTGTCGCCGGTAACGGCCTGCCGAGCAGATGGGCCGATGCGCGCGTGTTTACCATTGTCGAAACCGGTTTCGGCCTGGGGCTGAATTTTCTTGCGACCTGGCGTCAGTGGCGCGACGATCCCGCGCGACCGCACCGCTTGCATTTTGTTTCGATCGAAAAGCATCCATTCCAGCGCGCCGCGCTGGTGGCGCTGCACCAGCGCTACGCCGAATTCGCGCCGCTGGCGCGACAGCTGCAGGACGCCTGGCCGCCGCTGGTTTCCGGCATGCACCGCCTGCATTTCGAGGGCGGGCGGCTGACGCTGACGCTGGCATTCGGCGAGGTCCTCGATCTCGTGCCGCGGCTGCGCCTTCGCGCCGACGCGATCTATCTGGACGGTTTTGCGCCGCGGCTGAATCCGGACATGTGGTCGGCGCCGCTGCTGCGGCGTCTGGCGCGGCTCGCCCGCGCGGACACAACCGTGGCCACCTACTCCAGCGCAGCTTCGGTGCGCCAGGAACTGGAGGCAGCCGGTTTCGCCGTCGAAAAAGTTTCCGGCTTCGGACGCAAGCGCGAAATGCTGCGCGGCAGATTCGCGCCGCGCACTGCGCCGACGGAAGTGGAGCCAGTGGCAACCGCGCGAACGGAACGCCATGCGATCGTGATCGGGGCCGGCATCGCCGGAGCGGCAGTCAGCGAGCGCCTGGCGCAGCGCGGATGGCGCGTCGATCTGATCGAGGGCCGTGCTGCGCCGTCCGCGCAGGTACCGGCCAGGTATGCGGGGGTGTTTCACCCGCACCTTTCGGCTGATGACTGCATATTGTCGCGGGCTGTACGAAACGGATATTGTTTTGCCGTCAGGCACTGGCTTGAGCTGGAGCGTTCGGGGCTGGCGCCGGCCTGGGCGCGCTGCGGCGTGCTGCAGCTCGCGGGCGATGCCGCGCGGGAACAGCGCATGCGCGCGACGATTGCCGCGCTCGGCCCGCCTGCCGATTTCGCCCGTTTCGCCGAACGCGGCGAAGCGGAATCTATTTCGGGAAGCAGCCTGGGTGGCGGCGGCTGGTGGTTTGCCGGCGCCGGATGGATGCGACCGTCGAGTCTGATCGCTGCGCAATTCGCCGCAGCCGGCCCATCGCTCACGACACATTTCGGCACGCGGGTGGAGACCGTCCAGCGCCGCGGCGAACTCTGGCAGGCGCTGGCGGCGGACGGAAAGATCATCGCTGCCGCGCCGGTGCTGGTGCTGGCCAATGCGAACGATGCGGTGCGTCTCGCCCCGGTGGCGCAGCTGCTGCAGCGCGTGCGCGGCCAGATCAGTTATTTGAGCGCAGCGCAGATCGAGGCGCCGCGCGCGGTGCTGACCGGCCTGGGCTATGTACTTCCCGCAGTTCACGGCATCGTTGTGACCGGCAGCACCTACGATCGGGACAACGATGCTCCGGAACCGCAGGTGCAGGGCCATGCGGAAAATCTTTCGCGCCTGGCGCAGATGCTGCCGCAGTTGCGCCAGGCAATTGATCCGGCGACACTCGACGGTGCGGTGGGTTTTCGCTGCGCGGCGCCGGACCACCTGCCGCTCATCGGCGCGATGCCGGACGTAGACGCCGCGCGTTTGCAGAAAGCCGGTCTGTCCGGCGCGCAACTATCCGATCTGCCGCGAAGCCCAGGAATGTATTGTGCTTCGGCTTACGCTTCGCGCGGCCTCGTCTGGGCTGCTCTCGCGGGCGAGCTGCTGGCGAGCCAGATCGAAGGCGAACCGTTGCCGATAGAGGGCGATCTGGCCGACGCGATGGACCCAGGGCGCTTTGTGCTGAAGCAGGCGCGCCGGGGAATGCTGTGAACCTGCGCTAGCGGGAAATCCTGCCAACCGCCGGTGACTCCGGGAAACTGATGCGCCGGCCCTGTGGCTTCGGCCGGGCCGCTGGCAGGATCTGGAATCTCGTGGTAAACAGGGTGTCCGCGCGATGGCCTGCCGAGGAGCGCAATGATCGCCTACAAGCATTTTTCCGACCGTCCCGAAACCCTAACGGCAGAATTCGTTCGGGAACGCTACCGGGCACTGGCCGGGCGCATCGAACAGGCGGAGCAGGCTGGTGCGCCCGATGCCTGGCTTGCGCTCTATGCCGACTGGAACGCCCTCAAGTCCTACGTCGGCAGTGAGGGCCGGCGCATCTATTACGCCCTGTCCAAGGATATGAACGATCCCCGTCGCGAGGCGGCCGACAAGTACATCCGCGAGCAGGTGACGCCCGCTGCCGAGGAGGGCGATTCCACCCTGGTCAACGCGCTGATCGCCAGCCGGCACAAGGATGGCATTGCCGAGCGCTACAGCCGGCAGCTGATCCGCATTCTGGAAACCACCGTCGAGCCGCTCGCTCCGGTCAACAGCACGCTGCGGGTTGAGGCCGCCGACCTGGTCAATCGTTACGACAAGCGCGTCGCCTCGGGCGAAGTCGAAGTGGACGGCCGGACCGTTACGCTGATGGTGGCGCGCAATCTGCAGAACTCCGAGCACGCCCCGTTGCGCCGTCAAGCCTTCGAAGCTTATCGCCGCTGGTTCCTGCGCGAGCGTGAAGCGCTAGCCGGGATTTATCACGAACTGGTACAGCTACGCGACCGGATGGCGCGCAATCTAGGGCACGCGAACTTCGTCCGCCTCGGATATCTGGGGATGGGCCGCACCGACTACGGCCCGGCGCAGGCGGCGCTCTTCCGTGCCGCGGTGCGCGAGTATGCGGTGCCAGTGCAGCAGCAGCTGTACCAGAATCAGGCGCAGGCATTGGGAACTCCGATACTGAAGGCCTGGGACGTCGAGTACGACCCGGCGCTCTCACTGCCCGGCGGCATCGTGCCCGTCGGGACCCAGCTCGACGCCTTGCAGAGGGTTTTCGATAAATTGTCACCGCAGCTGGGCGCGCACTTCACGCGCATGCGAAGCGAGGGGTTGATCGATCTGGAGAATCGCAAAGGCAAGCGGGCCGGGGCCTACTGCACCAACCTAAGCGACGAGGGCCGAGTCGCGATCTTCTGCAACTCGACCGGCGACGCGAGCGATGTCGCAACGCTGACGCACGAGATGGGGCACGCATTCCAGGCCTGGGAAAGCCAGGAAATCGAGGCGGTAGACCTGCACTGGCCAACCTCGGACGCCGGTGAGATCCACTCCATGGGCATGGAGTTCCTCAGTCTGCGGCACGCAGGCGAATTTTTTTCCGCCGAGCACGCCGAGCGCTTCGGCCGGCTGCGCTGGAAACGCGGCGTCGACCTGATCTGCTACATCTGCGTGGTGGACGAGTTCCAGCACTGGGTGTACGAACACGCGCAGGCATCGCACGACGAGCGCGACGCCGCCTGGCGGCGAATCTGGGATGTCTACAAACCCGGCATCGACTTCGGCGGCGTCGAAGACTACAAGCACGCCCGCTGGTACGCCCAGGGCCACCTGTTCTTCGCGCCGTTCTATTACATCGACTACGCCATCGCCGAAACCGGCGCGATGCAGCTTGCCCTTGTAGACGCGCAGGACCACGAGCGGGCGATGAAGGTCTTTCTCGATCTGTGCCGGATCGGCGGAACCAAGAGCGTGCTGGAGATTTTTGCCGCCGCCGGGCTTCGTTCACCCTTCGACCCGACGCTAATGCGCGATCTCATGGCGCACGCAGCCGGAGTTCTTGGCTTGGCGGGCGCCGGTCGGATACCGGCGCCGTCCTGAATCAAATTTCGACACCATTCAGATACGCGATCCACATTATGGCAACCATGAGCCCATAAGTTCCGATGGCGCCCAGCGCAAGACGCGGAGCAAGGCGGCGCTCGAATTCCGGCGTGGCCTCACGAGGGTAGCCGCGCAGAAAGACGCGATATGCGACGTAGGCCAGCAAGGCCCCGGAGATGACGTCGAGAACGTAATGCTGCTTGGTGTACAGCGTGGAAATTCCCACCAACGCGGCCCACAGGCCCGCTACTGCTCCGACACCTCGATGGACGCGAGCGCATACCAGCGCCGCGAGGAAGCACTGCGCGACGTGCAGCGAGGGAAAGCAGTTGTACCGAAAATCGGACGAGTAGATGCTGCGCAATAGCCAGACGGAAAATTCGTCGCCGATCACAACTCCCGAAGGCCGGGGGCCGACCGTCGGATATGCCACGAAAAAGACATATGCGACAAGCCAGATAGCGAGGAAGGCGTTGACGGTGCGCCGCAACAGTTCCTGCTGATGCACGACGAAAACTGGCAGGAGCGCCGCGAGGAAAAGCGAAAGATAGACGAGCGACCAGGCCGGCGCCACGGGCAACGCGTGGTCGAGCCAAGTGGCGGGCATGTAAAACGTCCGCCCCTTCAGCAATTCGCGCGGGATAAAAAGGTAGAGCGGAATGATCAGTCCGAGCGCAACCATGGAAATCGTCACCGGCTGCTCGCGTGCGAACAATCTGGCGGCCGAGCGAAATCCGACGTTGAATGCATCCGCGGATGGGTCCTGATTGTTCGCGGACCGCTCAAGCGAGTTTTTGGACATTTTCACTCGGCTCCCTTGAATAGACGTCGCTTGCTGCTGAATCCAGGCGAGAATATTCCAGAATCTCCGCTACCGCCTCCACCCGCCCGCTGTGAAACTATACCCCGACGGTCGGTTTTCGCGGCTGCGCTTGCGCCTTGCCGCTCAGGCAGCGTAGCATTTGCGATCGATCCAGCTAGAGGACGGCCATGGAGTTGCGCAGCGTCTGCACCGACCGCATGAACACTGCCGTCGCGCGGTCCCGTACAGTTCACGGCGAGCGAGCACCGGGACCATGCTGTTGTCAGTCCTGAAGAGCCTGAAACGGCTGGCTGCGCAGCCGGGCGAGCGGCGCCTGCACATCGGCGGCGTGGTGCGCGCCGAGGGCTGGGAAATCCTCAATGCGCTCCCGGGCCCGGCGGTCGACCACGAGGGCGACGCCGCGGATCTGCGGCGCTTCCCCGACGCTACCTTTGCTGCACTCTATAGCTCGCACGTGCTCGAGCACCTGGATTTCACCGGCGCGCTGCAAAGCGGTTTGCGCGAATGGTGTCGCGTGCTGGTGCCGGGAGGGCGGCTGTATGTGAGCGTGCCGGACCTCGCGGTGCTGGCGCAGTTGTTTCTCACCGAGGGAATGACTAGCGAGCAGCGTTTCATGCTGGTACGGATGATCCTCGGCGGGCACATAGACGAGCACGATTACCACCGGATGGCGTTCGATTTCGATTTGCTCGCCATGTTTTTGCGCGAAGCGGGCTTCGTCGATATCGAGCGCGTCGCCGACTTCGGCCTGTTCGACGACACCAGCCGGCTGATCTATGCCGGAGTTCCGATCAGCCTGAATCTGACCGCACGCAGACCTGGCGGCTGAAACCGCTGGTTCGGCGCAATGCCGAACGTGGGCGAGGCGCGTCTGCAGCATGCCGGTCTCTCCGGCGCGCATTTGGCGGGTCGGCCGCGATGCGCAGGGCTTAGTTGCCGTGCCCACCACATCGCAATGCAGAGGAGCTTTAGCCTACCGGTCGGGGTGAGGCACCACGACACTCCGCGAACTCGTTGCCTGCGCCCGCCAGGCTAAAGGCGCCCATTATGTAGAGCTCTGCATAATGGCCGAGAGGGTGAATTCCCAGCTAAGCCCGTAACCGGCCACTCAATTAGCCCACTGTTTCCCGACGCCGAATTACTGCGAGGCTGGGTAACCGCCGCTCGCGTTCCGAGGACGAAGCCGATCGCGCAATAGGTGTCGCGTGTCGGATTGACATTCAAGCATTACCGCGGTAATGTGTGTTCCATGGCACTCACACATTCGAAACTAACCGCCCAAGGCCAGATCTCCGTGCCTTCCGAAATTCGCAAGAAACTCGGGGTTGGGCCCGGCTCCGTCATCGAGTGGGACGAGAAGGACGATGAGGTCATTGTCCGGAAAGCCGGGCGGCACACCTTGGCGGATGTGCACGAAGCGTTGTTCCCGGACGGTAACACCAAGCGAAAAGCAACCGTTGGCGCGAAGGAGGGTATCAGAACGCACATTCGGCAGAAGCATGCACGCCGTTGATACCAATCTGCTGGTGCGACTGATAGTGCGTGACGATGCGAACCAGGTAGAGGCTGCGGAGGCGTTTGTCGCAAAAGGGGCGTGGGTGTCCCACCTCGTGCTTGCAGAAACGCTGTGGGTTCTCGATGCGGTTTACGATCGCTCGCCAGCGCAGATCGCGAAAGCGGTCGAACGAATGCTGAACCACAAGGAATTGACCATCCAGGATGCGGCGGTCGTCGAGCTTGCGCTGCATCAATACCGCTCGCGTCCTTCGCTGGGTTTCTCCGATTGTCTCGTCCTGGAGATTGCGCGCAAAGCCGGCCATCTGCCGCTCGGCACCTTCGATCGGAATCTGGCAAGACTAGACGGCGCACATCGTCTGTAGTGCGAACACGCAGGCATTAAGGGGCAGGGCATGAACAGCGTTTCGATCCCGCAACAGCAGGTCGCAGGAATACTCAATTTCATCGACGGTAAATTCGTCGCCGCAGCCTCGGGCAAGACCTTCGAGAACCGCTCGCCGGTGGATGCCCGCCTCCTCGGCCTCGTGTCCGAAGCGGGCGAAGCCGAGGTGGACGCGGCAGTAAGCGCCGCGCGTGCCGCACTGACCGGACCCTGGGGCGCGCTCGAAATGGCCGAGCGTACAGAGCTGCTCTACGCGGTGGCGAACGAAATCAACCGGCGCTTCGATCAGTTCCTCGAAGCCGAGGTCGCCGACACCGGCAAGCCGGTGAGCCTGGCGAAGCACATCGACATTCCGCGCGGCGCGGCCAATTTCAAGATTTTCGCGGATGTGGTTAAAAACGTGCCGAGCGAATTCTTCCAGATGGCCACGCCCGACAAGAAGGGCGCGATCAACTATGCCATCCGCGTGCCCCGCGGCGTGATCGCAGTCATCGCGCCGTGGAACCTGCCGCTGCTGCTGATGACCTGGAAAGTGGGGCCCGCACTCGCCTGCGGCAATACGGTGGTGGTGAAACCGTCGGAGGAGACGCCGAGCACGGCGACGCTGCTGGGCGAAGTGATGAACGCGGTCGGCGTGCCCAAGGGCGTCTACAACGTAATCCACGGCTTCGGCCCGGGCTCGGCGGGCGAGCTGCTGACGCGCCATTCGGGCATCGACGCAGTCACGTTTACCGGCGAGACGCGTACCGGCGCCGCAATCATGAAAGCGGTTGCTGATCGGGTGCGACCGGTGTCGTTCGAACTCGGCGGCAAGAACGCGGGCGTCGTCTTTGCCGATTGCGATTTCGATGCCGCGGTGGAAGGCATGGGTCGCGCCGTGTTCGCCAATTGCGGACAGGTGTGCCTCGGCACCGAGCGCGTCTACGTCGAACGGCCGATATTCGACCGGTTTGTCGCCGCACTGAAAGCCAAAGCCGAGAGTCTGAAGCCGGGCCGGCCGGAGGACGCGAACACCGGGCTCGGGCCGCTGATCAGCGCGGAGCATCGCGACAAGGTGCTGTCGTATTACGAGCGTGCGCGCAAGGAAGGCGCAACCGTGATCACCGGCGGCGGCGTGCCGAAGATGGAAGGCGAACTGGCCAAGGGCTGCTGGGTCGAGCCGACCATCTGGACCGGGCTGCCGGAGGACTCCGCGGTGGTGCGCGAGGAAATCTTCGGCCCCTGCTGCCATGTGCGGCCGTTCGACACCGAGGAGGAAGCGGTGACACTGGCCAACGATACGCAGTACGGCCTGGCGACGACGATCTGGACCACCAACCTCGCGCGCGCGCACCGCGTCGCGGCGAAAATCGAAGTCGGTATCTGCTGGGTCAACTGCTGGTTCCTGCGCGATCTGCGCACCCCGTTCGGCGGCTCGAAGCAGTCCGGAATCGGCCGCGAAGGCGGCGTGCATTCGCTCGAGTTTTACACCGAATTGCGCAACATCTGCGTGAAACTTTAGTAGCGCCTACGCAGCATGTGCGGCCGCTACCAAATCGTCACCAACGCGCAGGCGCTGTACGATGCGTTTCAGGTTGAAGCCGATCTGAAATCGACAGCGCTGGCGCGCTACAACGTGGCGCCGGCGACCGACCAGCTGGTGATTCTCAGCGAAGGCGGGCAGCGTGCCGCGCGCTGGCATCGATGGGGCCTGATACCGCATTGGGCCAAGGACAAGGCGATCGGCTACAAGACCATCAACGCGCGCGGCGAAAGCGTGGCGGTGAAGCCGGCGTTCCGCGCCGCATTCCGCCAGCGCCGCTGCCTGGTTGCGGCGACCGGCTTTTACGAATGGAAAGTTCTCTCCGGCGCAAAGCAGCCCTATCTGATCAGATTGAAAGGTGGCGAGCTGTTTGCGTTTGCCGGCCTGTGGGAGAGCTGGACCGGACCCGAGGGCGAGCTGCGCTCGTTCACGGTCATCACCACCGCGCCGAACGCGCTGATGACGCGCATCCATGACCGTATGCCGGTGATCATCCCGCGCGGGCAATACACGCGCTGGCTCGACCCGGAACTGCGCGACCCGGCCGAGATTCAGACCATGATCGCAAGTTACCCGGCCGAGGCGCTGCGCGCGTTTCCGGTCAGCACCAAGGTCAGCAATGCGCGCAACCAGGGGCCGGAGCTGATCGAGCCGGCGGGGCCGCCGCTTGCGTGACTTCGAGCGCGCCTCACGGCGTTGCTGCCGGTGCTTGCGCCATTCTGGATAGCAAAGGTTAGAATGGCGACGTGTCCGTGACCCAAACCTAATGGATCAAACCTGATGGAGCAACCGTTCGAACTCGATCTGAGCCTGCAGATCGGCAAGTACGACATCCGCAAGCAGCTCGGAAAAGGGGCCACGGGGACGGTCTATCTCGCCGTGGACACTTTTTCCGGCAAGGAAGTCGCGCTGAAGGTGATCGAGCCGGAGGTGTTCAAGGATCCCGAGTTCGGCGCGGTGTACCGCGGGCAGTTCCTCAACGAGGCTTCGCTCGCGGGCAAGCTGAAGCACCCGCATATCGTGAGCATACTCGACGCGGTGGTGCAGGAGGACTCGGGCCATATTGCGATGGAAGTGGTCGCCGGCGGCGATCTGTCGCAGCACGTAACCGCCGACACGCTGCTCCCGGTTGCGGACGTGCTGCAGATCGGCTTCAAGTGCTGCGGCGCGCTCGCCTACGCCTTCGCCGAGGGCATCGTCCACCGCGACATCAAGCCGGCAAACCTGATGATCGCGCAGGGCACCGACGTGAAAATCGCCGACTTCGGCGCGGCGCTGCTGCGCAAGGCGCAGTCGGTGCAGACGGCGAGCATCGGTTCGCCCTACTACATGTCGCCGGAACAGCTGGAGGAAGCGCCGCTGACGCACCACAGCGACATGTATTGCCTCGGCGTGGCATTGTATGAACTGCTGACGGGGCAGCGGCCGTTCACGGCCGACAGCCTGCAGATGCTGGTGCAGAAAATCCTCACCCATCAGCCCGCGCCGCCGAGCAGCGTGCGCCCTTCGCTGCCGAAGGAAATCGACCGCGTGGTGATGCGCGCGCTGGGCAAGAAGCCGGAGCACCGCTATGCAACCTGGGACGATTTCGCGCTCGAGCTCTCCAACGTGGGCAAGCTGGTTTTGCCGCCCGAAGCCATCATGGACAGCGAGAAATATGTCGCCCTCAAACGCGTGGAAATGCTGGCGAATCTTTCCGACGCAGAGTTGTGGGAGCTGACCCACGCAGGGCGCTGGGGGCGGGTCGCAGCGAAACAGGCGATCGTGCGCGAGAGTGAGCCGGGCAAGAGTTTTTTCTTTCTTGCGCAGGGGCAGGTCAAGGTGACGCTTGGCGGGCACTTGCTCAACACCATCGGCGAAGGCGAAAGCTTCGGCGAAATGGCCTACATTCGCGGCGGCGAAATGCCGCGCCATGCGACGGTGGAATCCATGACCGGCATTCTGCTGGCCGAGTTCGAACCCGAAGCCCTGGACCTGATGAGCCTGGGCGCGCAGCTGCAACTCACCCGCGCGCTGGTGCGCAACCTGGTGGATCGGCTGGAACTGGCCAACGCGAGGCTGGCCAAGTGAACCAGGTAGAACGATTGGGGCGCTGATCCGGCGCACATTCGATACCGCGAACCAGCTGTGCGCGGCCGCGGCATGAGCCCTACAACGAAACCATGAACGAGCACGCGCTACGCGACCAGATCTGCGAATTGGGCCGTTCGATGTTCGAGCGCGGGCTGACGCACGGCAGCAGCGGCAACATCAGCGCGCGCTGCGATGACGGCTGGCTGCTTACGCCTACCGGGTCTAGTCTGGGAAAGCTCGACCCGGCGCGCCTGTCCAAGCTCGACTGGAACGGCAAGCTGATCGCGGGCGATCAGCCGTCGAAGGAAAATTTCCTGCACCTGGCGATGTACCATGAGCGCGAGCGCAACCAGGCCGTGGTGCACCTGCATTCCACCCACTCGGTCGCGGTATCGGTACTCGAGGATATCGATCCCGCCGACGTGCTGCCGCCGCTCACCGCCTACTATCTGATGCGCGTCGGCAGCCTGCCGCTGGTGCCGTATTTCGCACCTGGCGACCTGCAGCTCGCCGCAGCGGTGCGCGCTCTTGCAGGAAGGCACCATGCAATGTTGCTTGCCAATCATGGCCCGGTCGTCGCCGGCAGCAGCCTTGCCGCAGCCGCCGACGCGGTGGAAGAACTCGAAGCAACCGCCCGTCTGTACCTGCTGCTGCACGGACAGCGCCTGCGCCTGCTCACACCGGAGCAGGTCGCCGACATCCGCGCTCGCTATCCGGCCGGCTGAGTACGATTCGGAGAAATGCCGTGCCCAGATTTGCCGCCAACCTGTCGATGCTGTATCAGGAACACGCTTTTCTCGATCGTTTTGGCGCTGCCGCCAAAGACGGATTCAAGGGGGTCGAGTTCCTGTTCCCCTATGCCCATCCGGCAGCGGACATCCGCGCACGCCTCGACGACCACGGTTTGACGCAGGCGCTGTTCAACGGGCCGCCCGGCAACTGGGAAACAGGCGAGCGCGGTCTCGCTTCGCTGCCCGGCCGTGAAACCGAATTCAGGCAAAGCGTCGAGCGGGCGCTTGCGTACGCGCGCGTGCTCGGCAATGAGCGCGTGCACCTGATGGCCGGCCTGATCCGGCCGGGAGAGGAGCGCTCGCGCCATCGCGAAACCTATGTGGGCAATCTAGCGTATGCGGCGAAGGAAGCCGCCTCCGCCGGCGTCACCGTCGTGATCGAGCCGATCAACACGCGCGATATCCCGGGATTCTTCCTCAATCGACAGGACGAGGCGCACGCGGTCTGTGCCGAAGTCGGCGCGCCGAACCTCAAGGTGCAGATGGATTTCTATCACTGCCAGATCGTCGAAGGCGACCTGGCGATGAAGCTGCGACGCCACATCGCCGGCGTCGGCCATATCCAGATCGCCGGTGTGCCCGATCGGCACGAACCCGATCAGGGCGAGGTCGACTATCCTTATCTGTTCGGGCTGATGGACGGACTCGGATATGCAGGCTGGGTCGGCTGCGAGTACCGGCCCAGGGCCGGAACCAGCGCGGGACTGGGGTGGCTGAGGCCCTGGCTGTGAGGGCGCAGCGATGAAGGCGCTTTCGCCGACCCAGGCCGGAACGCAGGCCAGCGCCGTCGGACGCGGCAATGACGGACTGCTGCGCCTGGTCGCCGACAGCGTGCCGGCGCTGATCGCCTATTACGAGCCCAAGACGCTGCGCTGCGTGTTTGCCAACAAGGCGTACGCCGAATCCAACGGCTGGACTGCCGAATCGATCATCGGCAAGACCGTGCGCGAAGCCGTCGGCGAAGCCGCGTGGCAGGTAATCGAGCCGCAGGTGGCGCGCGTACTCAAAGGCGAGTCAGTTGAGTACGTTCGTACGATGACCCTGCCCAACGGCGAGCAGCGCGTTATCGAAGTGCATTTGATCCCGCATTTCGATGCCGAGGCGCAGCTGCTGGGCGCGTTCGTGCTGATCACCGACATCACGCGGCATCAGCGCGCCGAGCAGTCTATCCGCGAAAGCGCGGAACGCATGCGCAAATTCGCCGCCGCGACGACCGAAGGCATTTTCTTCCACAAGGACAGCATACTGATCGACGTCAACCAGGCGCTGCTCAACATCATGGGCTACGCGCGCGAGGAGATGATCGGGCACCATACGCTGGAGTTCGTTTCGCCCGAGTGGCATCAGACGATGATCGATTACGTCAGCGAGCAGCGCGAGGATCCCTACGAGGCCGAGGTGCTGCACAAGGACGGCCACAGGATTGCGGTGGAACTGGTGGGCAAGACGATAATTGTCGACGGCGTGGCGCACCGGCTCGGTGTGCTGCGCGACATCACCGCGCGCAAGCATGCCGAAGCGCGCATCCAGTACATGGCACACCATGACATGCTCACCGGCCTGCCCAACCGCGCCTACCTGACCGAGCGGCTGGCGACGATACTGGCGCTGGCGCGGCGCCATGGCACGCTGGTCGCGATCATGTTCATCGACCTGGATAATTTCAAGACCGTCAACGACTCGCTCGGCCACCATGTAGGCGACGGGTTGCTGAAGGAAGTGGCCGTGCGCATCAAGGAAGTGCTGCGCGAAGCCGACATGGTGTCGCGGCTGGGCGGCGATGAGTTCCTGGTCATCCTCGCCGATTTTGCCGCGCCCGAGGATGCGGCCAAGGTCGCGGAAAAGCTGCTGCAGGTCATTGCCGCCCCGATCGCGCTCGAGGGCCGCGCGCTCAGCGCGAAGGCGAGCATCGGCATCAGCGTGTTTCCGCGCGATGGCGACAATGCCGAGGACCTGATCCGCCATGCGGATGCGGCGATGTACAGCGCCAAGGATAACGGCCGCGGTCACAGCCGCTTCTACGCCCCGGGCCTTGCGGACGAAGGCGCCGATACGCTGGCGCGGGAGTCGGGCCTGCGCCAGGCGCTGCAGCGCGGTGAATTCGTGTTGTTCTATCAACCGCAGCTACGGGTCGACGACCTGCGTCTCGTCGGCATCGAAGCGCTGGTGCGCTGGCGCCACCCCGAGCGCGGCCTTACCGACCCGTCCGAATTCATTGAATTCGCCGAGACGCGCGGGCTGATCGACGAGATCGGCCAGTATGTGCTGCGCGAAGCCTGCCGCCAGAACAAGGCGTGGCAGGATGCAGGCCATGCCGCGTTGCCGATGTCGGTCAACGTGTCGGCGGTGCAATTCCGCCGCGGCGACCTGGTCGCGGCGGTGAAGCGGGTGCTGGAGGAGACCGGGATGGAAGGCCGCTATCTGGAACTCGAACTGACCGAGAGCCTGTTGATGGACAGGGACGTCGTGGGCGAGGCGCTGACCGGACTGCGCGCGCTTGGCGTCAAGATCACCATCGACGATTTCGGCACCGGCTATTCGTCGCTCTCCTATCTGAAACAACTGCCGATCGACAAACTCAAGATCGACCGCACCTTCATCGACGATCTGGGCACCGATGCCGACGACCGCGCCATCGCGATTGCCATCATCAATCTGGCGAAAACGCTGAAGCTGACGGCGCTGGCCGAAGGCGTTGAGCGGCAGGAACAGCTCGATTTTCTGCGCGCGCAGGGCTGCGACGAATTCCAGGGCTATCTGGCCGGCAACCCGGTTCCGGCGGAAGAGTTCGACGCGTTTTCGCGCTGCTGAAAGCAGGCGCGTCCGCCGCACCGACTACGCGTAGCCCTTCTCCAGCGCCGCCCGCACGCGTTCGCGGGTGAACGGCGCGGTGCGCAGGCGTGCGCCGCAGGCGTCGTAGATCGCGTTGGCAAGCGCGGCGGGTACCGGCGCCGATGCGGCTTCTCCGCCGCCCCATGGCGGCAGGTTCTGCCGCTGAACGAGTTCGATGCGAATCTCCGGCACATCGGGGAAGGTGAGTATCGGATAGCGACCCCAGGTGGTACTGGTGACGCGCGCACGATCGAAATGCACTTCTTCGAACAGGGTGCGCGACAGGGTCTGCAGGATATTGCCTTCGATTTGCGCGCGCAGCGCATCCGGGTTGTCACCAGGCCGCAATCGTGGGCGCAGGCAACGCGGCGCACGTGAATCCTGCCGCTTGCGCGCACAACCTCGACTTCCATCGCCATCGCCACATAGTTCTCGTTGTGTTTGTAATGGCAATAGGCGATGCCGCGACCAATGGCCGAAGTGCTGCGCCCGCTGCGCGCCTGCCAGCCGATCAGCGCGGCGGTGCGCTTGAGCACCTCTATGCCGCGCGCATCGGACAGGCCGCGCAGGCGGAACTTGAACGGATCGGAAGCCGCGAGCGCCGCCAGCTCATCGGTGAAACTCTCCACCGCGAACATGTTTGCCACCTTGCCCGGGGCACGGATGTTCGACGGCCGCAGCGGTGCGTGCTTGAGCCAGTGCACCGACACATCGACGTTGGGCACGGCGTAGGACGGATCGCCGTTCTGCGTGATGAGACCGAAGGAAATGCCGGGCACCTGTTTGATCCCGGCTGCTTCGGGGGAGAGCAGTGCAATATTGGGCAGGTTCGCCGTGGCGCGCGGCAACCACATTTCGGTGCGCCAGGCGTCGATGCTGCCGTCGGCGGCAAGCGAACCTTCAAGCGAAAGCAGCTGTGGCGGGCCTTTCGGATCCCAACCCAGTTCGTCCGCGCGCATCCACTGCACCCGCACCGGGCGATTGGCGGCGCGCGAAAGCAGGACGGCGTCGGCGGCGGCGTCCTCGTGGCCGTTCATGCCGTAGCAGCCCGAACCGTCGAGATAGATCAGGCGTACCGCTGCCGGCGGCAGTTCGAGGATGCGCGCGAACGCGTGGCGATAGCGATGCGTCGCCTGCGACGCGGTCCAGATGGTTGCCTTGCCCGGGCGTATGTCAGCCACCGCGCAGGAGGGGCCCATGGACGCATGGCTCTGCGGCGGCCAGTAGTAGAAGGCGGACACGCGCTGCGTCGCACCTGCGAGCACGCCGCGCGCATCGCCTTTTTTCACCAGCGACTGCTCGGCTTCGAACGGCCCGGCCAGCATCCAGTCGCGCACCGCCTGGTGGCCGACGAGCGAATTCTCGTCGGACCAATTCGCCTTGAGCGCGCGCGCGGCGCAAATGCAATCCCACTCGTCTTCGGCCAGCACGCCGAGAAAGTCGCCGATGCGCACCACGCGCGCGCCCGGAATTTCCTTGATCGAACTCTCGTCCACCGCAATCAGCTTCGCGCCCACGGACGACGGCCTGATGGCGCGCCCGTGCAGCATCCCCGGCAGCTTGAAGTCGTGCATGAACAGGTGCCGGCCGGTAATCTTTCCCGGCACGTCCGGCCGGGGCAGCGACTGGCCGACGACGGTATAGGACGCGCTGTCCTTGAGTTTCGCTTTGGGATCGAGTTTCAGGCCGAAATGGCGATTGCCCAGCAGCGCACCGAAGGTGATGCCGGCGCCGCCCGATCTGGGCCGCACTTCGCCTTCTGCAGCGATGAGTTCGGCCGGCGACCGCGCGTGAAGCCCTGATCCGCATGGCGGCTGAACGCCTGGGCCGGTCGCCGCGGCCTGGCGGATTTGCACGCCGCCGCGCATCACGCCGGAGCTGCCCGCGGTCGGACCCTGATCCGGCGTGAGGTCGGTATCGCCTTCGACCAGCGTAATGCGCTTGACGTCGATACCCAGTTCCTCGGCGGCCATCTGCGGAACGGCGATGCGCAAGCCCGTGCCCAGATCCACTTTGCCGCAAAACAGCGTGACCGAGCCGTCTTGATTCACGGCAAAGAAGCCATCGACTTCACCCGTGTCTACGGTCTTGCCGGAAAACGTGTTGGCGCCCTGTGAAAACGCCGGGAGAGGAACAGCGAAGGAAACTACCAGGGCGCCGCCCGCCTTCAGCAGGTTGCGGCGGGAAATATGCATGCTCATGCGCCGGTGCCCCCAGGCATAGCCGCGCCGGCGGCGCGCGCCACCGCGCGCAGAATGCGCTCATGCGTGCCGCAGCGGCACAGATGGCCGGCGAGTGCGGCCTTGACCTCGTCGCGCGTCGGCTTCGGGTTGGCGGCAAGGAGTTCCACGCTTTTCATCACCATGCCGCTGGCGCAATAACCGCACTGCGCCGCCTGCTCGGCAATGAAGGCGGCCTGTACCGGGTGCGGTTTCAATGCCGTGCCCAGGCCCTCTATGGTGGTGACTGTGCGCCCGGCCACCGCGGACACCGGCGTCAGGCAGGCGTATGCGACCTTGCCGTCGAGCAATACCGCGCAGCTGCCGCACTGACCCTCGCCGCAGCCGAACTTGGCGCCGGTGAGGCCGAGCGCATTGCGCAACACGTACAGCAGGGGCTGGGCCGGATCGCGCGACTCGACGCTGCGCGATTCTCCGTTGACGCTGAAGCGGTAGTTTGGCATGCGTTCTGCTCCCTTACTTGCCTTTGAACACGGGTCTGCGTTTCTCGTTGAATGCCTTGATGCCTTCGTAGCGATCTTCGGTTTCCACCAGGTGATTGTAGGCCTCGACCTCGAAGCGATAGGCGGTCTTCAACTCCATCTGCATGCCGTAGCGCACCGACTTTTTAACCTGGCGGATCGACAGCGGCGCGTTGCCGGCGATGACGCCGGCGGTTTCCAGCACCCGCGGCATGAGGGTACCGGGCGCGCAAACCTCGTTCACCACGCCCCAGGCCAGGGCCTGCTCGGCGCTGAACGGGCGGCCGGTCATGATGATTTCCTTGGCGCGGCGCTCGCCCACCGCGCGCGGCAGGTTCTGCGTGCCGCCGGCGCCGGGCATGATGCCGAGCGTGACCTCGGTCAGCGCGAAACGCGCGCTATTCACGGCGTAGGCGAAATCGCAGGAGAGCACGGCCTCGAAGCCGCCGGCATAGGCGTGGCCGTTCACTGCGGCGATCAGCGGCAGCGGCAGATCGGCCATCGCCCAGTAGTGACGCTCGAACAATTCGTGCTGCTGCCGCCATTGCTCGCGTGTCATGCCGTTGCGCTCCTTCAGGTCGGCGCCGGCGCAGAACACTTTGTCGCCGGCGCCGGTAAGCACCACGCAGCGCAGCTCGCCCGCGTCTTCGGTCAGGCGCGTCCACAGGTCGATGAAATCGCGTCCCATCTGGGTGTTGAGGGCGTTCGCGATCCCGGGCCGGTTGAGCGTCACCAGCAGAACATGCGGCGCGGCAATTTCGGTCTTCAGGGTTGGGTAGTTCGGCAGATCCATGGGGTCGCGGCTCCTTAGAGGTCATTTCAAAATTACCTGTCATTCCGAAGCCGAAGGCTGAGGAATCTGCTTCTTGTTTGACTCGAAAGCAGATTCCTCGCTTTGCTCGGAATGACAATTGCTTGGTTTCTGATTTCTGAAAAAAGTACTTTATCTGTAAGAAACGTATTGTCGACTAGCCAAGAAAACGCTTGCTCCAGCCGACGTAATCCGCATCGCGGCTGAGTTCCTGCATTAGGTGTGCTGAGGCAATATTGGCGAGTCTGGCCGGCGGCGTGCCTTCGCGCAGCGCTTTCATGGTTTCCCGGACCGCCATCACCGCGGCCATGAATGGCTGGTGCCCCTGCAAACTGATGCGCACGCCCTGGCCGGCCAGATAGTCGCGGTCGCTCAATTCGGCGCCGGCGCCGCCAAGCACGATCGGAACCTTGCGCTCGGCGGCGATCGCCTGCAGCTGTTCGCGCGTTCGCACGCCGAGGAAGAACAGCGCGTCAACGCCCGCCGCTTCGTAAGCTCTGGCGCGCGCCAGCGCATCCTCGACGCCGGTGATCGCCATGGCGCTGGTGCGCCCGATTATGGCGAGCCGCTGATCCTGCCTTGCGGCAACCGCTGCCTGCATTTTGCCCACCGCCTCCCCGGCTGAAATAAGTTTTGCTGCGCCGGTCGAGCCGTATCCTTGCGGCAGGGCGGTGTCTTCGATGGTGAGGGCCGCAATGCCCGCGGTCTCCAGTTCCTCCACCGTGCGCATCACGTTCAGCGCATTGCCGTAGCCGTGGTCCGCATCGACCAGCAGCGGAAGTTTGCCGGCGCGACAGATGCGATGCGCCTGTTCGGCGAATTCGCTGAGCGTGATCAAGGTCAGGTCGGGTGCGCCCAGCACCACCAGCGAGGCGATGGAACCGGCAAACATGCCGAGTTCGAAGCCGAGGTCCTCGGCGATGCGCGCCGAAACCGGATCGAACACCGACGCCGGATGAATGCAGACCTTCCCCTCCAGTATTCGGCGAAAGCGTTCGCGTCGTTCGGTCCATTGCATGTGATGCGACTCCTATATCGGGTTCACTTTGTTCGACATCTCAGTAGAAAGACTTTTCCTCCAGCGTGAGCAGCGGGAACGCGCCCAGTGTCTCGCCGCTGCCGACCGGGGGAGCAGGGTGAAG
The DNA here is from genome assembly GCA_007280315.1 of Betaproteobacteria bacterium. Taxonomy (GTDB): domain Bacteria; phylum Pseudomonadota; class Gammaproteobacteria; order Burkholderiales; family SG8-39; genus 2-12-FULL-64-23. Next base: position 1,615 of record QYQC01000025.1, on the reverse strand, counting down.
ATACGACGCGTCGAGTCCGGCCAGGCTGTTGACCCCGAGCAGGCCGAGGCAGATGTGTATCTCCTGTTCCAGGATTTCGAGCAAGCGCACCAGCCCCGCCTGCCCATCCGCCGCCAGGCCGATGCATTGCATGCGGCCAAGGCCGACCAGACTGGCGCCGGCGGCGAGCGCCTTGACGATGTCCGTGCCGCGGTTGAACCCGCCGTCGATGATAATCGGCGCACGACCGCCAACGGCCGCGACGATTTCCGGAAGGATGTCCATGGTTCCGCGGCCATGATCGAGCTGGCGACCGCCGTGGTTCGACAGATAGATGATGTCGACGCCGTGTTCCAGCGCGAGTGTGGCGTCCTCGGCCGTGGCGATTCCCTTCAGAACGAGCGGGATGGCGAACCGGGCTTTGAGTCTGGCGACGTCGCTCCAGGTGAGGCGTGCCTGAAATTCGCGTTGCGGCATGTTGCCGCTGCGCGCGTGACGCTTCGCCAGGTCGCGTTCTCGCCGGCTGTAATAGGCAGTGTCCACAGTGAGGCAGAACGCGCCGTAGCCGGCGGCGATGGCGCGCTCGGCCATCGCATCGACCCAGTCGGCGTCGCCGCGCGCGTAGAGTTGAAACAGGCGCAGCGCCGCAGGCGCAGCCTGCGCAACGGCCTCCAGTCCCGGTTCGCACACCGAACTCAGCATGTGCGAGACGCCGAATGCCTGTGCCGCCCCGGCTGCGGCGTTCCCGCCTTCGGGCGCGAACAACTCAAGGCCGCCGATCGGCGCGAGTACGATGGGCAGCCGCAACCTTTGCCCAAGGAAATTCGTCGTAGCATCGATCTGGCTTACATCGCGCAGCACCCGCGGCCGGAACGCGATCGAATCGAGCGCGAGCCGGTTGCGTCTGACAGTGGTCTCGGATTCTGCGCCGCCGACGATATAGTCCCAGCTGTCGTGATTCAGCTTTTGCCGCGCTTTCTTCACCAACTCGTGCAGCGTCAGGTAGGGGGAAGCGTTCATGCCGGACTCCGCTGGCGCTGGCCGCCGGCCGCGCGCTCCTCGATCATATCGAGCAGCGGCCGCGGCTGGGCGATGCCGAAGCCCTGGGCGTAATCGACTCCGATCGCGCGCAGCTGCGCCAGGCTGTCGTCGCTTTCCACCATCTCGGCAACGGTGCGGATTCCAATAACCTTGCTCACGCGCTGAATCGCCCGCACCTTGGCCAGAGCCTCGGGTACGCGCTGAATCTGCAATATGATGCTGCCGTCGATTTTGAGAAAATCCAGCGGCAACGCCTTGACGTGATCGAAGCCGATGGCGGCGCGGCCGAAACCATCGAGTGTAAAGCGGCATCCCAGCGGCTTGAGTTCGCGCGCGAAGCGAACCGCATCCGGAAGGCAGCCGATCGCGTCGGCGTCGGAGATCTCGAAACACAGCGCCTCACCACGCGTCGCGCTCTGTTCGAGCGTGCGTGCAACGAATTCCGGGAAGGCGCGGTCCTCGATACTGGCGCGCGCAAGATTGATGCACATCACCGGGGCGGGGTTTCCGTCTGCCGCTGCCTGGGCCGACGCGTGTGCGGCGACCGCCTTGCGCACCACCAAGCGGTCGTTGGCGGGCATCATGTTGTATCGCC
>QYQC01000125.1 GCA_007280315.1 Betaproteobacteria bacterium | reverse complement strand
TGCACAGGTCGACCTCGCCGTTTTCCATCTGTTTCGCGACCGTATTGAGATCGAGCGGCACTACCGCCAGCCGTACCCCCGGCGCTTTGTGCTCGAGAAAGTCCACCAGCTTTGGCAGCAGCGCATATTCGACATAGTCTGAAGCCGACAGCGTGAACGTATGTAATGCGCTGGCGGCGTCAAATGCCGCACGTGGCTGGACGATGGCGTCGATCTCGTCCAGCACATTGCGCACCGGGCGGAGCAGTTCCAGCGCCCGCTGCGTCGGCAGCATGCCGCGCGCGCTGCGCAACAGCAACGGATCGCCGAACAGTTCGCGCAGGCGTGCCAACAACGCGCTCGCGGCTGGTTGCGACAGATGCAGGCGCACCGCAGCGCGCGATACGCTGCGCTCTGCCAATAGCGCATCCAGCGCAACCAGAAGATTGAGATCGACATTTCTTATATCCATGGAACAGATATATTAAATCTAAAGAATCGATTAGACAAATAATTAGATGCTGTTTAGACTCATTCCATAAACCGAATGGAAGTAATGGCATGAACTTGAGTGGCGCCAAAGTACTCGCGGGTTACCTGATTACCAGCACCGCCGCCCTGGCTGGCTCGGTAAAACTCGCCTGCGCGCTGAATGGACAGACATTGATTGCTTTCAGCGGGAGTTTTTTCCGCTAAGACAGAACATCGCGGCACTGATTTCGCGGGGCTCCTCCTCCTCTACCCGCGTGGGCAGGCTAGCCGGCAAACACCGGTTATTCTGCCCGTTTCTTTTCTGCCCGCAAGTTCAATGCGTGCAAGCGCGCCAGGTCCTCGGGCCGATCCACATCCCAAACCGGTTCCAGCTCCCGCCAACGCCAGTTTCCCTGCGCCAGTCGCGCGCGCGTTTGCTGCATAACCGTGGCCGTACCCCACGCGACTTTGTCGAACAGTTGTGACTGCGGACTGCGTGCAAGTCCGATCAGTACATAGCCGCCGTCCTCGGCGGGGCCAAACACCGCTTCGTCTCCGCCGGCCAAGGCCGCGGCCGCTTCGCGCAAATAGCCCGGCGTCAGGACCGGGCAGTCGCAGCCGATCAACAGTGCCGGCGTACTTGCAGACAGCGCGTGCTCGAGCGCGCGTTTCATGCGCAGGCCCAGATCGCCCTCGCCCTGCGCTCGAAGGCCAACGCCGTAGCGTTTGGCGCAATCTGCAAAAAAAGGAACATCCGGATCGGGATCGCACCAAAGCTCTGGCATTCCCAACCGCGCCGCCACTGCGGTATCCAGTGTGCGCGCTATCATCTGCCGCTGCAATTCCGCCGCACCAGCCTCGCCCAATACTGGAATCAGGCGCGTCTTCACCCGCCCCGGCATGGGCGCCTTGGCAAACACCAGTATGCGGCAGTTAATGGCGGCGCCGCGCATAGTCGCGTGCCAGTTTCGCCGGCGCAGCGCCGAATGCATACTGCAAACGCAGCCACCACATCAGCGCGATGGTAGGTAGAGCCCCGCCGCTTTCCCAGCGGCGCGCCGACGTCAGACAGCGCTGGCGCAGGCATAGTGGCGCGGATAGGCGACGCAGGCGCACGCTGATGGCGATATCTTCCATCAGTTCCTGGCAAGGAAAGCCGCCAATGGCTTCGAACGCATCGCGGCGAACGAAAATGCATTGATCGCCGGTACAGATGCCGGACAGGCGGGAACGCAGATTCATCATCGCCTCCACCAGCCGCAACATGCGGTGCGCGCCCGCAATTCGCACGTCAAAGCGGCCCCAGACGGATTCGCCCGCGGCCAGCCCCTGCAATACCAGATGATCGGCGTTGTCGGGCAGGCATGTATCAGCGTGCAGGAACAACAGCACATCGCCTGATGCGGCGCGCGCGCCGGCGTTCATCTGCTCGGCGCGACCGGTGTTTGAAATGACAACCCGGTCGGCCGCACCCCGGGCCAGAACTACCGTGGCGTCGCTTGAACCACCGTCAGCCACAATGATGTCATGCCCACGGCAGCGCAGGTCCCGCAAAGATTCAAGGGTCGCGACGATGCGCGGCGCCTCGTCCAACGTGGGGATTATTATTGACAGACGTTTCATTGCAGCCGCAGTTCGCGCGAACTTGCACTACCGCTCAATGCGTCAGCCGGGACCTTGCGCAGTGTTCGCACGCAGCGCGACCTGCGTCCATACGCGGTCGATAATCGCGAGTACCTCGTCCGCATTCTGCAGGCGCTCGGCCGGATCCTTGGCCAGCATGCCATCGAGCAGTATCTGATAGTCAATCAACGCCTCCGGCAGCCGCGGCACCGGCGCATGCACGTGTTGCGAGATCAGTTCGATGATGGAGTCGCCGTCAAACGGACGCCGGTTCATCAGCATTTCATAAAAAATGATGCCCAGGCTGTAGATGTCTGAGCGCTCGGTTGCCTGTTTGCCGTTGGCCTGCTCCGGCGAAATATAATAGGGCGTGCCGAAAAATTCGCCGTGCACGGTCCGCTCCATCGACCCCGCGGTACGCTTGGCGATGCCAAAATCCGCCAGCACCATGGTGCCGTCCGCGCGCAGCATCATGTTCGCCGGCTTGACATCGCGATGCACGATGCCGAGGCGATGGATTTCCGCCAGCGCGGCGGCGGCCTGCGCCATCAGCGACAGCGCCTGGCGCGGCGTAAGGCCCCGCTCGATGACGTCTTTCAGACTGCCGCCGGTGAAATACTCCATCGCGATATAGGCGTAATCGTCGGTGAATCCCTTGTCGAAAATCCACACCACGTTGGTATGGTCGATATCGGAAATCAGAGCCGATTCCTGGATGAAACGCTGCAGCAGCTGTTTGTCGTCGCTGGGTTTCGCGTTGAGAATCTTCAGCGCCACCTGCTCGCCGTCGGTTTCACGTTCAGCCAGAAACACGTTGGACATGCCGCCTTCCCCGATTTTCTCCAGCACGCGATAGCCCTTTACCTGCAGCGGCCGGCCGGCCGCAAGCGCGCGCGACAAGTCGCTGGTGATGATACGCAGCGTTTCCGACAACGCCGCTTTGGCCGCACGCGCGGTCATCTGCGCGTTTTCGGCGAGCGCTGCGCGTATCGAATCCGGCACTTCAATCGGCCCCTCATCTGTGCCCTCGGCAGCACCGATGCCGGTGACTTCCATCGCTTCGATCGGCGCATTGCGGCCGCGCAACTCGAGCTGGCGCGATTGGCCGGTGCTCACCAGGCTGCCGGCCATGCTCACCGCGGCCGCGCTCGCCACCAACGGCCAGCCCAGCTCCTTCGTTTGTCCTTCAAGGCGTGATGCGACGTTGACGCTGTCCCCGACCACAGTCAGGTCTTCGGCCCCGGGCGGTCCGATGCGCACCTCCATCAGGTCGCCGGTATGCACGCCTACCCCGGTCGCAAATTCAGGCAAATCCCCGAGCTCGAAATGCGTCTTGAACCAGTCGCCAAAGGCGTTCGCCGCAAGCACTATGCCCAGTCCGGCACGAATGGCGCGACGGGCGTGATTGTCCTCCCCGTCCTCCGGGCGCGCCTCGAACACCACCATGATGCCGTCGCCGATCAGCTTCGCGATGCGTCCGCCGTTACGCACGATCGGCTGGCACACCGATTCGAAATACGCATTGAGCAATTCGGCAATCTGACCCGCGGTGAGTCGTTCTGAATAGGTGGTGAAATTGCGGATGTCGGCAAACAGCACCGTGGCCACGGTCATTTTGCCGGTCATCCCGGCGGTTTCCGCGAAGGCCAGCGGGCGCTCGGCATCGGCGCCGGAAATGCTCTGCCGGTACCAGCGCTTGAGCTCGTCGTTGCCGGCGACCAGGCGCTCGGCCAGCGAGCGTGCTGCCTTCTCGTATTTCTTCAAGCGCGAATTTACCGCCTCGAGCAGCTCGTCGCGGGTAAACGGTTTGTTGAGAAAATCGTCGGCGCCAAGATTCATGCCGCGGCGCATGCTGGTTCTGTCGTTTAGCGCCGTAAGAAAAATGAACGGCGTATCGGCAAAGCGCGGATCGGCGCGCAGCGTCTCCAGCAGGCCGAATCCATCCAGCTCCGGCATCATGACGTCGCTCACGATCAGGTCCGGCGCAAAGCTCTTTGCATGCTCGACGCCGGCGCGGCCGTCCTCGGCCGAATCCACCGAATAACCTTCCCCCTTCAGCATCAGCGTCAGGTTGAGACGGATCGACGCCTCGTCTTCGACCACCAGGATTTTCTTCATGACGGCGGTTGCCCCAGACAGCGCCTGACAGCGCCGCGCAATTTCTCCAGTTCGAACGGTTTGGCCAGTACCTCAGTCGCGCCGCGGCGCAGTCCGAGCGAGCGCGCATCCTCGCTCATGGCGGCGGAAAACAACAATATCGGAACGCTCGCAAACTCGGGGTTCGCGCGCACTGTCTCCAGTACTGCGTAGCCGCCCAGATGCGGCATGACGACGTCGCAGATGATGAGCTCCGGACGAATCTGGCCCAGCAGCGCGAGGCCCTGCTTGCCGTCGGCTGCCCAGGTCAGTTCGTGCCCTTCGATGTGCATAACCTGGCGCATGAAATCAAGGTTCGACTGATCATCATCGATGAGCAATACCCGCGCCATGATCACGCCGCCCGTGTTGTCGGCGTCAGCGGCAGACGCACGCTGAATCGGGTGCCTGCATTGACTTTGCTTTCGATCGAAATCGTGCCGCCATGCAGTTCCGCCGCCTTCTTCACAATTACCAGACCGAGGCCGGTGCCCTGCCGGTTGCCAACATTGGAGGCACGGTGAAAACTCTCGAACAGGCGCGCCTGGTCTTCCGGCGGTATGCCGATTCCCTGGTCACCCACTTCAATCAGCGCCTGGCCGTCGCGCTCGGCCAGCAACAACGACACCGTGCTCCCCGGCGGCGAATACTTCACCGCGTTGGAGAGCAGATTGGTGAGAATGTGTCGCAGCAGCTTTTCGTCCAGATTCAGGCTTGAATGCTCGAATTGATGTTCGAACTCGATCGCATGCTGCTTCGCCACGCCGCCGCGCAATTCCTCCACCACTCTGGTACACAAGTCCCGCAGATCCATCGGCTTTGGATCGAACTGCAGTGCACCCGCCTCGGCTTTGCCTATGATCAGCACATCTTCGATCATCGCGTTCATGCGTTTTACGCCGCCCTGGATCCCGTGCAGCATCTTCAGGCGGTCTTCCGCGGACAGGCTGTCGGAATAATGTTCCAGCAACTCGGCGGAGGACAGGATGGTCGCCAGCGGCGTACGCAGTTCGTGCGACGCGATGGAAACAAACTTGGACTTCATCTCGGACAGCTCTTTTTCGCGCTGCAGCGCAGACAACAACTCCACCTCGGCACGCTTGCGCTGGGTGATGTCCACGTTGGTCCCGGTCATGCGCAATGCAGTGCCATCGTCGGCGCGATCAACCACGCGCCCGCGACTGAGCACCCAAACCCAGTCGCCGCTCGCCATCTTCAGGCGGTGCTCTATGCGGTACAACGGCCGCAGGCCTTTGATACAGTCGGTCTGCGCCTGGCGCACCGCTGCGATCTCGTCCGGGTGCACCAGGGACACCAGCTCGTCCAGCGTAAGATAGCGCTCGCGCGGCTCCTCCCCGGTCATCTGCGCCAGCGCTGCGTCCAGATAGACCGTGCCGCGCCTGCCGTCCCACTCCCAGATCGAAATGGCCGAGGACTGCATCGCCAGGTCCAGCCGTTCCTTGGTCTGCTGCAGCGCAGCTTCGGCCAGCTTGCGCTCAGTTATGTCACCGATGCCGACGATAATCCCGTCCTGGGGCTTGGCCGGGTCGATCGCACGGCTGTCGGTGAACACCCACACCGGGGTGCCGTCTTTCTTCTGCAGCAGCAATTCGGAAGAATAGTTCTCACCCTGCGAGAGCGTGGCGTAGGGTCGCGTGCCCGGCTGCATGAATTCCTCGCCCGACCCGAACCAGACGCGCGTGGATTTTCCGGCGATCTCATCTGTCGCATAACCGAGAAGCTCGGCAAAGCGCCGATTGCATTTCGCCACGGCACCCTGGCTGACAAAAGCGATTCCGACCGCCGCCGTGTCGAAGATCAGCTGTTGCTCGGCCAGAGCGGAAATCAGCGACTTTTCGGTAACGCGCAGTTTTTGCAGCAGCAGCGTATTCTCGTGGCCGTAAGCCAGCGTCTCGATCAACGCGTAGTGATTGGACATGTACAAACCCAGCAGCACCGTCGCGAATACCAGCATCAATAACGCGGTAGAAGTATTGAGCCCGCCGCCGAAAGTCAGCAACATCGCCACCATCGGGGCAAGAATGGGCAGGATGAAACTGGTGAACGCCTTCGGACTGGGCGCAAGCGAGGGCGGCAGCCCCATGGCGACACTGCTGATCAAAAATGTTACCGTGAGTTCCTGCAGCGAAGTCGGCGTATGCCCGATGAGCATCAAAGCCAGTCCCCAGCCGGCGCCGACTGCCGCGCTGGCGAGACAGAAATAGTTTTCCCATTGCGCGGCGTCCTCCCCCGGCGGCTGGCGGCTGCGATAGAGTCGCGCCATGGCGTAGCGCACTGCACTTGCGACGCCAAGCCAGATAAACCAGATGACAATCAGATTGACGCCGATGAAGCCCCACATGGCGAACGCGGTGATGGCTGCGGCCACCAGGATGATGGGCACGTCGGTACCGGACAGCCGGTAGAGCATGGAAACGCGCTCGGGCAGGTATTCGACCGAGGACATCGATGCCATCCGGCTGCGCAATTTCGCCAAAAACATCACTTGGATCCCTAGTTTGCGCCGCTTCGAACGCGAGCGCGCCGTTGGTACAGCGTGCAGCGGCAATATTCTACTATGATTCAGCTACGATAGAGCCGGTCTAAACGCACAATCGTGCCCCGCTACATCGCACGTTCGGCGCACGCAGCCCGCCTTGGCGCTCAAGGTCCGCCCGTTCCATTGCGGTACAATCCCCAGCCTCGATTCCCCTCGGAAGCACATGGGCCACCGTCTCACCAAAATCTATACTCGAACCGGCGACGCCGGAGAGACCGGCCTCGGCGACGGCTCGCGCGTGCCCAAGGACAGCCTGCGCGTGCACGCGCTGGGCGAAATCGATGAGCTGAATTCTGCGATCGGCCTGCTGCTCACCGAACAACTGCCGGCCGGCGTGAGCGATGCGCTCGCCGGCATTCAGCATGACCTGTTCGACCTGGGCGGTGAAGTCTGCATTCCGGGACATACCAGCATCGATGACAAGCAGGTAACACGCCTGGAATTACTGCTGGACGGCTACAATCGCGATCTGCCGCCACTGAAGGAATTCATTCTGCCCGGTGGAACGCGCGCAGCCAGCATCGCACACCTTGCGCGCACCGTGTGCCGCCGTGCCGAGCGCGCCCTGGTGTCGCTGGCGCGCGCCGAAACGGTCGGATCCGCCGCGCGCAAATATCTGAACCGTTTGTCCGACCTGTTATTCGTACTGGCCCGCGCACTTAACCGAGAAGGCGGCGGCAGCGACGTACTGTGGCAGCCGGGCAGGTCGGGCGGGAAGAAGAAGCCGTCCGCTTAGTCCACTCTGGCGCCGGAGTCCTTGACCACCTTGGCGTATTTCGTCGCCTCGGTGCGAATGAACGCCGCGAAATGTTCCGGCGTATTGTTTGCCGGCGGCTCAGTGCCCATTTTCTGCAGGCGCTCGCGCATGTCGGTCGCATTCAGCGCGCGCACTATTTCGGCATTGAGCCGCGTGACGATTTCGGGTGGCGTTCCCGCGGGCACCATCACGCCGAACCAGGTCGTAAGGTCGAATCCGGGCAGCCCTGATTCGGCGATCGTCGGCAGGTCCGGCATTGCCGGCGCGCGCGCCAGCGTGGTTACCGCAAGCGCCCGCAGCCGGCCAGCCTTGACGTTGGGCAGCGCATTGGCCAGATTGTCGAACATCAGCTGTACCTGACCGGAAAGCAGGTCGGCCATCGCCGGTGCACCGCCCTTGTAGGGAATGTGCACCATCTGCACCCCGGCCATGGTCTTGAACAACTCACCCGCGAGATGACCGGTCGACCCGGTCGAGCCCGAACCGTAATTGAGATAACCTGGCCGTTCACGCGCCAATTCGATCAATTCCCTGACCGATCTTGCCGGGACCGAAGGGTTTACCACCAGGATATTCGGCACCTGTGCAACCAGGGCCACCGGCGTAAAGTCCTTTACCGGGTCGTAGGGAATTTTTCCATACAGGGTCGGATTGATGGCGTGGGTCGCGACCGCCCCCATCAACAGCGTATAACCGTCGGCCGCGCTCTTCGCCACCAGATCGGCTCCGATATTGCCACCGGCGCCGGCACGATTGTCGATCAGCACCGGCTGGTTCCACGCCTCGGTCAGCTTCTGCCCGATAGCGCGCGCCATGATGTCCAGCGGACCACCCGCCGGATACGGCACCACCAAACGTATCGGCTTGGTTGGATAACTCTGTGCAGATGCGGTCGTGCATCCAAGCGCCAGCATCAACGCGACAATCGACCGCAGTGTAAATCGACTCCATCGACTCACGATGTTCTCCTCTATGGACGACAGTTCAAATCGAATCCCACGAGACGGAAACGGAGGACACAATGCGTCCTCCGCCCTGAGACCATACCTGCCTTGCCGGAATGCTATTCCTGAAATGCGACTTCGCGCGTTTTGCGCACCGTCGGCGCCAGCGTGATGAGCAGCAGTACGATCGCCATGCCGAGAAGCACGCCGCTGATCGGCTTGGTGAAAAACACGGTTGCGTCGCCGCGCGAAAGCAGCATCGCACGGCGCAGATTCTCCTCCATCAGCGGTCCGAGGATGAAGCCCAGAATCAGCGGTGCCGGCTCGCATTCGAGCTTGACAAAAATGTAGCCCAAAAGCCCGAAAACCGCGGTCAGCATTACGTCGAAAGGCGCATTGGACAGACTGTAGACCCCGACGCAGCAGAACAGCAGGATCGAGGGGTAGAGCAGCCGATAGGGCACGGTCAGCAGCTTCACCCAGATGCCGATCAAGGGCAGGTTCAGGATTACCAGCATCAGGTTGCCGATCCACATGCTGGCGATCATGCCCCAGAAGAGTTCCGGCCTTTCGGTCATCACCTGCGGCCCGGGGGCGATGCCCTGGATCATCATCGCACCTATCATCAGTGCCATCACCGGATTGGACGGAATACCCAGCGTGAGCAGGGGGATGAAGGAAGTCTGCGCACCGGCGTTGTTGGCCGATTCCGGCGCCGCGACGCCTCGGATTTCGCCTTTGCCGAACATCGATGTGTCACCGATCTTCTTTTCCAGGGTATAGGCGGCAAACGAGGACAGGAGCGCCCCGCCGCCGGGCAGGATGCCGAGCATCGAGCCCAGGGCGGTGCCGCGCAGGATCGCACCCGAGCTGTCCTTGAGATCCTTCCAGGTAGGCATCAGGCCGGTGACTTTGTTGACGAACACGTCGCGTGACTCGCCTTGCTCGAGATTGGTAATGATCTCGGCGAAGCCGAATACCCCCATGGCGACAATGACGAAGCCGATGCCATCGGAGAGTTCCGGCAGACCGAAAGAGAACCGCGCGATGCCGGAATTGACGTCGGTGCCGATCAGGCCCAGCAGCAGCCCGAGGAGGGTCATCGCAATCGCCTTGACCAGCGAACCATGCGCCAGCACTGTCGCGCCGACCAGGCCCAGAATCATCAGCGAAAAGTACTCGGCCGGACCGAATTTCAGCGCCACCTCGGCCAACGGCGGTGCGAACAGCGCAATGACGACTGTGGCAACGCAGCCGGCGAAGAACGAGCCGATGGCAGCGATTGCCAGCGCGGGACCGGCGCGGCCCTGACGCGCCATCGCGTAGCCATCCAGGCAGGTTATCACCGAAGAAGATTCACCGGGTATATTGACCAGGATGGCGGTGGTCGAGCCACCGTATTGCGCGCCGTAGTAGATGCCGGCGAGCATGATCAAAGCCGAAATCGGCGACAGGTTGAACGTCACCGGCAGCAGCATCGCGATGGTTGCGACGGGACCGATGCCGGGCAGCACGCCGATCAGTGTCCCCAGCACCACGCCGAAGAAACAATACATCAGGTTCTGCCAGCTCAGCGCGACGCCGAAGCCGATGCCGAGATTGTGGATCAGATCGAATTCCATGCCTATTCTCCGGGCCAGAGGTTGAACGGCAGGCCCAGTCCCTTGACGAACACCAGCACCCCGAACAGCACCAGCACGATGGTCAGAATCACGATTTCCTTATTGCGAAAATCGTGGCCGCCAAAAGCGCTGATGACGATCAACAATACGGTCGCCAGCACCAGGCCCAGCGGTTTCAGCGCATAGCCGAATATAACCACGGAGAGCAGCACCAGAAACATCGACTTCGGCCCGAACGCGCCGATAAACAGGAACAGTGCCAGCCCGGTGAGCGCAAACTCCGCCATCGGCACGCCCTTGAGCCAGCTATCCGCCAGGTAGGTCGCCCCGCCGAGCGCGAGCGCGCCGATCATCAAGGGCAGCCGGAACGAAAACACCTTGAGCGGGTGGGGAAGTTTCGACACGAACGCGCGGACAAACACTGCCGCGCCAAGGATCGCGAGCATGCCGCCAAGCACTGTCGGGAAATAGGCGGGCCCCATGCGCACCGCCGAGCCCATCGGATAATTGAACGACACCAGCATAAAACCCAGTCCGAATCCGGCAAACATCAGCCCAGCCCAGAAATCCTTGCCGTTTTTTATGTTCATTCCGCCCTCCACCAGTATCGGCCGCCATTCTGCCACATTCGCGGCGCAGCGACGTAGGGGTTTGCCAGTATAACCAGACGCGACCGCAGACTAGTTGCCGTCCTTGTCCATCAGACCCACCAGTTTGACGCTGGTCTGGCGTAGGCGCTGCGACAGCATGAGCACCAATTCCATCAGGATCTTCGCGCCCAGTATCGGCTGCTCAAGAATGATGCGCGCCAGGCTCTCGCGCGACAGCACCGCAATCACGCAGGACTCGGCGGCAACGCAGGTGGCGAAGCGCGGTTCGCCGTCTATCATCGACATTTCGCCCAGTGTCTTGCCTGCGTCGACCGACGCAATGAGCTTGGGCGTGTTCCAGCGGTCCTGCTTGAACACCTCCACGCTGCCCTCGATCATCAGCATCATGAAGTCACCCTGCTCGCCTTCGTGGATGATCTCCTGGCCGGGTCCGGCACGGTAGACATGCATGAAGTGACTCATCAGCCGTATTTCCGCCATGTTGAAATTCTCGAACAGCGGCGAGTAAGTGATCATGCGGTGCATTTTGACGGCGAACTGGGTCGCGTCGCCGAGGTATTCCAGATGCGCCAGGAGGTCGTGTTTGCCGCTTTCAGCCATTGCGTGCTCGTCCGAGACAGGTGCATCGGGCGGGTCCGGGAAGGTCCCGCCGGCGAGCCCGGCATTCGCCGATTATGCCGAAACCGGGGGCCAAGCTCAAATCGATATCCTGGTTCACCAAATCAGCCATAAAGTGACGCCCAGCCAGGCCGCGCCGGTAACGATCATATGCGCATCGGTGAGCAGCGTCGACGCAGGGTCTTCGCCGCCGCGGCGGTGCACCAGGAATATATAGCGAAACATACCGTACAGCACGAACGGCAGGGTATAGATCAGATTGTCTGTGTGGTGCAACTCCACGGTATCGGGGCTGACGGTATACAAGCTGTAACTGACGATGACGCCGGCGGCGCTGATCGCCATCATCGTGTCGAGCAGCGCCGGGCTGTAATCGTCGAGCACCGGGCGCTGGCTGGCGCCAATGGCGCCATCATTTGCACTCACCATCAATTCGGCACGGCGCTTGGCGAAGCCGAGGAAAATCGTCAGCAGCAGACCACACAGGAGCAGCCATTGTGATGGGGCGATTCCCACACCCCAGGTACCGGCGAAAATGCGCAACATGAAGCCTGCGGCGATAATGAACACATCGAGAATCGCGACGTGCTTCAGCCCGGCGCTGTAGGCCAGATTGAGCAGCAGATACGCTAGCAGAATGGCCGCCACGCGGGTGGCGGCCGCAGCGCCCAGCGCAAGGCCCGCGATCGCGCAGACGCACGCCAGCGCGAACGCCGCGCCCATGCCCACCGTGCCATTGGCCAGGGGCCGATGGCGTTTCAGCGGATGGGCTTGATCGGCCTTGCGATCGAACATGTCGTTCAACACGTATACGCAACTCGAGAGCAAGCAGAATCCAGCGGCGGCATATAGGACGTTTCCCCGCAGACCCCAGTCGTCGCTGACGTCGCTGAACAGCAGGCCGATGAAAACAAACCCGTTCTTCACCCACTGATGCGGACGCAGCAGGCGCAGCAACTGCAGCGGAAACGACGCGGTGCTAGCGCCTGGGGACGGGCTCATCGGGGAAGTAGCGTTCGCAAAAGTAGCAGTGGCCCAGTGGCAGATAGGACGGGATTCTATAGTAACGGTCGCGCAATGGCCGCAGCACCTGCTCGCGATATCGCGGGTAATCGAACGCCTGACCCAGCACCAGATGATAGGTGGCGCCGTACAGTTCGAACTGGCGGTACTCGACCTTGGCGAAAAACGGCGCGTAGTCGGCCGGGTTGGGCGGGTTCTTCCTCAACACCAGAATGTTCTTTCCCGCCAGCAAGCGGAAATCTGTGACGATGTCGTCGTGGCGCCCGTGCGAGGAGGCAGTGCCGAAAACAAAAAAATACTTGCCCGAGGCATAGGATGCCGTCACCGCCGGTGAAAATCCGTCGGCGGAAAACTCGTATCTTCCGGCATAAGGTTCGAGCCGCTGCAGCAACTCGGCCGTTTTGACGTGAAATACAATACCGTCGTAGAGCCGGTTGTTTTTCCAAATCTCCATCGGCATGAAACTGACCGCAACGATGGCGGTCACGTGGATCGCCGAAAACACGGACAAATAGACTGCGGATTTTCGCAGCTGCGCCGCATCGAGGACCAGCGCAGCGGCGATGAAGAAAAATGGCACGAACGAAAGCAGCCAATGCAGGCCGATCTGTTTCGCCAACGCGAGCAGGGCGAACACGGCGAGCGGCACAACCCAGGCAAAAATGAAGAATCGCACTCGCGGTTCCGCCATTTTCAGACGCAACGCCGCGCGGCTGCGCCACAACTGGTAAAGCGCAACCGGGCACAGCATGTAGAGAACGCTCAGAACATAGAGCAAGGGGGTTTGCACAGACCATCCTGCGTCGTCGTGCCGGTTGTACACGTTAAACATCAGGTTGGCCCAGCAGTGGTGGTAATTCCACCAGGCATTGAGCGCCGCAAACGGCAGCACGCTGGCAATTACGCTAGCCAGCCCGCGCCAGCTGCGCCGGCCCGCAGGCTGGGTCAGTACGAAGGCCAGGTAGGCCAGACCCAGAAGGACGGCGAAATATTTCGAAAGAAATGCCAGTCCGAGAAACGCGCCCGAAGCCGCATACAACCACTGTGTTTCGCGGCGTAATGCGCCTGCGAAGCACAGCGCCGACAGAAAGGAAAACAGTACCAGCGGCGTATCGGTGGTGATCAGCACGTTCCACACGTTGACCGGCAGCAGCAGAAACGCGAGCGCCACGGCGTAGGCCCTGGCTTCATCCGCCGGTTTCAGGTAGCGCAGCATCGCCAGCGCGACCAGCGCCGGCAGCATGATCACCGGCAGGCGCAGCACCCACTCCGAGCGCGACAACTGCAGCAGCAACGCGAGTATCCAGCCGACCATGGGTGGATGGTCGTAGAAACCGTAATCGGGATAGACACCCCAGTAGATGAAGTAGGCCTCATCCCCGGTCATGGGCAGCTTCTGCGCAAACCAGAATTTAAATGCCAGCGTAAGCACCAGCGCGAGATAAAACGCGGTCCGCAGCGGCGCCGCGATCTGGCTGGACGGGGTCTGCATGGCCGCGATTATAAGGGCTACAGGATCACCAGGCGCGCACGATCAGCGCGGCGCCATTGGCGATGATTAGCAGATACACGAATAGCAAAATACGCCGCGCCGACAAGGCGTGATGCAGGCGATTTCCGAGGGACAGGCCCAGCGCCGCGAACGGCAGAAGCAGCAGGGCCGCCAACAGCAGGTAGTCCTGAAACAGCAGCCCGGAGGCCAGGAACAGCGCCAGGCGCACCAGACTCACAGTCATCACCAGCCTGGCCATGGTGGCGCGGAACGCCGACTTGTCTGTCAGGCGTCGCGACAGATAGATGGTGTAAATCGGGCCGCCGGTTCCGTATAGCGCGCTGAAGATGCCCCCGATCACCCCGGCCGGAACCGCCCAGCCAGGGTGCAACACGCCGGCGGCCGGCCTTCGCGCCAGGCTGCTGATCCCGGCGTAAAGCACAAAACTGCCGAGCAGGAGCAGTAGTACGCGCTCCGGCAAATGAATCAGCAGCGCAAGACCCAGGGCGAGACCGAGCAGAACAAATGGCAAAATACGTCTGAGTTCCGCGCGATCGGCCTGGCCACGAGTGCGCGTTCCCAACGCGATCGCGGCGGTCAAGTCGAGCAGCAGCGTAAGCGGAACGACAAAACGCAGCGGCAGCAGATGCGCCAGCAGCGGCACGTTGGTAAGCGTTGAACCGAAACCGACCATGCCGAAAATGACATAGCCAAACAGGATGGTGAGCGGCGCCAGCAGGCACACCTCCCAGCCGAGCGCTTGCACTAGATTGGGGAAAAGATCGATATCGATCCACCTTGGAAACAGGGGACGCTGGCAGCGCCGTTCGCGTCCCGAACGATTAGTCTGGAACGCAAATGGTAGCGCTAA
Organism: Betaproteobacteria bacterium; assembly: GCA_007280315.1. Classification (GTDB taxonomy): domain Bacteria; phylum Pseudomonadota; class Gammaproteobacteria; order Burkholderiales; family SG8-39; genus 2-12-FULL-64-23. The sequence goes on along the minus strand of QYQC01000125.1, from coordinate 8,290 downwards.
GCCAGGCAGGACCGGCGAAGAAAACGGAGAGCCCCGCCATTTTCATCTGGAAATCCATGCCCCGCCATGAACTCTAGTCTTCAGCCTCATGCACCAGACGCCGCTGGCGCACCGCGTCGGCCAGACGCTCGAGCAGCTCTACACTGTCATCCCAACCGACGCAGGCGTCGGTGACCGACACGCCGTAGGCGAGCGGCTTGCCCGGCACCATGTCCTGCCGCCCGGGATGCAGATGCGATTCGGCCATCACGCCGATGACGCGGTCGTCGCCCGCCGCAATCTGGCCCGCCACGTCAGCACACACATCCAGCTGGCGCAGATAGTTCTTTTCACTGTTCGCATGGGAAAAATCGATCATCAACCGCTGCTCCAGCCCGGAGGACGCCAGTTGCAGGGCCGCCGCGTCCACGCTGGCGGCATCATAATTGGGCTTGGGGCCGCCGCGCAGGATGACATGGCAATCTTCGTTGCCGTTGGTGGAAACGATGGCCGAGTGTCCGGCTTTGGTAACCGAAAGAAAATGATGCGGCTGGCGCGATGTCTTGATCGCATCCACCGCAATACGGATGTTGCCGTCCGTACCGTTCTTGAATCCGACCGGGCAGGAGAGCCCGGAAGCAAGTTCGCGGTGAACCTGCGATTCCGTGGTGCGCGCCCCGATCGCGCCCCAGCTCACGAGATCGGCAATATACTGCGGCGTGATCATGTCGAGGTACTCGACGCCTGCCGGCACGCCCAGTTCGTTGATATCGAGCAGCACATTGCGCGCGAGGCGCAGGCCCTCGTTGATGTTGAAGCTGCCGTCCAGGCGCGGGTCGTTGATGAGGCCCTTCCAGCCCACTGTGGTACGCGGTTTCTCGAAATAGACCCGCATCGCGATCAACAGGTCCGCTGCGTGTCTGGCCTTTTCGTTGGCCAGGCGCAGCGCGTACTCCAGCGCTGATTTGGGGTCATGGATCGAACACGGGCCGATTACAACCAGCAGGCGGTCGTCAGCCGCGTGCAGAATGCCGTGTATGCCCTGGCGCGTCTCGTAGGTAAGGCGCTCGACCGCGTCGGACACCGGAAATTCGCGAATCGCATGCGAAGGCGGAGCGAGTTCCTTGATTTCGCGAATACGGACGTCGTCAATCTTGTAGGCCATGATCTCTCCTTGATACCGGTCGGTCCGGGGGCGGTCGGCTGCATCGGCCGGCAGGAGCCGGTTTATTCTGCGTGCGATTGCTGTAGTAGTCATAGTTTTGTCATCGGCAAAAAAAAACCGCCAGGCTTTCGGCACTGGCGGTTTTCTTGGATACTTGGGCGCAAACTTAGCTCAATTCCTCCGCCAGCGGCTGGGAAAAGCCGAAAAAGTAAAACCAAAAGGCGTAGGTGCGGCTCATTTCATTCATCTCCAGCACGGATTCAATCACACATTCCGCGCGCTTGGCAAGTTTTGCCCATACAGCCCATACAGCACGGCGCGGGCAGACGCGCACCCCTGCGCTGTCGCTCTAGCCCAGAAGTTTCTGCCGCACCCACGCGTCGACTGAGGCCAGCGCCCCGGGCAACTTGGATGCATCGGTGCCGCCGGCCTGCGCCATGTCGGCGCGGCCGCCGCCCTTGCCGCCGACTTGCTGCGCCACGAAATTGACTAGTTCCCCCGCTTTCAATTTCGCCGTCAGATCGTCGGTGACCCCGGCGATCAGACTCACCTTACTGCCCTCGCTCGACGCAAGCACCACTGCCGCCGATTTCAGCTTGTCTTTCAGTTTGTCCAGGGTCTCGCGTAGAGCCTTGACATCGGCGCCCTCCAACGTCACCGCAAGTACCTTCACCCCGCTTACGTCCGCTGCCTGCGTGGCGAGGTCGTCACCCTGCGACGATGCAACTTTCGCTTTCAGACGTGCCAGCTCTTTTTCAAGCGTCCTCGCCCCCTCCATGATCTGGGAAATTTTCTGGCTCAGTTCCTGCGGCGGCGACTTGAGCAATTGCGCAGCCTCGGCCAGCCGCGCCTCCTGTTGCTGCACCCAGGACAGAGCGCCGTCGGCAGTGACCGCTTCGACCCGGCGTATTCCCGCGGCCACGCCGGACTCGGAAACGATCTTGAAAAAACCGATATCACCGGTGCGGCGCACATGGGTGCCGCCGCACAACTCGGTGGAAAACTCGCCCATGCCGACCACACGCACTTCGTCGCCGTATTTCTCGCCGAACAGCGCCATCGCTCCGGCCTTGATCGCGTCGTCGTATTTCATCACGCGGACTGAAACCTCAGTGTTGCGACGAACCTCGTGGTTGACCAGTTGTTCAACCTGGCACAGCTGCGCCTCCTCCATCGGCTCATTGTGCGAGAAATCAAAGCGCGTGCGTTGCGCATCGACGAGCGAACCTTTTTGCTGAACATGCGCGCCCAGTACCTTGCGCAGTGCCGCATGCATCAAGTGAGTGGCCGAATGGTTCCAGGCAGCGCGCGCGCGCGCCGCGCTGTCCACAGCGGCCATGACACGATCACCGACGCGCATCCGCCCGGTTTTGAGTTCGCCCTTGTGGCCAAACACCTCGGCCTGGATTTTCTGCGTGTCCTCGACATTAAAGCTGCCGTTCACACCGGCAAGTTCGCCCCGATCGCCCACCTGCCCGCCGGACTCGGCATAGAACGACGTGCGGTCCAGCACCACCACCGCCGACTCGCCGGCGGCGATCTCGTCCACCGACGTTCCTTCGCGATACAACGCCGCCACGGTGCCTTCGAGCGTGAGCGTATCGTAGCCGTGAAACTCGGTCGGGCGCCCCGAGTACTCCACCCCCGCGGTCACCGTGAATTTGGAGGCGGCGCGGGCGCGCTCGCGCTGGCGCTGCATCGCCGCCTCGAAGCCGGCGTAGTCGACGCGCACTTCGCGCTCGCGTGCGATGTCCGCCGTCAGATCGACCGGGAAGCCGAAGGTGTCATAGAGCTGAAACACGGTTTCGCCGTCGAGCAGCCGGTCCTCGCGCGTAAGCGCGCCTTCGAGCACCTTCATGCCATGTTCCAGGGTCTCGGCAAAACGCTCCTCTTCCGTTTTCAACACCCGGGTTACGCGCTCCTTCGCCTTCTGCAACTCCGGATAGGCCTCGCCCATGACACCTGCCAGGTCCTCGACCAGGCGGTGAAAGAAAGCTTCGGTCTGGCCGAGTTTATAGCCGTGACGAATGGCGCGGCGGATGATGCGCCGGAGCACATAGCCGCGGCCTTCGTTGCCGGGAATCACACCGTCGACGATCAGGAAGGACGTCGCGCGGATATGATCGGCGATTACTTTGAGCGAATTGCTCGCCAAGTCCTTGACATGGGTTTCGCGAGCCGCCGCCTTGATCAAATCCTGGAACAGATCGATGTCGTAGTTCGAATGCACGCCCTGCAACACCGCGGCGATACGCTCCAGGCCCATGCCGGTGTCCACCGACGGCCTGGGCAACGGGTTCAACTTGCCCGCGTCGTCGCGGTTGTATTGCATGAACACCAGGTTCCAGATCTCGATATAGCGATCACCGTCTGCTTCCGGCGTTCCCGGCGGGCCGCCGGCGACGCCCGGACCGTGATCGTAGAAGATCTCGCTGCACGGCCCGCAGGGGCCGGTCTCGCCCATCTGCCAGAAATTATCCGATCCGCCGCCGGGCTTGTCGCCGATGCGCGTGATACGGTCCTTGGGCACCTTGATGTCGTCGGCCCAGATGGCATAGGCCTCGTCGTCGGTCTGATACACCGTCACCCACAATTTGTCCTTGGGCAGCTTGTATACCTCGGTGAGCAGATCCCAGGCATAGTGAATTGCGTCATGCTTGAAATAATCGCCGAAAGAGAAATTTCCCAGCATCTCGAAAAACGTATGGTGGCGCGCGGTATAGCCGACGTTTTCCAGATCATTGTGTTTGCCGCCGGCGCGCACGCTGCGCTGCGACGTGGTGGCGCGCTTGTAGGGCCGCGGTTCCTTGCCCAGAAACACGTCCTTGAATTGCACCATGCCCGAATTGGTAAACAGCAGAGTCGGATCATTCCCCGGCACCAGCGAACTGGAGGACACAATGGCGTGGCCGCGCTGGGCGAAAAATTCGAGGAATTTACTGCGGATTTCTGCGGATTTCATAATTTCGCTTCGGGCCGGGCGCGAAGCGCCATCGAGTCCAGCTGTCCTGAGGTAAAAGATTGAATTTTCGCCTGAATCCGGCCCACATGCAAATAGACTCTAAGTCAAACTGACCCCGAGCATCTTGCCTATGACGTAAGTCAGGCCGCCGGCTGCGGCGCCGATAACCAGCATGCGCATGCCGTCGCGAACGGCGCTTCTGCCGGTGAACAAACTGATCGCGGCGCCAACTGCAAACAGCGCGAGCGCGGTGATACCGACTGTGAACTGCAATGCGTGTTCGCCGGCAATCACCAGAAAGGGGAGCAGCGGCACGAACGCGCCTGCCGCGAAAGAAAGGAATGAAAAAATCGCTGCGCCCGAGGGCGACCCGAGTTCGTCCGGGTTCAGGCCCAGTTCCTCGCGCGCGAGCGTATCCAGCGCCTGCGCCGGATCGGCAATGATGGTTCTGGCCAGTTTTAACGCGTCCTCGCGCGCCAGGCCGCGCGCAGCGTAAATAAGCGCCAACTCCTCTGCTTCCTCCTCCGGGTATTGCGCCAGCTCGTCGCGCTCGAGGCCAATCTGATGCTCGAACATTTCGCGCTGCGAACGTACCGAAACATATTCGCCCGCCGCCATCGAAAATGCACCGGCCAGGAGGCCGGCGACGCCGGAAAGCAGAATGATGGAATTGTTGGCCGATGCACCGGCTACGCCCAGAATCAGGCTGGCGTTCGATACCAGGCCGTCGTTGACGCCGAACACCGCCGCTCGCAGATTGCCACCGCCGCTCATCGCCCGATGGCGCTTTCCCACGTCTTCCAGCGTGGTCGGCACGGGATGGCCGGGTGCAGCATGCGAATACACCGACAAGCCACGCACTTTCATCGCCACCAGAATTGCGCGCAGGGGACGCGGGCCGTGACGGCGCACCAGCGCGGCAACCATGCGCGCGCGCAGATCGGGGACGTAAGCCGGTGGCGTGACGCCGGCCTTACGCGCCCAGATTCCCGCCTGATTCTCGGCTTCAATTGCCAGACCGCGGAACAGGTCGTCGCGCGGCGTGCCCGCTTCGGCGTCGGCCATCACCCGATAGAGGAAGGCCGAGCGCATTTCTTCGCGCCAACCGTCCAGGGATTTTTCGTCAGCAGACATCAGTCTGAATCTCCGGCTTTAAGCACCCGGCTCACTACATCGGCAGAAAAGCCGCGACCGGCGAGAAAGCGCATCTGCCGGCCGCGCTCGGCGGCACCTTGCGGCAGCATGCCGAATTTCTTCTGCCATGCGGTACGACAGTGCTCCAGCTCGTGCGCGCGCGCCTGCTCCACACTGCGCTCGACAACTTCAGCGGATACCCCGCGGCTCCTGAGATCGTGTTCAATTTTACGACTGCCAAACTTGCGCGCCAGGGAATTCGCCCGGGACTCTGCGAATCGCTGCTCCGACAGCCAGCCGCGCGCGACTAGTGCGTCCAGCAGCTGGTCGAGCTGTTCTGGTGATTCGGCGTGGGGCGAAAGTTTTAGCGCCATTTCGGCGCGAGTATGCTCCCGCCGCGCAAGCATGGCCAGCGCCCGCCCGCGCAGCGAGACCTCTGGTTTCGCCACAGTTCCCGGACTCGGGCGTCAGCCCGCCACGACGCTCAGCGTGGCCGGAGGTTTGGCGCCTTTCACGCCGACCGCCTCGCGCACGCGCGCTTCGATTTCGACCGCCAGCTCGGGGTGCTCCTTGAGGTAGTCGCGCGCGTTGTCCTTGCCCTGACCGATCTTGTCTTTGTTGTAGGCGTACCAGGCACCCGACTTTTCCACCATCCCGTGCTTTACGCCCAATTCCAGAATTTCACCCTCGCGCGATATGCCCTCGCCGTACAGGATATCGAACAGGGCCTCGCGGAACGGCGGCGCCATCTTGTTTTTCACCACTTTCACCCGCGTTTCATTGCCGATGACTTCATCGTTCTTCTTGATCGAGCCGATACGCCGGATGTCCAGGCGCACCGAAGCATAGAACTTGAGCGCGTTGCCGCCGGTGGTGGTCTCCGGGCTGCCGAACATGACGCCGATTTTCATGCGGATCTGATTGATGAATATCACCAGGGTGTTGGTACGCTTGATATTGGACGTGAGCTTGCGCAATGCCTGGCTCATCAGGCGCGCCTGCAGACCCATCTGCGGCTCGCCCATTTCGCCCTCGATCTCGGCCTTGGGCGTGAGCGCAGCCACCGAGTCGATGACCACCACGTCGACCGATCCCGAGCGCACCAGCATGTCGGCAATTTCCAGTGCCTGCTCGCCGGTGTCGGGCTGGGAAATGAGCAGATCCTCGACCTTCACGCCCAGCTTCTGCGCATATTGCGGATCCAGCGCGTTTTCTGCATCGATAAAGGCGGCCGTGCCGCCCAGCTTCTGCATCTCCGCGATCACCTGCAGCGTCAAGGTGGTTTTTCCGGAAGATTCCGGTCCATATATTTCGACCACGCGCCCGCGCGGCAACCCGCCTACACCGAGTGCAATGTCCAGACCGAGCGACCCGGTGGAGACCACCTGCACGTCATCCTGTATCGCGTCCGAATCCATGCGCATGATGGACCCTTTGCCGAACTGCTTTTCGATTTGTGCGAGCGCGGCTGCGAGGGCTTTGGTCTTGTTGTCGTCCATGAAAATCTCCTTCGGTTTCGGTGGCAATGTGTGCATCAACGAACGCCAAGCTTCGGCGTTGACCTGTATTTTTATACAGTTTTTGAATTAATGCAATCGCAATGTACAAATTGCATGAAATTCAGGGACTTCATGTAAGGAAGTGGTCGGGACTACAAGGATCGACCGGCTCGAATTACCCCCACGCCCAGGCCTTCGATGGCGAATTCTTCGCGCCTGGGGTCGACGAGTATCGGCTCGAATTCCGGATTTTCGGGTAACAACTCGATGATTGCGCCACGGCGGCGCAGGCGCTTTACCGTCACCTCGTCGTTGAGGCGCGCGACCACGACCTGCCCGGCGCGCGCTTCGCTGGTTTTGTGCACGGCCAGCAGGTCGCCATCATGGATGCCAGCATCGCGCATGCTCATGCCGCGTACCTTGAGCAGAAAATCGGCGCGGGGCTTGAACAGCGCCGGATCGACCTGGTAATGCGCCTCTATGTGTTCTTCTGCCAGAATGGGGGCGCCAGCAGCGACGCGCCCGATCAGCGGAATGCCGCCCCCGTCCTTCAGGCGGATGCCGCGCGCCGAGCCCTTTACAATTTCGATCGCACCCTTGCGCTCGAGCATGCGCAAATGCTCCTCGGCCGCGTTGTGCGAACTGTAGTCCATCGCCTCGGCGATCTCGGCGCGGGTAGGTGGCAGGCCGGTGGTCTCGATGGCCTGGCGTATCAGCGTCAGGATTTCCTGCTGCTTGGCGGTGAGCGCTTCCATCGGCGAACCCTAGGCTGTTGCGGAGCCTGTATCTTTATACAGTTTCAGTAAACAGTCAAGCGCACCATTTGACTCAACTTGCCCCCGCAATGCGAACCGGCATCCGTTTCGAGCCGAATTGTCGCGTGACATCAAACGGCTGAAACCGTCCGGCGACGATCGCACCGCATTCCCGGCAATGCCCGTCCGCGCTGACGCGGTAGTTGAGGATGTTGTACCAGTCGCGCACGATCAGCGCGTTGGCGCAATGCGGACAATGCGTGGTTCCACCTTCCGCATCGTGCACGTTGCCGGTGTAGACGTAGTGCAGCCCGTGCCCGAGCGCAATCCGCCGTGCGCGCGTCAGCGTCGCCGCGGGCGTGGCTGGAATACCGGTCATTTTCCAGTCCGGATGAAACGCGGAAAAATGCAGCGGCACGTCCGGACCGAGTTCACGCGCGATCCAGGCGCTCAGGGCTTCGAGCTCGGCATCGCTGTCGTTCTTGCCTGGAATCAGCAGCGTGGTGATCTCGAGCCACACCGCGGTCTCGTGCTTCAGGTACTTGAGCGTTTCCAGCACAGGCGCCAGGTGCGCGCCGGTGAGCTTGACATAGAACTCTTCCGTAAACGCCTTGAGATCGACGTTGGCCGCGTCCATCTTGGCGTAGAATTCGCGCCGCGGCGCGGCGTGGATATAGCCTGCGGTGACCGCCACCGTCTGCACGCCGACGGCGTGACAGGCGTCGGCAACCTCCATCGCATACTCTGCGAAGATCCCCGGATCGTTATAGGTGAACGCAACGCTCTTGCAACCCCG
>QYQC01000005.1 GCA_007280315.1 Betaproteobacteria bacterium | reverse complement strand
GTCCATAGGGATGTCCGAGGTCATCTCTGCCGCAATGGGGTGGTGGCTGCTGGGCCGGGTCACCGCGGATTACCTGCTCACCGGCTTGGTGGCTTCGTTGCTCGTGGCCTCCCTGGTGGTGGCGATCATCCTGTACGCCTTGCAGGAAATCAACGTCGCGGCACACCGACTGCAAATTGCGCTCGAAGGCGGGCGGACCAGCGTGTGGGAAAGCGATCTGCGCACGAAACAAATCTGGCTTGACGCTTCCTGGGCTGCGTTTCTTGGCATGTCACCCGCAGAGACCCGCACGAATGCCGCCGATTTGCTGAAGCTTGTGCATCCGGATGATCTACCGGGCGTTATCGCCACCGCCGTCCGTGCGCAGAAAGGAGAAATCCCCAATTACGTAGTGGAACACCGGGTCAGGGTGGCGAACGGCGAGTGGAAGTGGATCCGGAGCCGCGGCCGGGTGATCGAGCGCGACGCCGTAGGGCGGCCGCTGCGCCTCAGCGGGACCAGCACCGACATTACCGAGCGCAAGCGGGCCGATGAAGCGCTGCAAAAAAGCGAGGAAAAGTTCAAAAAAGCGTTCTATCTCAATCCGGAGGCCCTCAACATCAACCGGGTCGAGGACAGGCGCTATGTCTCGATCAACCCTGGATTCACCCAGATCATGGGATACACCGAACAGGAAATTACCGGGAACACCTCGATCATGCTGGACATCTGGGACAAGCCGGAGGATCGGGCGCGGCTGGTAGAAGGCTTGAAAAAAGACGGCCAGGTGATGAATCTCGAAGCAGGCTTTCGCGCCAAGGACGGGAGTATCAGATATGGATTGATGTCCGCATCTGTTATTGAGATCGAAAATGTCCCGCATCTCCTCAGCATTACCCGCGACATTACCGAACGCAAGCAGATGGAAGAGGAGGTGCGTCAACTGGCTTTCTATGACGAACTCACCAAACTGCCGAACCGCCGCCTGCTCAACGATCGTCTGAGCCACGCCATGGCCGCCGGCAAGCGCAGCGGTAGCCATGGCGCATTGATATTTCTCGATCTGGACAACTTCAAGTTGCTCAATGACACGCACGGTCACGCGGTCGGCGATTTACTGTTGATTCAGGCTGCGGATCGATTGAAAAAAAGTGTCCGCGAAGTGGACACTGTGGCGCGATTCGGCGGGGACGAGTTTGTGGTTGTGATCAGCGAACTGCACGCGGACCAATCGGAGTCCGCCAGTCAGGTAAACCTCATTCTCGGGAAAATACGCGCCGCGCTGGCCAGGCCCTATGTACTCAAGGTTCAAAAGGCGGGAGAAGCGGAAACCATAATCGAGCATCAGTGCACGGCGAGTTTGGGCGTGGCGATGTTCGGCAAGCGCGACGACCGTGTGGAAGACGTCCTCAAGCGCGCGGACGCGGCAATGTATCGAGCCAAGGATGCAGGCAGCAATTTGATTCGGTTTTATGAATCGAAAGGGTGAGTAGGTGTAAGGAGGACGGCAGCGGGCCATCGATTGGTGTGACGCACAACCTCCCTTCAGCGTCTTGAACGACCACCAGGGCGCGAAAACATCAGAGTCAGCCGAAGCAACGTCTTTGTGAGCAATGTCGCTCTGGATCAAGCCGCCCCGCGCGCTTCTATCAGCGGTAGACGTAGGCTGACGCGCGTGCCGTCATTGACTTTGCTGTCGATAGAAATGGTTCCACCGTGCAATTCAATCGCCTTCTTGACTACAGCAAGGCCGAGGCCGGCGCCTTGCCGGTTATCGACGTTAGATGCGCGATGAAAGATTTCGCACAGCCGCGCCTGGTCTTCAATCGGAATGCCTATACCCTGGTCGCTTACCTCGATCAGCGCGTGCGCATTGCGTTCGGTCAACTTCAGTGACACGGTACTTCCCGTGCGCGAGAACTTCACCGCATTGGAGAGCAGGTTCGTCAGGACGCGACGCAGCAAAATCGGGTCAAGGCTGACACTTCCACGTTCGAAGTCGCGCTCGAAGCGTACGACATAGTGCGCCGCGACGTCCTTGCGCAGCTCCTCGGTCACCTTTTTGCAAAGCTCTCCCAAATCCACCGGCGTCGGCGAAAATTTAAGCGTGCCGGCGTCGGCCTTGCCGATGGTGAGTACGTTTTCGATCAGCGCATCCATGCGCTTCACCCCGGACTGCATACCGTGGAGCATTGTCAGCCTGTCCTCTGCGCTGAGGCTGTCTGAATAATGCTCCAGCAGCTCGGCCGAGGACAGGATAGTGGACAGCGGCGTTCGAAATTCGTGTTGCGCGAGCGCGGCGAACCTGGACTTCCTCTCGGACATCTCTTTCTCCTGCTGCAGCGCCGAGAGCAATTCGGCTTCGGCCAGCTTGCGCTGGCTGATGTCCACGTTGGTTCCGGTAACACGCAGCACCCTGCCGTCCTTGGTTCGCCCGACCACGCGACCGCGGCTCAGTATCCAGACCCATTCCCCGCCCGCCGTCTTGAGGCGGTACTCGACGCGGTATAGTGGCGCCACACCCCTGAAGCATTCGCTTTGTGCCTTACGCATCGCGACGACATCGTCCGGGTGCAGCAGGCGCGCCATTTCATCCAGCGTGAGGAAGCGCTCGCGCGGCTCGTCGCCGGTAATCTGCGCCAGGCCTGCATCGACATAAATCGTGCCGCGCCTGACATCCCACTCCCAGATCGAAATCGAAGAGGACTGCATCGCCAGATCGAGCCGCTCCTTGGTTTGGCGCAGCGCCGCCTCGGCGGTCTTGCGTTGGGTGATGTCGCCGATACTGGTGATCACTCCGGCCTGTGGATCGTTCGGATCGATTGCGCGGCTGTCAGCGGAAACCCAGATCAGACTCCCGTCTTTCCTGCGCAGCTGAGTCTCCGAGGAATAGTTCCGTTGCTCGGCCAAGCGCGCGTTGGCGCGGCTATCCTCGACCATGAATTCCTCTTCGGACTTGAACCAGACGCGGGCGGCCTGACCCAGCATTTCCTCCTTCTCGTAGCCGAGGATCTGGGCGAACCTGAGGTTGCATTTCAGCACCGTCTTCTGACGTATGAAAGCGATGCCGACGGCTGCCGTGTCGAAGATCAGCTCCTGTTCGGCCAGCGACGCGGTCAGGGAGTTTTCGGCGACGCGCAAATCCTGCAGCAGCACCGTGTTCCTGTTGGTGTAGGCGAGGGTGTCCATCAGCGCCAGATAGTTCGAGAGATACATGGCTACCACCACGCTTGCAAGCACCAGCATGAGCATGGCGGTAGAGGTATTGAGTCCGCCGCCAAAGGCAAACAGCATTGCGACCGTAGGCGCGAGCATGGGCACGATGAAGCTGGTGAACGCCTTCGGGCTCGGCGCCAGTGACGATGGCAGCCCCATCGCTGTGCTGCTGATAAGGAGGGTAAACGTCAGATCCTGCGCGGAGGCGGGTATATACCCGATGAGCATCAGCGTCAGCCCCCAGGCAGCACCGACCAGCGCGCTTGCCAGGCAGAAATAATTTTCCCATCGGGCTGCGTCTTCCAAAGCGGGCCGGCGGCGCCTGTAAATCCGCGCCAGCACGTAGCGCACCGCACTCGCCACGCCTAACCAGATGAACCAGAGGGCCATTAATTTGACGCCAACCTGGCCCCATAAGGCGAAAGCGGTGATGCCGGCGGCAACCAGGATGACGTGCACATCCGTTGCGCTCAGCCGGTACAGCATCGCTACGCGCTCCGGCAGATAGGCGTCCGAGGTCATGGCCGCAAGCCGGCCGCGCAAGGTGGTCAGCAACTTCAGTTTGGATTCTCCCTTTGCGCGGCTTTGAAACGGTCCGCGCGACCCGCTCAAATCAAATAGTCTAATACCATTAACCTGTGATCCAGGCAACCGATCCCGCGCCCGATCGTATCGAATTCCTGCGATTGACTTCGCTTCCCCGCTCGCGCATCATCTCGCCGGTATCGCATCGCATCGCATCGCGTCCGGCAGCAGCGGCAAACTCATCCAACATAGCATCCGATAATCCTATTCCCCATGTCCCGCATCCTGTTGCTCTACGCCAGCACCGAAGGCCAGACCAAACTCATTGCCGAGCGCATGGCGCATACGCTGCGCGAAAAGGCGCACAGCGTGGAAATGCTGCCGGCCGACACCGCGCCTGAAGGGCTGGATTTTCGCGCCTACGACGGGGTGATCGTCGGCGCATCGATTCACTATGGCCACCATCCCGCCTATCTGCGGGCCTTGGTGCGCCGGCATCGCGATGCGCTGGAGCAGCGCATGTGCGCTTTTTTCTCTGTGAGTCTGAGCGCAGGCGGGCCACGCCCGAAACCCGCGGCGGCGCAGCGCTACATGGACAAATTCCTGCGAAGAACCGGCTGGCGGCCGCAACTGACGGCGAGCATCGCCGGCGCGGTGAGGTACAGCCTCTACGGTCCGATCAAACGCCGGGTGATGATCGTGTTCGTCGGCCTGGGCGGCGGGGAAACCGATACCTCGCGCGACTACGAGTACACCGACTGGGCGGCGGTGGGGCGATTCGCCAGCGAGTACGCCGGACGACTGTACAAGGCGTAGACCGGATCAGGGCGCCGCGTCAGGCATCGACGCGCACGCATATCTTGCCGTGCACTTTGCCTTTCTTCATGCGGCGCTGCGCCTGCGCCACGTCTTTCAGTTCGATGATCTCGTGAATGTGCGGCACGATGACGCCTTCGGCAGCGAACTGGGCCAGCCGCCGCAGCAACGCCGTAGTGGTCTTGAGCATGAACGGCACGCAGCGCTGCCTTGAACTCGCCAGCGCGGCGAGCGCCCACCAATAGAGCGCTGCACGGGGCATGGTGTTGATATAGATGCCGCTTCGCGCCAGGAGCGGCCGCGCCTGGGCGAAACCGCCGACGGCCGCGGCGTCGAACACCAGATCGAATTGCCGGTCGAGTTGCAGCCAGTCATTGCTGTTGTAGTCGATCACCTGATCGGCGCCGATCGAGCGCACATACTCGATGTTGCCCGTGCCGCATACGCCGGTGATGTTTGCGCCGATGGAACGTGCGAACTGGACGGCGCTTGCGCCCACGGCGCCCGAGGCGCCAGTGATCAGCACCGACTGGCCGCCTTGCAGCCCCGCGATGTCGGTGAGCGACTGCAGTGCGGTGCCCGAGGCCACCGGCAGGCTCGCCGCCACTTCGTCGCTCAGATTGTCCGGGGTTGGCGCGATCAGGTCCGTTGCGAGTGCGACAAACTGCGCGCAGCTGCCGCGTCCGCCCAGCGGATCGACCGATCCGAATACCCGCTGGCCCAGTGTGTAGCCTTCTACGTCCGCGCCGAGCGCGCTGATTTCGCCGGCGAAATCCTTGCCGGTGATGGCCGGGCGTTTGGGGCGGCCGACCATGCGCAGCATGCCGCTGCGCAGTTTGTAGTCGACCGGATTCAGGCTGGCCATGCGCACACGCACCTGCACTTCGCCGCGCGCCGGTTGCGGCTGCTCGGTTTCGCGCAGCGACAATACCGATTCGTCGCCGAACTGGTCGTAGATGACGGCTTGCATGCTGGCCATGCGAAGTCAGCGCCGGCCGGATTTGTGCAGCGTCGGGTTGTGAATGTCGATGTCCGCCTGCACCTGATCGCGGCTGCGCTCGTAAATGATTTCGCGCCCCATGACGCTGCCGGCGTAGGACAGGCCGTTTCGGGTCGGCGACAGGGTGCACTTCACATTGTGTATGCCCTCGCCGAGCACGATCTCGATGGCGCTGGCGCGCTTGTTCAGCACCACCACCTCCATCAGCTGCCCGTTTTCCATCCGTACCTTGATCTTCTCGATGTTCATTGGGTCATCCGCTTCAATAGGTCCAGCCGCCGCTGGCGAGCCATTTCTCGATCTGCTCCAGACGGTCGGCGCCCCAGAACGCCTGATCGTCGACGAAAATGTAGGGCGAGCCGAAGGCACCGCGTTTGATCGCATTGTCGACTTCGGTCTTCACCAGTTCCTTGATCGCCGGGTCGTTGATGGCGGCGCGCACTTCGTCCGCCTGATAGCCCAGCTTCGCGCACACGGCGACGGTGTCATCCGGATTGGAAATGTTGATGTCATCGACGAAATAAGCGCGATACAGCGCGGCAGCCAGCGCCTTCGCTTTGGCCGGGTCCTTCGCATTCTCCCAGTAAAACGCCCGCGCCGGCGCCTGCGACGAAATGGGAAATACCGATGGCAGCTTGTATTCCACGCCGTAAAACTTTGCGCTGCGGGCAAAGTCGCGCCGCGCGTAATCGCCTTTCATCGGTATGCTGGGCAGCGGCGCGCCGCCGGTAATTTTCATCGCGGCGCCGAGCAGGTACGGCCGCCACCGTACCTCGCGTCCGTGTCTGGCGCCGAGCGCGTCTATCTTGGTGCTGGCGAAGTAACCGTAGGGTGAAGAAAAGTCGAAGTAGAAATCGATCGGTGTCGCCATGTCTGCTCCTTCGTCCTGCTCAATGGGCGCTGGCCGTATCCCCTTGCTGCGCGCGCGCGCCGCGCCTACTTGACGTCGAGCAGCTCGACGTCGAATACCAGCGTCGCACCCGGCGGAATCAAGCCGCCGGCGCCGCGCTGGCCGTAGCCGAGTTCGCTCGGGATGATCAGCGTGCGCTTGCCGCCTGCCTTCATTCCTGCCACGCCCTGGTCCCAGCCCTTGATCACCCTGCCCGCGCCCAGCGGGAAACTGAACGGGCCGCGGCCGATCGAACTGTCGAATTTCGCGCCGTGCTTGTCCGCCGCCTTGGGATCGTGCAGCCAGCCGGTGTAATGGACCTGCACCGTCGCGCCGGCGACCGCCTCTTTGCCGGTGCCGACAACGGTGTCGGTCTTGATCAAGTCGTCGGCGGCGGCGATGCCGATCTGCAGAGCGAGCGCCAGAAGCAAGGCGACGGAAAATATTCGATGTCTCATGCAATATTCCTTTGTGTGATGTTGATTGTTCGATCAGATTCGAGGCTGGTCTGGCGCAACAGGCCGAACGGTAAGCTTGCGCGGGAATGTCCGCTCCGGTCCGAGTCTAAGGGCAGGGCGTAGTGTAGCGCCTCGCGGCCGCGAGCGTGCGGGCGCTCGCTCGCCGGGCGCGACCAGGCTTGGATCGGGCGCGCCCGGCCCGACGCGGGAAGTTAATCGACGCTGGCGGCGAACATCAGCGCCAGCAATGCGCCGATACCGGCTGGAATACCGTAGCGCTCGAACCCGGATACGGCGTCGCCCGCGATTACCTCGACCGGAACCGGGGTCAGTTCGAGCACCTTGTTGGTGGTCGAATCCTCCAGCATGCGCGTGAGCGAGTTCTTGCGCGCGGTGCTCATCAGGATGCGGTCGCAACCCAGGTCGCGCGCCATATCTGTAATCAGTCTGGCCTTGTCGCCGCCTGTTTCCAGGTGCACGCAGTAGGGCACGCCGGCGCGGTCCAGCGCCCCCCTGACCGGGTGCAGCGCCTTTTGCGCCTGGTCGTGGTGGAAGGCCTCGCGGTTGTGTTTGCTCACGAACCGGGAAACATGGCGCGAGAACGGCGGCTGCACATTCAGCAGGTGAACCCGCAGTTCGGGGTTCTTCGCGTAGGTGCGCAGGATGTGCGGCAGGGCAAACTGCGAGTTGCGCGAACCGTCTACCGGAACCAGTATGTTGTACATGGCGTTTCCTCCTTCGGCGTGGTGCAAGTTCGATGCCGGCGCGTCCGCGGGGCAATCGTCGGGCTGCCGCGCAAACGCGGCAAGCCGCGCGCTGATTCTGGATTCCAGCTTGCGATGGTTCTGCACGAAGCCGGCCCACAGAACACCAACGAGGATCACCGCGTACAGGGCCGGCACCGTCAGGGTATAGGCCGACAGTGCCTCCTTGAGCAGGGGCTCGGCGGAAATCATTTTGGCCGCGGTAAGCGCGAGCACGCCCGAACCCAGATAGACGATGCCCGGGTGGCGCTCGACAAAGCGCAGCAACAGCGTGCTGCCCCAGACCACGATCGGGATGCTGATCAAGAGGCCCATGATGACCAGCAGAAAACTGCCGTGCGCCGCGCCGGCCACGGCAAGCACATTGTCCAGGCCCATTACCATATCGGCGACGACAATGGTGCGGATCGCGCCCCAGAACGTGCCGGCGGCATCGATATGCGCTTCGCCGCCGTTGCCGTTTTCCGGCAGCAGCAGCTTGTAGGCGATCCACACCAGCATCACGCCGCCGGCAAGGAGCAGCCCTGGTACCTGCAGCAACCAGACGACGGCGAGGGTGAGCGCGCTGCGCACCACGATCGCGCCGGCCGTGCCCCAGATGATCGCCTGCCGCTGCCGCGCCCGCGGCACGTTGCGCGCGGCGAGCGCGATGACGATCGCGTTGTCCCCGGCAAGCACCAGGTCGATGACGATGATCGCCGCCAGGGCCGACAGAAACTCCATGCTGAAAAGGTCCATATGTACGTGTCCCTAGCTCTTCCTGGTTCCTGGCGCTGCGCGCTTCGTCATCGCTAGTCCCGGCTGGCGAAGCCGAGCAGGTGCAGCAGGCTGGTAAACAGGTTGAAGATCGACACGTACAGCGTCACCGTGGCCATGATGTAGTTGGTCTCGCCGCCGTGGATGATTTCGCTGGTCTGGTACAGGATCAGCCCCGACATCAGCAGCACGAACATGGCGGATACCGCCAGCGACAGCCCCGGCATATTGAAGAACATTGCGCCCAGGCCGGCGAGGAACGCCACCAGGATGCCGACCATGAGAAAGCCGCCGATGAAATTGAAGTTTCTGCGGCTCGCGAGCGCGTAGGCGGACAGGCCGAGAAATACCGCGCCGGTCGAGCCCAGCGCGGTCATCACCAGCTGCGCGCCGTTGGGCAGGCCCAGACCTGACTTTGACACCTCTGAGGCACAATTTTAGCCGCGCCCCAGTATTGGCGCGGGTTTGCG
>QYQC01000257.1 GCA_007280315.1 Betaproteobacteria bacterium | reverse complement strand
GCCTTCGCGCTTTTCTTGGCCTGTGCTACCTCGGTGTTCGTAAGCATGGGTTATCCCCCTAGAAATTCAGTAATGACGAATGGCGGACAGCCTTACGGCTGCCACGTATGGCGGAAAAATGAGGGTAGGATTTTTCGGGCGATTTCAACATACCCGCATTTCTACCCGCAATTTTCTGAGATCGTTTGATACAGCTTGATACGATTTGATGCATAAAA
Source organism: Betaproteobacteria bacterium (assembly GCA_007280315.1). Taxonomy (GTDB): domain Bacteria; phylum Pseudomonadota; class Gammaproteobacteria; order Burkholderiales; family SG8-39; genus 2-12-FULL-64-23. The sequence goes on along the minus strand of QYQC01000257.1, from coordinate 11,169 downwards.
TATACATAAAACAGTAAGTTACGTTGTTTAATGATACCTGATGACGTTGAGTGATACAAGTCTATAGCCCATGCAGCACATTCGTAATTTTTCCATCATTGCCCACATAGATCACGGCAAGTCGACGCTGGCGGATCGGTTCATCCAATTGTGCGGCGGGCTGTCGGAACGGGAGATGGAGGAGCAGGTGCTCGACTCCATGGACCTGGAACGCGAGCGCGGCATCACCATAAAGGCGCAGACCGCCGCCCTGCAGTACAGGGCGCGCAACGGAAACATTTATAACCTCAACCTTATCGACACCCCCGGGCACGTCGACTTTTCCTACGAAGTTTCGCGTTCCCTTGCCGCATGTGAGGGGGCGGTGCTGGTCGTAGACGCTTCCCAGGGCGTGGAAGCGCAGACGGTGGCGAATTGCTATACCGCGATCGAGCAGGGCGTGGAGGTGGTCCCGGTACTGAATAAGATCGACCTGCCCTCGGCGGATCCGGAAGGAGCGATTCGCGAGATCGAAGACGTCATTGGCATCGACGCCAAGGACGCCTTGCGCGTCAGCGCCAAGACCGGCGAGGGCGTGCAGGACATTCTTGAATCGGTAATCCTGCGCATTCCGGCGCCCAAAGGCGACCCCGATGCGCCGCTGAAGGCGTTGATCATCGATTCCTGGTTCGACAACTATGTCGGCGTCGTAATGCTGGTGCGCATGATGGACGGAACGCTTTGCCCCAAGGACAAGATACTTCTCATGTCCTCCGGCAGCGCGCATCTTTGCGAGCAGGTCGGCGTGTTTACGCCCAAGTCGCAGACGCGCCAACGCTTGATCGCGGGCGAAGTGGGTTTCATTATTTCCGGCATCAAGGAGCTGCAGGCCGCCAAGGTGGGGGACACGGTTACTCTGGCCGAACGTCCGGCGGCCACTGCGTTGCCTGGATTCAAGGTAATCAAGCCGCAGGTGTTTGCCGGACTGTATCCGGTCGAGGCCAATCAGTACGACGGGCTGCGTGACGCGTTGAACAAGCTCAAGCTGAACGACGCCTCGCTGCAATACGAGCCCGAGGTATCGCAGGCGCTCGGTTTCGGTTTTCGCTGCGGATTTCTCGGCCTGTTGCACATGGACATCGTGCAGGAGAGGCTGGAGCGGGAATACGACCAGAATCTCATTACCACCGCGCCTACCGTGGTGTACGAGGTGCTGCTGCGCGACGGGACACTGGAGCAGGTGGAGAACCCGGCGAAGATGCCCGATTTGTCCAGAATCGAAGAAATACGCGAGCCGATCATCACAACCACCATTTTCGTGCCGCAAGAACATGTTGGGGCGATCATGACCTTGTGTACGCAAAAGCGTGGATTGCAGAAGAACATGCAGTACACCGGCCGGCATGTCATGCTGACCTACGAAATGCCGCTTTCCGAAGTGGTGATGGATTTTTTCGACAAGCTCAAGTCAGCCAGCCGCGGCTATGCCTCGCTCGACTACGAATTCAAGGAATACCGCGCCTCGGACGTGGTGAAACTCGACATTCTCATCAACGGCGAGCGCGTCGATGCGCTGTCGTTGATGGTACACCGCGACAGCAGCCGCTATCGTGGACGCGAACTGGCGGCGCGTATGCGCAAGCTCATTCCGCGGCAGATGTTCGACGTCGCGGTACAGGCGGCGATCGGCGCCAACATCATCGCGCGGGAGAACGTCAAGGCGCTGCGCAAGAACGTGCTCGCCAAGTGTTACGGCGGCGACATCACGCGCAAGAAGAAATTGCTGGAAAAGCAAAAGGCCGGAAAAAAGCGCATGAAACAGGTGGGAAACGTGGAAATCCCGCAGGAGGCGTTTCTTGCCATCCTGCAGGTGGACTAGGGTCGCATCGGGGTATGCGGGGACGGATCCAATCATGCGCCCCCGGATCAGGGGCCATTTTTTAGTATCCGAGGTAGCATAAAAGGACAATAGATGAATTTCGCGCTGCTGCTTTTCAGTCTGCTTGTCGTGACCGGCGTTGTTTCGGCCCTGGATGCCGTCTATTTCGGCAAACGCCGCGCTGCCGGAACGAAAGAGCCGTGGTGGATCGAGTACCCGAAGAGTTTTTTTCCGGTGATTCTGATCGTGTTCCTGCTGCGCTCATTCCTGGTGGAGCCGTTCAAAATTCCTTCGGGTTCGATGATTCCAACGTTGTTGGTTGGCGATTTCATCCTGGTCAACAAATTCACCTACGGCATCCGCCTGCCGGTGATCAACAAGAAGATCATCGACATCAACCTGCCCGAACGCGGCGATGTAATGGTTTTCCGCTACCCGGAGGATCCGTCGGTCGACTACATCAAACGCGTAGTTGGCCTGCCAGGAGACAAGGTGGCTTACGAAGGCAAGCGCCTGAGCATCAATGGCCGGGAGGTGCTAGCGCACGAGGCCGGGGACTTTCTGCTGAAAGACAAGATTCAATACCTCACGCGGTATACCGAAACGCTGGGAAAAACCGAACACTCGATTCTGCTTGACACAAGCGAACCGGCCGCTTCGCACTATGTAAAACAGTTCCCGCAACGGGAAAATTGCATTTACAATAATAGCGGCATGGTGTGCACGGTTCCGCCTGGTCATTATTTCATGATGGGCGATAACCGCGATAACAGCAGTGACAGTCGTGTATGGGGTTTCGTGCCCGAAGCCAATATCGTCGGTAAAGCGTTCTTTATCTGGTTTAATTTCAGCGAACTGCGGCGCTTCGGGCGATTCAACTAGTCACCACAGAATGTTCAGAATTTCGGGGTATCGCGAGAGTAAGTTCAGCGTGAAATACGCGGCGGTGGATACGGAACACCAAGTGAGTAAATCCAGGGTTTTTCTGCGCCGCAGGCGCCCCGTTCGCTTTCGGCCGGGATGAATTAAGGAGGCATTCAATCATGCGCAACAAGCAACGCGGCGTCAGTTTTCTGCTCATTTTCATGATCGGCGTAGTGCTGGCTTTGGGGGCCGTTGGCGCCATGAAAATTGCGCCCGCCTATACCGAATTCTCGACGATGAAGAATGCCATTATCGCCATTGCCGCCAGCGAAGGGCGGACAGGCAGCGTCCTCGAAATACGCAAGGCGTACGATCGCCGGTCGGCGGTCGATAATATTTCGGCAGTGACCGCCGGCGAACTGGAGATCACCAAGGACGGCGGCGAAGTAGTGATCTCGTTTGCCTATTCCAAGAAGATACCTCTGTTTTCCAATGTGTCGGTGTGCATCGACTTTGCCGCCAGCACTGCACCCGGCCGCTCGGACAAAGAGTAGCACTGCCCCGCTGGCGAAATGGATTACGGGCCGCTACAGCGAAAGCTGGGTTACAGCTTCGCGCAGGCGTCCCTGCTGCATCAGGCATTGACGCACCGCAGCCACAGCACCGCAAACAACGAGCGCGTCGAGTATCTTGGCGATAGCGTGCTGAACTGCTGCATCGCCGTCGAGTTATACCAACGATTCGCTGATCTGAAAGAGGGCGAATTGTCGCGCGTGCGCGCCAATCTGGTGCGACAGGAAACTCTCGCCGAACTGGCGCAGGAACTGGAACTGGGAACCTATCTGCGTCTGGGCGAAGGTGAAATGAAGAGCGGTGGTTTTCGCCGTCCATCGATCCTGGCTGACGGCCTGGAGGCATTGGTTGGCGCCGTTTTCCTGGACGGCGGTTTCGCCGCGAGCCAGGGCGTGATCCGCGGCCTGTACGCGCCCTTGCTCGATCATCTTGAGCCGCACACCCTGGGCAAGGATCCCAAGACCTTGTTGCAGGAGCTGCTGCAAGCCCGCAAAATGCCGTTGCCGCAGTATGCTGTAGTCGGGACCAAAGGCGCTGCGCATAACCAGCAATTTCAGGTGGCGTGCGACATCCCGCAGCTGGCGATCAGTACCACTGGTTTCGGCACCAGCCGGCGCATCGCCGAGCAGGAAGCGGCGCAGCTCGCTTTGGCGCTGACGCAGAAGTGAGCGCCACGGACTATCGCTGTGGCACGATCGCCATCGTCGGGCGGCCCAATGTGGGCAAGTCCACGCTGCTGAATTACCTGATCGGAAAAAAGATCAGCATCACCTCGCGCAAAGCGCAGACCACGCGCCATAGGATCACCGGCATACTTAGCAGCGCGGACACGCAATACGTGTTTGTCGACACGCCGGGATTTCAGACCAAGAACACCAGCGTACTCAATCGTCTGATGAACCGCAGCATCACTCAGGCACTGCAGGACGTGGACCTGATACTTACGGTGATCGAAGCCGGTCGCATCAGCCGCGAAGACCGCCAGGTATTCGATTTGCTGCCGCCCGGACGCCCGGCGGTACTGGCGCTGAACAAGATCGATCGCCTGGCGGACAAGAAGCTGCTGCTGCCGTTGCTTGCGCAACTGCAGGCCGAGCGCAGCTTTTCCGATATCGTGCCGCTTTGCGCCAAGAGCGGCGAGCAGACGCAACAATTGCTGAAAGCGTTGCGAGTGCACCTGCCGCAGCAGCCGGCAATCTATTCCGCAGGCGAAGTTACCGACCGCAGCGAACGCTTTCTCGCAGCGGAACTGGTGCGGGAGAAGTTGTTCCGGCAACTCGGGGATGAATTGCCCTATGGCGCCAGCACCTGCATCGAGAAATTTGAAACCGAGGGCAAGCTGCGCCGCATCCATGTGGCCATCATCGTCGACAAGGCCAGCCACAAGGCGATGGTCATCGGCAAGGGCGGGGAGAAACTGAAGCTGATCGGAACCGACGCGCGGCGCGACATGGAGAAGCTATTCGGTGGCAAAGTGTTCCTGCAAATATGGGTAAAGGTTAAACACGGCTGGGCCGATGACGAACGCACGCTGAAGAACCTGGGATTCGAACCATGAGTCCGACGGGCCGCAGCAAACGACCGTCCTCGATATGCAGCAACGTGATAGTCCAATGAACGCGCGCGCGCGACAGGACAACCAGCCCGGGTATGTGTTGCATACCTACGCCTTTCGCGAGACCAGCCTGGTGGTGGAAGCATTTACCCGCTCTCATGGCCGCGTCGCCATGGTTGCGCGCGGCGCCAAGCGTCCGCGCTCGGCCCTGCGCGGCAGCATAATGGCGTTTCAGCCCCTGGGATTGTCCTGGTCCGGGCGCGGCGAGCTGCGCCTGCTGCTGCGTGCGGAATGGCAGGGCGGACAACAGCGCTTGCAGGGCCAGGCGCTGTTGTGCGGTTTTTATCTTAACGAATTGTTGTTGAAATTGTTGCCGCGCGAAGACGCGCACGAGCAGCTGTTCCTGGATTATCAGGCAGCGCTGGCGCGTCTGGCAGAGGAGCCGCGACCGGGGGCGGTGCTGCGCCGCTTCGAAAAAGCGCTGCTGCGCGAACTGGGCTACGCACTGGCGCTGGATCGGGACTGCGCCAGCGGCGCGGGAATCGAGCCGGGCCATTCCTATGCGTACGACCCCGAACGCGGACCGGTCGCGGTAAACGGTGCTGCGCATGCGGGACTGGTAGTTTCGGGACAGACGCTGCTGGACATTGTGCACGACGACTACAGCGATCCGCAGACGCTGCAGCAGGCTAAGGCGCTGATGCGCCTGCTGATCAGCCATCGTCTGGAGCAAAAACCGCTCAACAGCCGGCGCATATTCGAGGAGCTGCGACAACTGTGATCGAACTTGGCGTAAATATCGACCATGTGGCCACGCTGCGCCAGGTGCGTGGCACGAGCTATCCGGACCCGGTGCGCGCGGCCCTGCTCGCAGAGGATGCCGGCGCAGATGCGATCACGCTGCATTTGCGCGAAGACCGGCGCCACATCCAGGACCGTGATGTCGAGATGTTGCGCGGACAACTGCGCAAGCGCATGAACCTGGAGTCCGCGGTGACGCGCGAAATGCTACAGATTGCGCTGCGTGTGCGTCCCCACGACGTATGCCTGGTGCCTGAACGGCGCATGGAACTGACCACGGAGGGCGGTCTGGACGTCGTCAGTCAGTTCGACCGCGTTCGCCAGGCTTGTCAATTGCTCGGTGAATCGGGAATCCGCGTGTCGCTGTTCATCAATGCCGATAGCGCCCAGATCGACGCCGCCAAGGCGGCCGGAGCGCCGGTGATCGAACTGCACACCGGCCACTACGCCGACACGGCGGGTGAGGAGCAGCAGGCCGAGTTCAGGCGCATTTGCGAGGCGGTGAAGCACGGAAATGCCATCGGCTTGAAAGTAAACGCCGGCCACGGCTTGCACTACGACAATGTAGGTCCGGTCGCCGCAGTGCAGGGCATCGCCGAACTCAATATCGGCCACGCCATCGTGGCGCACGCTGTTTTCGTCGGCTGGGAGTCGGCGGTGCGCGAAATGAAACGGTTGATGACCGAAGCACGGCGCGCGTGATTCTGGGTACCGGCACCGACCTGATCGACATCCGCCGCATCGAGCGAGCGCTGGCGCGCTTTGGCCACCGCTTCGCCCAGCGCGTGCTGGTCGAACGCGAATACCGGCGCTTTTGTTCGCACCTCAAGCCGGCGCATTATCTGGCCAAACGCTTTGCCGCCAAGGAAGCGTTTTCCAAGGCCATGGGCACCGGCATTCATTTTCCGGTCAACTGGCATAACGTCAGCGTCGCCAACGAACGCTCGGGCAGGCCCTACCTGGAGTTCTCGGAGCCGCTCGCGGCCTTGCTCAAGCAGCGCGGCATCGACCGGGCGCACCTCAGCCTGAGTGACGAAGTCGAAATGGCCTGCGCGTTCGTGGTTTTGGAAGGGGATAGACATGAGTGAAGCACGCGCGGTTGGCGCCCTGGGCCCGGTGATGCTCGACGTGGCCGGCCTGGAACTGGTCGAGGCCGAATGCGAAGTATTGCGCCATCCGCTGGTAGGCGGGGTGATTCTGTTTTCACGCAACTACAGCTCGCCGAAACAGCTGTGCGCACTGACAGCCGCGATTCGTGCGCAGCGCCAACCCGAACTGCTGATCGCGGTCGATCATGAGGGTGGCCGGGTGCAGCGCTTTCAGCAGGGTTTTTCGCGCATACCGCCGATGCGCCGCCTGGGGGAGGCCTGGGACCGCAACCGCGCCGAAGCGTGCAAAGCCGCGCGCGATATCGCCTACGTGCTGGCAAGCGAACTGCTGGCCTGCGGCGTGGACTTCAGCTTTACCCCGGTTCTGGACGTGGATTTCGGCGAGAGCGGGGTGATCGGCGATCGCGCCTTCCACGCCAACCCCGAAGCGATTTCGCAGCTGTCCGCGGCTTTGATCGCAGGCCTGCGCGAGGCGGGGATGGCGAGCGTGGGCAAGCATTTCCCCGGGCACGGCTACGTCAGGGCCGACTCCCATCTTGCGGTGCCGGTGGATGCGCGCCCATATGCCGAGATCGAAGCGGCCGACCTGCTGCCCTACAGGGAATTGATCAAACAGGGGCTGTCGTCGGTGATGCCGGCGCATGTAATCTACCCGGAGATCGATGCGCATCCAGCGGGATTCTCCGCCCAATGGCTGCAGCAGATTCTGCGTGGACAAATGGGATTCGACGGCATGATATTCAGCGACGACCTGTCGATGGAGGGGGCGAGCGTGGCCGGCGGCGTGGTCGCGCGAGCGCAGGCGGCACTGGCGGCCGGTTGCGACATGGTGCTGCTGTGCAATGCGCCTGGTGCAACAGGCGAATTGCTTGCAGGTTTGCCATCCAGCGTGCTGAACCAGCGTCGCGCCGAGGCGATGCGCGGCGCTCGCCTTGCCCCTGGCCTGGAAGCGCTGCAGTCAATCCCGCGTTTTTCGCTGGCCAGGGCAAGACTGGATCGGTTTGTCGCCAGTCAGGCCTGAGTGCCGGGCAGCGCCAGCGTTCAGCACATTTCGCGGAATTTTCCATGCCGGACAGCTTCAGCCTCGAGTGCCGCGATTGCCCGCGGCTTGCCGGTTTTCTCGATCAAGTGCGGCGCGATCACCCCGGCTATCACGCAAGGCCGGTACCCGCGTTCGGTGACGCCAAGGCAAAGCTGCTGATTGTGGGCCTTGCGCCCGGGATGCACGGGGCCAACCGCACCGGGCGGCCCTTTACCGGCGATCATGCCGGAATCCTGCTCTATCGTAGCTTGCACCAATTCGGCTTTGCCAGCCGCGCCGTTTCGGAGTCGGCGGATGACGTGCTGCAGTTGTTAGATTGCCGCATCAGCAACGCGGTGAAATGTCTGCCCCCGCAGAATAAGCCGCTGCCAGAGGAAATACGCTGCTGCAATCGATACCTAGCGGCCGAGTTGCGAGCGCAGCCTCCGCGCGTGATTCTCGCATTGGGAAGCATAGCCCACCAGGCGGTGCTGCTGGCCTGCGGCCTCAAGCGCACGAGCCGAAAATTCGCCCATCATGCGGTGCATGACCTGCCATCGACGCCTAATTCAGCCAGGAGCATCCGTCTATACGATAGCTACCATTGCAGCCGCTACAACACTCAGACAAAGAGGCTCACTGAAACCATGTTCCAGGCAGTATTGCGCGACATCGCAGCCGAGCTGACGCGACCATGACGACGCACGCCGATCCTGTACCTGCATTCGATCCACAGGCATTGAGCAGCAGCCTGCCGCATCTGCCGGGCGTCTATCGTATGCTCAACGCCCGCAGCGACGTACTCTATGTGGGTAAAGCACGTGACCTGAAGAAACGGGTAAGTTCGTATTTTCAGAAAACCGCACAAAGCCCGCGCATTGCGCTGATGCTGACGCAGGTGGCCGCGGTGCAGACCACGGTGACACGCTCGGAAGCTGAGGCGCTGATCCTGGAAAACAACCTGATCAAGTCGCTTGCACCGCGCTACAACATCCTGTTCCGCGACGACAAGTCCTACCCGTTTCTGATGCTCAGCGGCCACACCTTTGCGCGCCTTGGTTTTCATCGCGGCGCGATCGACGACAGGCACCGTTATTTCGGACCGTTCCCGCATACCGGCGCGGTGCGCGAGAGCATCCAGCTATTGCAGAAAATATTCCGCCTGCGTACCTGCGAGGATTCAGTGTTCCAGAATCGTTCCCGGCCCTGCCTGCTGCATCAGATCCGACGCTGTTCCGCACCGTGCGTCGGCCTGATCGACAGCGACAGCTACGCTGTGGATGCGAAGAACGCGGAATTGTTCTTGCTGGGTCGGGAAAACGACGTGCTGCAGGCTCTGGGAAACAAGATGCAGCAGGCGGCGGAGCAGCAGCGATACGAGCAGGCCGCGTTTTACCGCGATCAGATCCAGGCGCTATCGACTACTCAGCAAAAGCAGTATGCCGAGAGCAGTACCGGCGGCGAAGCCGACGTAATTGCATGTGCCGGTGCCAGTGGCGCCGCCTGCGTCAACCTGGTGATGATGCGCCGCGGCCGCCATCTGGGTGACAAGAGCTTTTTCCCGCAGAACGCCGAGGGGCGCACCGAAACAGAAGTGCTTCAGGCGTTCCTTGCGCAACATTACGTCAACCGACAGGTGCCGACGGTCATCGTCGTCGGTGCGGAATTCGACGTACAGGAGATCGAGACTACACTGTCGGACCAGGCGGGGCACCCGGTGCAACTGGTTACGCGGCCGCAGGCGCAGCGCCGTGCCTGGCTGGAAATGGCGCAGAAGAACGCGCAATTGGCGCTGGCGCAGCGAATCTCACATGCGAGCAACCAGGAAGTACGGCTGGCTGCACTGCGCGACGGCCTTGGGCTGCCGCACACGGTGCAGCGCATCGAATGCTTCGACATCAGTCATACCCAGGGAGAGGCAACCGTTGCGTCCTGCGTTGTCTATGATCGGCTCGAACTGCGCAATTCGGAATACCGGCGCTACAACATCGCGGGGATCCAGGCCGGGGACGACTACGCGGCGATGCGTTCGGTGCTGCAGCGTCGCTACGAGAAGATTTCGCGCGGGGAGGGCGTCATGCCCGATCTGGTACTGATCGATGGCGGCAAGGGTCAGGTGAACGTCGCGCGGGAGGTCCTGGCCGAACTCGGCGTGAATGATACCTTTCTTTTCGGTGTTGCCAAGGGGGAAGATCGCAGGCCGGGGCTGGAACAGCTGATCTGCGCCGATGCAAGAAGCAGCATCCAGCTTGAACGCGACAATCCGGGCCTGCATTTGATCCAAGCGATCCGCGACGAAGCGCACCGCTTCGCTATTACCGGCCACCGCGCGCGCCGCGGAAAGGCGCGCGTAACCTCGTCGCTGGAGGGTATCAGCGGCGTTGGCGCAAAACGGCGCAAGGCACTGCTGACGCGCTTCGGCGGCCTGAAGGGGGTGATAGGCGCGAGCATAGACGACCTGGCTCAGGTTCAGGGCATCAGTCGCAAACTGGCGGAAAAAATTTACCTCGAGTTGCACTAAGGTCCGGCCGATTGCGGTATCTTGGCAATACGTTTCGCGACCCCCGGTAGCGCCGTGTCAGTTCTTGTATGCGGCCTGCAATCGAGAAACCCGGATAAATTTGGATCATTGCCCATGCGTTTCAACCTGCCCAACGCGCTGACCTGGATGCGCATTGTGATGATTCCGCTGTTCGTGGGCGTATTTTATTTTCCACCGAACTGGCTCACGCTGACGGAGCAGAACCTGGTCGCAACCGTTCTGTTCACCGTTGCAGCACTAACCGACCTGCTCGACGGTTACCTCGCACGCAAGCTCAACCAGGTTTCTGCTTTCGGCGCGTTTCTCGACCCGGTCGCGGATAAACTAATGGTGGCAGCGGCGCTGATCGTGCTGGTTGACCTCAACCGGATCAACGCCGTCATTGCGGTGATTATCATAGGCCGGGAAATTACCATCTCGGCTCTGCGCGAATGGATGGCGCATCTGGGCGCGGCAAAAAGCGTCGCCGTGTCCCTTCTCGGTAAGATCAAGACCGTGTCACAAATGGTGGCGATTCCGATGTTGCTCTATCACGAACCGCTCGGCGCGTTTCAGCCGCAGAAGTGGGGCACCGGGCTGATTCTTCTGGCGGCGGCGCTCACGCTGTGGTCGATGTTTTACTACCTCAAAATGGCACTGCCCACAGTAATTAAACATGGCTGACCAGACGCTCCTCGCACGCAGTTTTCCCGCGAGACGACTACGTGAAAATAAAGCGCATTTCATCTTGCTCCGTACTTCAACCACAATGCAAAACGGGGTTGAACGAAAGGCTCAAACCCCGGTATAATTCGCATCCTCCTGCGGGAGTAGCTCAGTTGGTAGAGCGCAACCTTGCCAAGGTTG
>QYQC01000190.1 GCA_007280315.1 Betaproteobacteria bacterium | reverse complement strand
TGCGGTCGCTAAAGTGTAGGTCTGCACGGCTAACTGTTTAAGGTTGTCCATGTGCTGCCTCCTTACCAAATGAATACGCCAAACGCACTGTTTCAAATCGTTTCGCAACCCAATAGCAGAGGCGACCTCGGCATAATAGCCGCTATGATCGCCCTTGCTGCCAAGTCCGTTTGATTTGCGCGACTCGCTTGCAGGCGGAGACACGCGAAACAAACACACCGTTCTGCGCAAATTCTTTCAAAATCTAGTTACTTGAAACGGCTTGTTAAAGTGCCGTTCGAACTAAAAGAAACTACGACCAAAACCTAGCGCAACTAACAGCCGGCTTCGTGGTGGATACAGACGTGATGTAGTGCAATAAATGCTATTCTATTGAATACTTTGAATTATGTCAAGCACAGTCGGCACAAATTGTTGCGGTGCAATAAAACAGCCTAAACCCAAAATTGACGTCGCCCCAGACTTCAGGCAATCTAGTCACAGGCTTAGGCCTGCTCAAGAAACGATCCCGGCCGCATTACCTGCGATCCCATGAAAGAAGCGGATGACGCAGCCGGGAACAATTCAGCTTAGGGCGAATGTCCGCGGTACAGCCTTCGCTTTCGCTAGGCTGACCGCGAGACATCCTTACCTACGCTAAGGCCTTGAGCCTGTTGGAAAAGGCCAAGCAGCTGCTGGATTCAGGGCGGTTTTCGCCCCTGGCGTCGCCGCAGTCGATGGGGCTACTGACACCGTCATCGAACGTGCTGCCGGCTTCGCCGGTTTCACAGCAGGTTTAGCCTTTTTTTTTGCCGCTTTCTTTTTGGCGGCTGGCTTTTTGGCCTTTTTAGCTGGCTTTTTTTTAGCCGCTTTTTTTTTCGCAGGCTTTTTCTTGGCGGCCTTTTTCTTGGCCGCTTTCTTTTTTGCAGGCTTCTTAGCTACTGCCCTCTTCTTTTTGGCTTTTTTAGCCGGTTTTTTAGCTGCTTTTTTCGCTTTTTTCTTCGTTGCCATGGTAAAGCTCCTTCTTCAGGTTAAAGAAAAACAACTACTGCAAACCCGGCTGCACCAGCCCGGATTATCCAGCTGACTGAGGCGCACCCCAGCCAACCGAATTCTTCACCTGCACGCGCGCAAGCCTCATGCGGCCTTGCGCTCCAGCAGGTCACGATACAAGACGGCAGGGTCAAGCTCGATCCCGCCATCCCAAACCAAAGTCATTGCCGAAGGATCGATTGCCACACGGCGAAACTGATCCTGGTCGCGCCACGACCTGAACGCGCTGATCTCGAGCAAATTTCCGAGAAACACGCTGCCTTCAAGGCCGTCATCGAAGCGCAGCCACAAGCTGTAATCGCTTCCCGCCCGAAATTCGGTCAACTTACCCATGTTCACCTCGGCTCGACACAGACAGCATGCGTTGTTCTAGTCCCAACTGAGTGCGCCTCCGGTCTGATACTCGATAACCCGTGTTTCAAAGAAATTGCGCTCTTTTTTCAGATCGGTCATTTCGCTCATCCAGGGGAAAGGATTGCTTGCTCCGGGATACAGCTGATCCACACCGATTTGCTGGCAACGCCGATTGGCGATATAGCGCAGATATTCCTTGAACATCGGCGCATTCAGCCCGAGCACGCCGCGCGGCATCGTGTCCTCGGCATAGCGGTACTCGAGTTCGACCGCCGTTTTCATATAACCCTGAATTTCCTCGCGGAAAGCCGGCGTCCACAGATGGGGGTTTTCCATTTTTATCTGGTTGATCAGATCGATGCCGAAATTGCAGTGCATTGACTCGTCGCGCAGAATATACTGGTACTGCTCCGCGGCGCCGGTCATTTTGTTCTGTCGCCCCATGGCGAGGATCTGCGCAAAACCGACGTAGAAAAACAGCCCTTCCATGATGCACGCAAACACAATCAGGCTCTTGAGCAGCTGCTGATCGGCCTCGGATGTACCGGTCTTGAACGAGGGGTCGGTGAGCGTGTCGATGAACGGGATCAGAAACTCGTCCTTGTCCCGGATGCTTCCAATCTCGTGGTAGGCATTGAACACTTCACCTTCTTCCAGACCGAGGCTCTCGACGATATATTGGTAGGCGTGTGTATGGATCGCCTCTTCAAACGCCTGGCGCAGCAGATATTGCCGGCATTCCGGCGCACTGATGTGACGGTAGGTCCCGAGCACGATGTTGTTTGCGGCAAGCGAATCGGCGGTCACGAAAAATCCGAGGTTGCGCGTCACTATGCGGCGTTCGTCCTCGGTCAGACCGTTCGGATCCTTCCACGTTGCGATGTCGCGGCTCATATTGATTTCCTGCGGCATCCAATGATTGGCGCAGGCGGACAGATACTTCTCCCACGCCCATTTGTACTTAAACGGAACCAGCTGGTTGACGTCGGTGCGCCCGTTGATGATGCGCTTGTCCTCCACGCGGATGCGGCGCAGCTCTTCCGCGCTCGCCGCCCCGGCGATTTGCTCTGTCTTGCGCTCCTGCCGCGTCGCCGCAGGAGCCGGCGATGCGGGCATGAATCCGCGCACCGCCTGCATTCCCAGGCCTGGGATCGATGGGACGCCTGCGTCATCTTCAAAATTAAGCACGTTCATTTCTCTTCTGTTCCTGCCAAATTACTGGCAGGCCTCGCATTCCGGATCGTCGATCGAGCAAAACTTCGCCTCGGTTGCTTCGGTATTCCTGGCTGCAGCGGGCATGCCACCTTCTGGCACCGCGTTTAACTGTCCCGCCTTTACCGTCGATTTTTCTGCGTGGGTTGCGCCCATCGAACGCAAGTAATAGGTCGTTTTCAGACCGCGCTTCCAGGCGAGCTTGTAGGTATCGTCCAGCCGTTTTCCCGAGGCGCCGCCCATGTAAATATTGAGCGACTGCGACTGATCGATCCACTTCTGCCGCCGCGCCGCGGCTTCGACCAACCAGGACGGTTCGACTTCGAATGCGGTGGCATACAGACTGCGCAGTTCGGCCGGCACGCGGTCTATTTTCGCCAGATTGCCATCGAAATACTTCAGATCGGCGATCATTACTTCGTCCCACAGGCCCAGCCGCTTCAGATCGTTTACCAGATATTCGTTAACCACGGTGAATTCGCCCGACAGGTTGGATTTCACGTACAGGTTCTGGTAGGTCGGTTCGATCGAAGCGGATACGCCGATGATATTGGCGATAGTGGCGGTCGGCGCAATGGCGATGCAGTTGGAGTTGCGCATGCCGTGCTGCTTTATGCGCTCGCGCACGCGGTCCCAATCCATGCTCACGCTCATGTCAATTTCGACATGGCCACCGCGCTCCTCGCGCAACAAGGCCAGTGTGTCCTGCGGCAATATGCCGCGGTCCCACAATGAACCACGATAGGAAGAGTAGCGACCGCGCTCCTCGGCCAGCGTGGTTGAGGCCATATAGCCGTAATAGGCGATCGCCTCCATGGAACGATCGGCAAACTCCACCGCCTCCTTGGACGCGTAGGGGATGCGCAGCATGTGCAGGCAATCCTGAAATCCCATGATGCCCATGCCTACCGGGCGATGCTTTAGATTCGAATTGCGCGCCTTGCCGACCGCGTAATAGTTGATGTCGATCACGTTGTCCAGCATGCGCATCGCGATGGCGATGGTGCGTTGAAGCTTGGCGTGATCGAGCTTGACTGTGCCGTCAACGGTCACAAGGTGGGCGACCAGATTCACCGAACCCAGATTGCAAACGGCGATTTCCTGCGCGTTGGTGTTAAGCGTGATCTCGGTGCACAGGTTGGAACTGTGAACCACGCCGACGTGAGACTGCGGCGAGCGGATGTTGCACGGATCCTTGAACGTGATCCAGGGATGCCCGGTCTCGAACAACATCGAGAGCATCTTGCGCCATAGCTGAAGCGCCGGGATTTTGCGAAACAACTTATGCTCGCCGCGAGCCGCTTTTTCCTCGTAGGCCGTGTACGCTTGCTCAAATTCCTTGCCGAACTTGTCGTGCAGGTCCGGGCAGTCGGATGGCGAAAACAGCGTCCACTCGCCGTTGTCCATCACTCGTTTCATGAACAGATCCGGAATCCAACTAGCCGTGTTCATGTCGTGGGTGCGGCGACGGTCATCACCGGTGTTTTTTCTCAATTCGAGGAATTCCTCGATATCCAGATGCCAGCTTTCCAGGTAGGCGCACACTGCACCCTTGCGTTTTCCACCCTGGTTCACCGCCACGGCGGTATCGTTGACCACCTTGAGGAACGGAACCACGCCCTGCGACTTGCCGTTGGTACCTTTGATGTGGGATCCCAAGGCGCGCACCGGAGTCCAGTCGTTGCCCAGGCCGCCAGCGTACTTGGCGAGCAAGGCGTTGTCTTTGATCGATTCGTAGATGCCGTCGAGATCGTCAGCCACCGTGGTCAGGTAGCAACTCGACAATTGCGAGCGCAGTGTGCCCGAATTGAACAGCGTCGGTGTCGAACTCATGAAATCGAAGGACGACAGTACCTGATAGAACTCGATGGCGCGGGCCTCGCGGTCAATCTCGTTCAGAGCCAGCCCCATCGCGACGCGCATAAAGAAAGCCTGCGGCAGTTCGATGCGTTGCCCCTGGTCATGCAGAAAGTAGCGGTCATAAAGGGTCTGCAGGCCAAGATAACCGAATTTCAGGTCGCGCGTCGCATCCAGGGACTTGCCCAGGCGCGCCAGATCGAATTTTGCCAGCCGCTCGTCCAACAGTTCGGCAGCGATGCCACGTTTTATGAATGCCGGGAAATATTCTGCATAACGCTTCGCCATCTGCGCCTGCGGGACTTCCTCGCCCAGAATTTCGATGCGGATGGTATTGAGCAGCAGTCGCGCGGTGACAAAACCATAGGCAGGATCTTTTTCGATCAAGGCACGTGCCGACAGGATCGCAGATTTGCGAATTTCCTCGATCGGCACGCCGTCATAAAGATTTTTCAGCGTTTCACTGAAAATAATGCTCGGATCGACGGCGTCGCCCAAGCCTTCGCAGCAGGCTTTTAGCAGGTTCTTGAGCGCGATCAGGTTGATCGGTCGTCTTACGCCGTTCTCAAGCACGTGAAGTTCGGGCGCCGCCGATTTTTCTTTCTGCTTGGCCTGCTCCAGGGTTCGCGCCTTGGCTCGTTCCTCGCGGTAGAGCACGTAGGCGCGCGCCACTTCGTGCTCACCCGATCGCATCAACGCCAGTTCGACCTGATCCTGAATGTCTTCAATATGGAAGGTACCGCCGCCGGGCTGCCGCCGCGCGAGGGCAGCGACAACGTTTTCGGTAAGTGCGACAACCAATTCGCGAATGCGCGCCGAAGCCGCGCCTTGGCCACCTTCGATTGCCAGAAACGCCTTGGTCATGGCTACCGAAATCTTGCTAGCGTCGAAACCGACCACGGCGCCGTTGCGGCGCAGGATACGGTAATCGGGATGAACAGACTGACTCACTGCGGACACTTCAGCAACACTGGCACCGGCCACGGATGGCATTTGTTGTGACTCGGTGACTAGCTGCATATGCAATTTCCCTCTGTTGTTCTAGTGCACAACGCCCTGCATTTGTGTCGCTGACCTCAAATCTTTTCTCCGACCGCAACCACAATATATAGTATCTCGTTACCGCTACGCAACTAATTTTAGTGATGCGCTTTTGATTTTGCAAGAAGTTTTTGAAAAAAATGTTCGCGTGCAACAACCGCGCACAAAGCGCGGGGACGCGACGCATGCTGTCGGAAGGATTGCGCGCAGAGGAAATTGCGCGATTCGAATTTCCATCGCCGTCAATGCGACGGCGCCGCTTTTCTTATTCGATCGAGCTGCGGAAACGAAGCCAATCGAAGCTGGGGCCGGGATCCGTCTTGCGCAATGGTGCAATGTCGCAGTGGCCGACGACGTCGGTAATCGGGTAGGCGGCGCGCAGCGCCTGCGCGAGTCCCGCCAGCACGCGATACTGCGCTTCGGCATAGGGCACGTCGTCCGCGCCCTCCAGTTCGATGCCGATCGAGTAGTCGTTGCAGCTGCTGCGTCCGCACCAGACGGACACTCCGGCGTGCCAGGCGCGCATTCCACAGGGCACGAACTGCAGCAGTTCACCGGTGCGGCGAATCAAGAAATGCGCCGACACGCGCATATCCACCAGCGTCCGATAATAAGGGTGTGCGTCGTAGTCGAGCTCGTTTGTGAACAGGCGCACCACGCCGTCGCCGCCGAATTCACCAGGCGGCATGCTGATGTTATGGAGCACCAGCAGCGTGATTGCTTCACCCGACGGCCGCTCGTCGCAATTGGCGGAAGCGACGAAGCGCGCCGCGTCGGCGCGGCCGTTGACATCGACGATCATGGGCTCGGTTCGTTGATTCCCAGGCGCTCCATGCGGTAGCGCAGTGCGCGAAATGTGATGCCGAGCAGTCTGGCCGCGGCAGTGCGATTGAAGCGTGTCCTCTCCAGCGCTTCGAGGATGGCCTCGCGTTCGACGCGGTCCAGATAGTCGGGCAACGGCCACTTGCCGCCCGCGGGCGGCTCGCCCGCCTGACGCGCGGGTGTGAGTCGCAGATCGTCAGGCTGGATCTCCTTGCTGCCGCACAGCGCCACGGCACGTTCCAGAATATTTTCCAGCTCCCGCACATTGCCGGGAAAGTCGTAGCGCTCGAGTTCTGCCAGCGCAACCTTGGACAGGCGCGGTGCGGCGCCGTCCGGCCCGCCCATGCGCAGTAGCATAGACTCCGCCAGCGCCGCGATGTCTTCGCGGCATTCCTTCAGCGACGGCATCTTCAGCTCAATCACGTTGAGACGGAAATACAGGTCCTGGCGGAACCTCCCCGCCTCGACCAGCGCGTTGAGGTTTTGATGAGTGGCACAGATCATGCGCACGTCCACGGCGTCCTCGCCCGTAGCGCCCACCTTGCGCACCCGCTTCTCCTGGATCGCGCGCAGCAGTTTGACCTGCATCGCGAGAGGCAAATCGGCAACTTCGTCAAGAAACAGCGTGCCGCCGTGCGCCACCTGGAAGAAACCGTCGCGCTCGGCCTCGGCCCCGGTGAAAGCGCCTTTCTTATAGCCGAAGAATTCGCTCTCCATCAGGTTTTCCGGAATGGCGCCGCAATTGACCGGAACAAACGGCTGGTCGCGCCGCCCCCCCAGTTCGTGGATCAGGCGCGCCGCCAATTCCTTGCCGCTGCCCGATTCGCCGCCGATGTAAACCGGCGCCTGACTGCGCGCGAGCTTGGAAATCATCTCGCGCGCCTGCTGAATGGCGGGCGATTCTCCCAGCAGTTGCTGACGCGCGGGTCTGGTCACCGGATGCTGCTGCGGCAGCTTCAGCGCCGACTTGACCAGAGTACGCAGGTTCTCCAGCGACACCGGTTTGGACAAATAATCGAATGCGCCGGCCTTGAGCGCTGCGACTGCGTTTTCAGCGCTGCCGTATGCTGTGATCACCGCCACCGGAACGTCACCGCAGTGCTCACTTATGTGACGCACCAGGTCCAGACCTTCGCCGTCTGGCAGACGCATGTCGGTCAGGCACAGGTCGAAGTGTTTGGCCTTGAGCAGCGCTCGCGCTTCGACCAGGCTAGCGGCTGATTCCACGGTGAGCCCCATGCGCAGCAGGGTGAGCTCGAGCAATTCGCGGATATCGGCCTCATCGTCGACGACCAGGACCGCAGCGGCGACCGGCTCGTTTCTGCGCTCGGCGCGTCTCATGGCTGCTTGGTTCCACAAAGGATGCGGAAATCCGCCCCGCCTTGCTCGGATCGCGGGTCGACATACTCCAGGATTGCCGAATTCGCGGCGCACATCTCGCGCGCGATATACAGGCCAAGGCCGGTGCCGCTGCTGTAGGTAGTGAAGAAAGGTTCGAACAATTGCTGCCGCAGGTGCGTGGGCACGCCCTCGCCGTCGTCGATCACGTGCAATTCTACCCGATTCGCCAGGCGCCTAACTGCCACGCGCACGCTCAGTTCGCCCTGGCGCGAGTGACGCCATGCATTGCGCAGCAGGTTCCACAACACTTGCTGCAACTGCACCCGGTCGAAAACGATTTCGGCCGTCTCGTGCACTTCGAGTGCAAAGGCTGTCGCAGGAATGCGTTCGTTCTGCGCGAATTCGTCAACGAAGGAAGGCAAAAAGTCGCCAAGCTTGACGATCTCCGGACGCACCCGATCGCGCCGCGTCAGTTCGAGCACGTTGTTCACCATGCGATCGAGGCGTTTGCTGTTGTCCTGAATGATATGCAGTAGACGATCCGGCGCGGGACCGCGATACTCCTCCAGCAACAGCTCGCTCGCGTGACTGATCGCCGAGAGCGGATTGCGGATCTCGTGCGCAATATTGGCGGTGAGCCTCCCGAGCGCCGCCAGCTTCAGTTGCTGCGCCTGCTCCTGCAGTCGCGACAAGTCCTCAAGGAAAATCAGTGAAATGCTGCCGCCCTCGGCGCCGGCCTCGACAAAACGCGCGCGCACCTGCTTGCCGCTTCCAGGCAGCAGCAAAGTTTGTTCCGAACTGCCCCCCGAGTCGCGCCAGCGCGCGAGTGCGCGCGCGAGCTCGGGCGAATAATTCTCGATCTGGTCGAGTTCCGGCGCCGACCATCCCAGGAGCAGCGAAACCTGCGGGTTATGCTGGCGCACCAGGCCGTTACCGTCGACCACGAGTACTGCATCCTGCATGTCCTGGATCACCAGCTGGCTGATGCGCAGCTGATTGCTCAGATCGACCGAGCGCTGGCGCATCACGCGTTCCTGACGAATCACCCGCCGCGCCAATTGGTTGGTGATCAACGCGGTGGCGAAATAGCCAATGGACAACAACCCCGGTTGCACGAAATTGGCTTCACTGCGATCAAAGCTGAGGACCCAGTAGGTCTGCTCCAGCAGAATTGCGATCGACGCGAGCGCTGCGTAGAACAGCATCAGTGCGCCACGGCTCACCAGCGCCGCAGCCGCGAGCGATATCAGCAGCATCACACCGAGTCCGCTTCTGAAACCATCGCTGGCATTCATCAGCATCACCGTCGCCACGATATCGGCGAGCACGTGCATACTCAATTGAATATTGAAGTATCTGCGATTTTTTTCCAGCAGCACCTGGAATGCCACCGCCAGCAGCAAATACACACTGCTGACATATTTGAACTGGGCCAGGTTGTGACTGCCGAAGTTGAGGCTGTCGCCGAAAATCATGACCGCGGCGAGGAACACCGCAGCGAGCAGCATCCGGTAGACGTTGAAAAGGCGCAACGAAACCCAGAACGAATCCGGTTGCGTATCGCCTGAAATATGCCAGGTGGCCATTATCGTGGGTCGCTACAATATGGTGAGTTTTGCTCCCCTGATGCTCGAGCGCAGCAGAAGTTGCCTGGCGACGGATTCCGGAACAAGGCTACCCCGCCAGGCGGCGGTGTTCGGCGCAGCAAAAGAACCTATCCTCGTCGTGGATGGCTTCGCTTTGCGGCAGGTACAGGCCGCAATGGCTGCAATGGACCATCTGCTCGGGCGCCGCCGCAGGCGCCCCCCCGGCGCCGCCTTTGCGCCGAAAGCCCTTGGCCAACAACCACACGGCCACAATGACAAGGATCAATAACAGCAATTTGCTCAAGGTAGGACCTGGCTAGTCGG
This sequence comes from Betaproteobacteria bacterium, assembly GCA_007280315.1. Lineage (GTDB taxonomy): Bacteria > Pseudomonadota > Gammaproteobacteria > Burkholderiales > SG8-39 > 2-12-FULL-64-23. The sequence continues at coordinate 3,912 of QYQC01000190.1, read as the reverse complement.
CGCTGCGCAACTCACCCCGGCGCTACGGCGCGGCCGCGGGTATCTGCTCCAGGCGATAGCCGTGCTGATATACCGCCGACAGGCGCCATCCATTTTCCGGCGTAAGCTGTAGCTTGCCGCGGATGCGGCTGACGTGCGTGTCCACGGTACGCGTGTTGATTTCGGCCGCCTGTCCCCAGACTGCTTCCAGTATGTAGCCGCGCGACAGCAGGCGGCCGATGTTGCGCAGCAAAAACAACGCGAGTTCATAGTCCTTCTGCGTCATCGCCACCGCTTCGCCATTCAGTTTGACCTCGCGGCTGCGGCAATCGATACTCAGCCGCCCGTACTCCAGCACACCCTCATCGGCGGGCGGGTTCGGGCGTGCCCTGCGCCCCAGCGCGTCGATGCGCGCGAGCAACTCGAGCTTGCCCAGGGGTTTCACCATATAGTCATCGGCACCATTGGTGAGGGCATGAACGATGTCCTCCTCGCGCTGGCGCGCGGTGACGAACAGCACCGGCACCCGCTCCGCGATATTCGCCCGGATCCACACCAGAACGTCCGCTCCGGACATCCCTGGCACTTCCCAGTCGAGCAGAAACAGATCGAATGTTTCTCGCTGCACCTCACGCACCAGGTCTTTGCCCAGCGCATAGGCGTGGCAGCTGTGGCCGGCCGCGTTCAGCCAGGCGCACACTAGGTCTGACTGATCCTGTTCGTCCTCCAGCAAAGCAATACGCATGATGGTCAGTTCGTCGGTTATGGTTGATCGTCGATAGCTGATTGCGTCCCGCGCCTACCCCTTATCCGGCCCGTCGCCAGGCTTGAGTTCGATGCGCATGAGATACGCTTCAAGGTCTGCCACAAGAGCGCTTATCTGTGTCGTGTCGCGCCGCCGCGCGCCCTCCTCCATCTGCGCGCCCAGTCGCGATATCTCGGGAAAACCGTAGCCGCCGCCCGCGCCTTTCATGCCATGCCCTACGACGCGTATGGTTTCGAAATCAGCACCAGCCAGCGCCGCGCGAATTTTGTCGACGTCGGCCGCGCGATGAGCAAGAAACCGCGGCACCAGCGCGGCAATCTGCGCGTCCACTGCGACGATGATCTTGTCTGACATTGTCCGACATACCTCTCCTGAGCCCATTTTGGCAGACCGCGCTGGCGCAAAAGTAGTGCGCCTCAATAATTGACGCTGCCGGCGAAAAGTAAGATGCTTCGCCAGTGATTAAACTTCCGTTCCGAATCGGCGTCTACCTGGTTCTAGCGACCACCATCGCCATGCTGATCACGATTGGCGGCGCGTATCAGCTCAGCGTAACGGAGCAGGTGAAGCGCGGCGATGCCGACGCCAACAGCCGGCGCATTCTAGCCAAACTCGAAGAACTGGTCAGTTCCAAGGAAGCGGTGGCGTCGGCGACCTTGAGCTACATTATCAGCCGTTCCGATCCGGACCTGCAGCGGCTGCGGCAGACGGAGGCGAAATGCAAGACCGACATCGCGCAGCTGGCCCAATATGTCGCCGACGACGCCCCGCAGCACAGCCGGGTATCCGAGCTGGACGCCGTCGCAATGTCCATGGCGAAATTGCAACAACAGGTCACCCGGCTGAGCCAGGACAAGGGCGTAGCCGCTACTGTAGCCTTTGTTTCGAGCGACACCTACCGCAACAACGACCGAAAATTCGACCAGCTGGTCGAGGCGATGCGGCAACAGGAACACGCCGCAGCCAGCGCGCGTCACGAACATCTCGCGAAGCACACGCGACAACTCGGCCAGTTCACGCTATGGAGCGGGCTGCTGGCGATCGGGCTCGCGCTTTTCGCTGCCGTGGTGATCAATCGCCAGCGTGAGGAACGGCGCCTGACCGAAGAGCACCTGCGTGAACAGGAGAAGCAGTATCGACTGGTCACAGGCTCGGTTCCCGCGATGATCGGCTACGTCGACTGCGCCCACCGCCTGCGCTTCCACAACTACGCCATCGAGGAGTGGCTGGACCTGCCGACAGGGCGCATTGACAATCATCATCTTGCCGAGGTACTTGGAAACGATACCTACGCATCGATCCTGCCGGAAATCGAACAGGCGCTGCGGGGCAATCGCGTCGAGTACGAGCGCGCGCGGCGGGGTATCGATGGGCGCGAGCACCAACTTGCCGGCAGCTTTATTCCGGACCAAGACAGCGCCGGCCGCGTCATAGGTTTTTTTGCGATGATCATCGACATAACCGAGCGGAAGGCTGTCGAGGAAGCGTTGCGGGCAAGCGAGGAACGCTGGAAATTCGCGCTGGAAGGCGCCGGTGACGGCGTTTGGGATCGCAATATGCAAACCAACGAAGTGTTGTATTCCGGACGCTACAAGGAGATGCTGGGCTTCGCCGAAGACGAGTTCGAGAATCGGCGCGATGAATGGGAAAAGCGGATTCACCCTGAGGACAAGCCGCGCGTGATGTCGGACCTGCAGGCGTACGTAGAGGGCCACAGACCAGCATACGCGACCGAATTTCGCATGCTATGCAAGGATGGCAGCTGGAAATGGATACTCGCCCGGGGCGTGATCGTCAGCCGCGACGCCTCGGGCACGCCCCTGCGCATGATCGGAACGCACGCGGACATCAGTAGCCGCGTGCAACAGCAGTCTGAGATCACCCGCGTGAATGAGCGGCTCGATCTGGCGCTGCAGGCATCAAGGCTGGCGCTCTGGGATGCCGATATTACCAGCGGCAGAATCTACCTGAGCGAGGGCTGGTCCGAGATGCTGGGCGACGAGCCGCAAGAGACGTTCACGGACGGTGCGTCATTGCTCGAACTCGTCCACCCAGACGACCGCGACCGGGTAAACGCCTCGAACCTGTCCGCATTGAAGGGCGCAAGCCCGGAGTACCATGTCGAGCATCGCGTAAAGACGCGCAGCGGCAAATGGAAATGGATACTGAGCCATGGACAGGTGGTTAGCCGGGACGCCTCCGGCAGGGCGTTGCGCATGACGGGAACCAATGCCGACATTTCTCCGCGCAAGGAAATCGAGCGCATGAAGAACGAGTTCGTCTCGGTGGTCAGCCATGAGTTGCGCACGCCGCTTTCCTCGATCGTCGGTTCTCTCGGTCTGCTCACCAAGATGCCGGATCTGCGCGAAGATGTGCAGACCCTGATCCGCGTCGCCAGAGAAAACTCGCAACGCCTGGTGCGCCTGATCAACGATATTCTCGACGTGGAAAGACTCGATGCAAACACGCTGCAGATCCAGCTCGAACCGGTGGAACTCCTGGAATTGCTCGAAAACGCAATCCAGGCCAACCAAGGTTATGCCGACCGCTATGCGGTTACCCTGGTACTGGCGCCAAGCCAGGGTCCTGCCTGGGTCGGGGCGAACATCGACCGGCTGATGCAGGTGATGGCCAACCTGCTGTCTAATTCGGCCAAGTCCCCGCCGCGCGGCGCACGCGTTGAAGTGCGCCTGCAACGCACGCGCGACGCGTTTCGGGTAAGCGTCACCGACCCCGGTCCGGGCATTCCGGAAGAATTCAAGCCACGCGTATTCGACCGATTTGCGCAAGCCGACAGTTCGACTTCGCGCAGACGGGGCGGCACGGGTCTGGGGCTGGCCATCTGCAAAATGATTATCGACATGCTCGGCGGGACGATCGATTTCGAAAGTATCCCCGGTCAGGGCACGACGTTTTATTTCGAGCTGCCGCTAAAAGCCCCGGAGACATCGACGAAAGCCGAGGACCACGTTGTGCGGCGGACATGAATCGCGGGCTGAAGAAAATCCTGCTGGTCGAGGACGACCCCGATATCCAGCTCATAACCCGCCTCAGCCTGGAGGTCGGCGGCGGCTCCGAAGTGCGCATCTGCGCTACCGGCGGGGGTGCCCCGCTCTCGGCACCCGCCTTCGCGCCCGACCCGCTCCTGCCGGCTCTGATGGTGCCGG
>QYQC01000195.1 GCA_007280315.1 Betaproteobacteria bacterium | reverse complement strand
TCCGACCTGTTCCACATGGCCGAGGTGCTGGCGAAGCAGCCGCGCCCCGCGGGCCCGCGCCTGACCATCGTCACCAACGCCGGCGGACCGGGCGTGCTCGCCACCGACACCCTGATCGCGCTCGGCGGGGAGCTGGCGGAGTTGTCCGCGCCAACGCTGCAGGCGCTGGATCAGGTGCTGCCGCCGCACTGGAGCCACGGCAATCCGATCGACATTCTCGGCGACGCCGATCCGGAGCGCTATGCGCAGGCGCTCGAAATCGCGGCAAAGGATCCGAACAGCGACGGTCTGCTGGTGGTACTCACGCCACAGGCGATGACCGACCCGACCGAAACCGCCAGGCGCCTCACCGCGTTCGCCAGCACACGGGGCAAACCGGTGCTGGCGAGCTGGATGGGTGGAAAGGACGTGGCCGCCGGCGAAGCGCTGCTGAATCAGGCGAACATACCGACCTTCGGTTATCCCGACACCGCCACGCGCACCTTCAACCTGATGTGGCACTACGCTTATAACCTGCGTGCGCTGTACGAAACCCCGACGCTGGTCGAGTCCGCGTCCGAGGTGGCGCCGGATAGCGCACGGGTCAAGCAGATAATCAACGAAGCGCGCGCCGCCGGCCGCTACCTGCTGTCCGAATTCGAATCGAAACAGGTGCTGGCGGCCTACGGCATCCCCACGGTGGCAACGCACATTGCCGGCAGCGAAGACGAGGCGGTGCAATGCGCGGATGCGATCGGCTATCCGGTGGTGCTCAAGTTGCATTCGCACACCATCACGCACAAGACCGATGTCGGCGGCGTACGCCTGAATCTTGCCGACGCGCAGGCGGTGCGAAGCGCTTATCGTGCGATCGAGTCCGCAGCCGCAGCCGCGGCCGAGAAGCCGGCAGGCGGCGGCAAACATTTTCTCGGCGTCACAGTGCAGCCCATGGTCCGGCTTGAGGGCTACGAGCTGATCCTCGGCAGCAGCATCGATGCGCAATTCGGCCCGGTGCTGTTGTTCGGCGCCGGCGGGCAGCTGGTCGAGGTGTTCCGCGACCGCGCGCTCGCGCTGCCGCCGCTCAATACCACGCTGGCGCGGCGCATGATGGAGCAGACGACCATCCACAAGGCGTTGCTCGGCGTGCGCGGGCGCTCGCCGGTCGATCTCGCCGCGCTGGCGGGTCTGCTGGTGCGATTCAGCCAGCTGGTGGTGGAACAACGCTGGATCAGGGAGATCGACATCAACCCGTTGCTCGCGGCGCCTGCCCCGGGCGAAGGCGCGCCGGGTACGGGCCTGACCGCCCTCGACGCGCGCATCGTTTTGCACGGGGCCGAGGTCGGCGAGGCGCAATTGCCGCGACTGGTGATACGGCCTTACCCGGCGCAATACGTTTCGCCATGGACGTCGAAGACCGGCATGGCGGTCACCATCCGTCCGATACGCCCGGAGGACGAGCCGCTGATGGTGCGCTTCCATGCGACCCTGTCCGAGGAAAGCGTGTACATGCGCTACTTCCACCTAATCCAGTACAGCCAGCGCGTCGCGCACGAACGCCTGACGCGCCTGTGCTATATCGATTTCGACCGCGAGATGGCGCTGGTGGTAGAGCGCACCGATCCGGACAGCGGGGCGCGCGCCATTCTGGCGATCGGGCGCCTGAGCAAACTGCATCAATCGGCGGAAGCCGAGTTTGCCATCCTCGTCAGCGACGCCTGGCAGGGCCACGGTTTCGGTGTCGAACTCCTGCGCCGCCTGGTGCAGATCGGCCGTGACGAAAAACTCGATCGCATCATCGCCACCATCCTCAGCGACAATGTCGCCATGCAGCGCGTTTCGCGCAAGGTCGGATTCACGCTGAAACGCATCGAAACCGAGATGCATGCCGAGCTGGACCTGACCAGGGCTTGAGATAAGTCATGGAACCACGATTGGACGAACTCGAAGCCAAGATGAGTCTGGCGGACGATCTGCTCGAAGCGCTCAACCGCACGGTGTATCGCCAGCAGCAGCAGATAGACCAGCTGCAGCAGGACATCCGCGCACTGCGCCAGCAGCTGCAGGAAATCGCGCCGGACGCGACAGGAAACCCGGACAACGAGGTCCCGCCGCACTACTGAACCCAGGATAAGGAGTATCGTTCCCCAATGATTCCTACTGTCATGGAACGCTGGCATGCGATCGTCGCCGCGCGCGACGCGCGGGGCCTGGATGAACTGCTTGCAGACGACGTGATATTTCAATCGCCGGTGGTGCATGCGCCGCAAGTCGGCAAGGAAATAACGCGAAAATATCTGGAGGCGGCAATGCAGGTGTTGAACAACGATACCTTTCGCTACCTTAATGCGTGGTATGGCGAACACTCTGCGGTGCTCGAATTCCAATGCACCTGCAACGCAATCGTGATCAACGGCGTGGACATGATCGAATGGAATGCCGCCGGCCAGATCAGCAACTTCAAAGTCATGGTCAGACCGTTGAAGGCCATCAACGCGTTGCACCAGATGATGGGCCAGATGCTGCAGCGCAACGGCTGAGCCGGATTGCGCCGACGCGACACAGAATCGTCAGGGACGGGCGCCGCGGCGCGTGTCAGCCGCGCGTGGCGCCCTCCCGGCGCATTCAGCTATAGTCTTTCGAAGCGGTAGTGCTCGCGCTTGAGCGCGCGGACTCAAGCCTCGTATTTGAACGACAACGCCACCCGGGTGCGGAACGCGGTCACCTTGCCGTTCTCCACCTTCATGTCGGTTTTGGTCACTTCGGCCACGCGCAGGTCGCGCAGCGACTTGGACGCGGTTTCCACCGCCTTCCTGCCCGCGTCCTCCCACGACGTCTTGCTGATTCCGACTACCTCGATGATCCTGTAGACGCCATTCGAACTCTTCGCCATTTCAAAATCCTCCGGTTAGCGCGCCTCGCAGGCCCGCCAGGCCCGGCGCTACTTCATGGTACACCCATACTGCATCCGCGAGCGACGCGCGTCTCCTCCTGCACTCTCGTTCAGGGCTTGTTGGCCCAGAATCCGGTCATCGGGTCGAGTGTCCTGGTCGCGCCGAAATCGAGATACCCCTTGGCGGCGATGTAGTTCGCCAATCCTCCGCTCTTGTCCAGACTCGGTGCGTAGAAGTACCAGTTGGCCAGCGTCGAATCCCACGCCCACAGGGTGGTGACATTGGTCGGGATATCACCGGTCGCGGCCGGGACCAGGCCGATCGCGCTGTTGAACGCGCGCGGCGTCTTATTGTCCCCGATCGCAAGCAAATTCCAGCCGGCCGGAAGCCCCCGGGCAATCGCGGTATCCTGGAAGTCCGCTGTGGGTTTTGGAGTGCCTGTCGGCAACTGGGCGGTGAATGCGACTTTGGCGTTCACCCAATAGCCCTCGCCGCTGTTGATGCCGGTGAGCACTTCGTAACCCTTGCCTGCTACGTAATCGATGAGTTGTTGTCCGACGAGCGACGGCGCATAGAACGCCCACTTGCTCGACGCCGGCAGCCATTTCCACACCGTCTGTACTTTTGTGGTGTCGCCGAAGGCGCCGACTACGTCCAATGGCGCGGCGCTGTTGCCCAGCAGGTTCCAGCCCATGCTGACTTGTGCGGCAGTACCGACCAGCGTTGTCGCAGATGGCGTAACCGAATTCGAGGCCAGCGAAGCAAGACCGTCGCCGACCGCGTTTGTCGCGACGACGGTGAAGGTATATGCCGTGTCATTGGCAAGGCCCGTCACGATGATCGGACTGGCAGTTCCGCTCGCCGCGACCGCGCCGGGGTTGGACGTGACCGTGTATTTGGTGATTTTGCTGCCGTTTTCCGCCGGCGCACCAAAACCGACCGCGGCTCTGGCGTTGCCGGCCGTGGCAACGATCGCGACCGCTTCGTCGGGCACGGTCGGCGGCGCGTCATTCGTGATCGCCACCGAAGCGACCGACGGCTCGCTTTCTCCGAGCGCGTTTACCGCTCTTACCTCAAAGTAATACGGCGTGCCGTAGGCCATGCCGTGAACCAGGATCGGGCTCGCCGCTCCCCTGCCGGCGAGGCCGCCCATGGTGGCTTCCTTCTCCTGCTCATTGGCAAATCCGATGGCGACATAATGCGTGATCGCGCTGCCGCCATTGCTGGCGGGCGGGGTGAAGCTCACCGATGCGCGGCCGCTGCCGGCGAGAACGACCGCCCCCAAGGTCGGCGCGCCGGGCACCCGCGCCGGCGTCCCGGTGGTCGAATCGGCTGAGGGCGCGCTGGTCCCGATCGCATTGATCGCAACGGCCTTGAACGAATAGGCGACGCCGTTCGTCAGCCCGGTAATGGTATGCGCAAGCTGCGCCGACGCCGCGTTGGCATCCACGCCGCCCGCCGGGTTTGACGTTACCGTGTAGCCCGTGATCGGGCTGCCACCGTTCGAATTGGGCGCAACGATCGTCACTCTTCCGGTGCCGTCGCCGAAGGCAACCGAACCGATGCTCGGCGCGTTCGGCGCCGAAAGCGCGACGCCTGCGTTCGGCGACACGGAGTTACTCGCGCCCGAGGACAGGCTCGTGCCTGCGCCACTGGTTGCCGTCACGGTGAAGGTGTAGCTGGTGCCGTTGACGAGTCCGCTAACGATGATCGGGCTGGCCTGGCCGCTCGCCGTCAACGCGCCCGGATTCGCGGTGACGGTATAGGCGGTCACTGCGCTGCCGTTGGCCGCCGCCGCAGTGAAACTCACGGTGGCGCTGGCGTTGCCGGCCGTCGCCGTTCCAATGACCGGAGCCCCCGGGGCGGTGGCGGTGGTTGTACCGTCTACGTTGGTCCTGAACATGCCGCGACCAAAAGTCACTGCAACCAGATTCGAATTGTCGAGCCAGAACAGTTCCTCCACCGAGACGTTGGCCGGACCGTCATTGGTGGTAAACCAGTTGGCGCCGCCGTCCTCGCTGGTGAACAATCCGACCTCGGAACCCACATACAGCCAGTCGGCCTTGGTCGGGTTTCGAGCGAAACCGCGAATCGGCGCCTGCGGCAACACTCCGCTGATATCGGTCCAATTGGCGCCGTTGTCGGTGGTGCGCCATAGGTTGCCGGCAGTGTAGCCGCCGAAGGTGGCGTACACCCTGTTGGCGTTGTCGTTGTCTATGTAAATGCGCGTGACGAAACGGGCGGGCGTGGTCGCCGACGACACCTGGGTCCAAACGGGCGTTGCCGCGGTGCCGTTGCTGGTGCGGAAGATTTCGCCGTTGTTGTGCGCCGTCCAGATTACATCCGAATTGCCTTTGGCGACGGCTATGGCGCTGATGTAGTTCCCGTCCTCGGGGTGCGGCGGCTTGATCGCGCGCCAGGTAGGCGCTGCCGACTTGACGTCACTGCTGACCCACAATGAAGCGGCGCCCGCGAGCATGCGGCTGCTGTTGTTCGGATCCAGAATGAATGGCGCGATGAAGTTGGCCTTTCCGCTGCCACCGCAATCCTGGACGTTGGCTTCCGCGATTCCCTTGCAGATGATGCCGCGACCCGGTGCCTGAAAGGCATCAGTGGCACCGCCGTCGGTCGAGCGGAATATGTCCAGAAAGACGTACTCGCCGTACAGGAAATTGGTGTCGGTCCCGTCCAGGGCGCTGTAGCCGCCATCGCCCCCCCAGATGGTATTCCAGAGTGTGCCGGTGCCGGCATATGCGAGTGTGCCGTTATCCTGCGTGCCGCCGCTGATGCGCGCGCCGGTGAGTCCCGATCCGCCATAGAACTGGGTGATCGCCAGGCCGTTGTTGAGGAACGTCCAGCCGTTGCTGGCGGGGTCGGCGCCGTCGTTGGCGAGACTGATGTCGTTCGCGCGATAGACGCCGCCGTCGTTGGTGTTGTAGATCCGGCGGTTAGTCGTGCCGTTATATCCCGAATCGTTGACGATCACTTGGTGATCGGCATGGGGCGACCTGGGCGACGCTTGCCAGGTGGAAATCTTCTTGAAGGTCTCCGCGCCGTCGGTAGAGCGGTGAATGTCCATTCCCGCTACCACGACATGTCTTGAATCGACAGGATCCACCCAGATCACACTGGCGTTGAAGCCCTGCGACAAATGCTTGGAATTTGCGACGAACTTCCAGGTTACGCCGCCATTGGCGGAGACGTAGATTTCACCCTGGTTCCGGTCCACCGATGCGTAGACGAGGTTGGGCGTCGCCTTTGCATAGGCGATCATGGTTCTCTGGCCACCCGAAACCAGACTGACCTTGGTCCAGGTGACGCCTCCATCCTGGCTGTAGGCAATGTCCCCGTCGTTGCCGCCGGCCATCGCTTTGTTGCCGTCGTTGGGGTCGAAGGCGATGTCCTTGGGCAGTACGATCGCCGGAAGAATGACGCCGGTATCGGGCTGTGCGCCGCCGCCGCCGACGCTGGTCCAGGTGACGCCGGCATCGCTCGAGCGCCAGATCGCGGAAACGTTGCCGTAGCGTCCAGCAGTGGCGGCCAGCAGGATGTTCGGATTCGTCGGGTGCATCGCGAGCTTGTTGATGCACAGCCAGCTGCTGACGTCGGTATCCGGCGATGTCGCGGCGAGCGTGGCCCAGGTGGTGCCGCCGTCGGTGGACTTGAGGATTCCGCCCCCGGTTATCTGATCACGCGTCAAATTCGACGTACATACGCCGGTGCCTGCATACATCACGTTCGCATCGGCGGGATTGATCAGAAGGGAGGTGTACACCAGCTTCGGCATGAAGTCGTTGACCGGTTTCCACAACGCGCCGGTGGTGGCGTTGCTGGTTGCCCATATGCCGCCGGTGACCGAGCCCACCCAATTTTTTTCGGGATTGGTCGGATGGATCACGATGCTGCGGATGGCTCCGCCGATATTGCTCGGTCCGAGTTCGGTCCACTTGTTCGAGGCGGTACCCGCGCCGCGGCTGAGTTCGGAACGGTCGCTCGAAGGACGCACCACCAGACGTTGGCGCTGATCGAAGGCATCGGACAGGCCGTTCAGTGGAATCGTGCCATGCTCGTTTTTCAGGGAAAGGGCGCGAAATCGTGCTGCCTCGGTCGCGAGATCGATGGGTCCCGGTGCCGAATTGGCGCGCGCCGGCGACTCGGTTATCTGCGCCAGAGCCGGTAACGGGGCGAGCAACAGTAGCGGAATGAGCACAAGTGTGTTTTTGAGCGTTTTCATAGTTTTTATCATCCTAGCTTCGACTGGTTTTCGATCGACGTGACGCCGACGCAAAGACGGCGTTGCCGGCCGTTTGCCGGGTCGCCGGCGCGATGCGGACGAACGTGGGGGTCAACGTCCGGCTTTTGCGGCCAGGCCGCTTGCAGGCTGCGGCGCGGGCGAGTTCATGGCGCAGAATCTGCCGATTGCGCATGCCGGCACAACGGGGCGATGGAATATCCGTTTCATCTGCGACCTCCCTTGTTTTAATTTGTTGTGCCGCCGCCGCACAATGTGCGAAGCAGGATAGCAAACAAATACCTTGTGCTTCCGTTGGGGTATACCCACATAAATCGTTAGCTAATCGGGATCAGGATTCGGCCGTCGGTCGCGCGTCGCCCACAATCAGGAGCAGCATGAAATGGACACCGCATTCAGGTCGGAGCTCCGATCCTGGTCCGCTCGCGGGCCTGTCAATCGGCGTTCAGATTGTCGGGCCGCAGTACGGCGATTTGACGACTATCCGCGTGGCACTGCTGATTGGCTGCCGGCACTTCATCTGAACGCATCGCAGAAACGGGCGCTGGGCGCCTGGGCAGGAGTATTCCGACTAGGCCGTTTGGCCTATTGCGCCTGCCGACCAACCGGCTAAACTCGAAGTGACTGCATAAAAATATGAATTGTCTCCTCCAGAGATTGCCCGCTTCGGCGGGCTTTTTTTGGGTGCAAGGATGGTGCGGCGATGTAGGGCCGTGCACCTTTCACTGGCGCGGCCACACTTCAGAAATTCAACCGGTAACCATAATTGCCTTATGCATCCACCTCCGTCCCGAATACCTATAACCTGCGACTTCGATGGCAAGACCTTTCGAGGAACCTACTGGGTTGCCGGAAAGATACTCACCGTTGCCACCGGCATGGGCGGAAAGAGCAAGCAAGTCGGCTCAAAGTCCGCTGAGGCGCTGGCGGCGCAACTGCTGCAACAGCTGGCCCAGGAAGGAAAGGCGTAGCGAGCAGTTTAATTGAATCGACCGGCTGCGTTCAGGATCCATGCATTTCGTAGTCGACGCGAACCAGTCGTTGAAACCAATGGGAATATGCTCTACTGCGGGATTGGTATAGTCTTCTCCCGCTGACGGTTCTGAGAACCATGCTGTGTTCACGCCGTCGGTTTCATTTCAGGATAATCAGGATTTTTCCGGAGGTGCCATGAATTCCCAGAATCTCGCTGCAGGCGTGCTGTTGATCACTGCCTCTTTCTGCGTCGGCGCTCAAAGCATGAAACCAGGCCTGTGGGAAGTCAGCAGCAATGTGCAGGCCGACGGCGGCACGATGGCGCAGGAGATGGCGCAAATGCAGAAGGAGTTGGCCGACATGCCGCCCGAGCAGCGCAAGATGATGCAGGACATGATGGCCAGGCAGGGTGTGAGCATCGGCACCGGCGGCGTGGCCGCCGCAGTGAATGTCTGCATGACCAGGGAAATGGCGCAGCGCAACGAGATTGCATCAGGGAAGGAGGACTGCACGCATTCGACTTCACCGCGTTCGGGTAACACGATGAAATTCTCGATCAAGTGCACCAACCCGCCGTCCCGAGGTGAAGGGCAGGTTACCTTTGTCGGTCCCGAGTCCTACACTGTGAAAGTGAGCATGAGTACGACGGAGCAGGGCAATGTGCAGAAGGTCAACATGGATTCGGCGGGCAAGTGGCTCGCGGCCGACTGCGGCGCGATCAAGCCGGGCGGCATGGCGAGATAATAAATCCACTCGTGCGGCGCTTCAGCGCTTCGGCCGCCCCGGGGCGGTGCGGGTTGCGCAGCCACAGCGTGGCGAGTCATCGGTCAGGAGCGCAGTTCACGCCACCGATTCCGCAGTTCGTCGCTTTGCCGTTGCGGCTGGCCACGCGCCTGCCCACAATGCATTCATCAAACACAGATTCAATCGGAGAACGACGATGAATGCGCGCAAACTGATTCCGATCCTGACCCTCATCCTGGCGCTGGGCGCCGGTGCCGCGGTTGCCGCGATCAAATACGGTCAAATTGCGCCGGTGACGGCTGCTCCGATTGTTGCGGCTTCCGTTTCGACAATCCCGCGCGTGGTGGTGACGGCGTCGAGGTCCCAAGCGGCCGAATTCCCCGTCGCCCGGGCGGTGGTAGTCGGCCATCGTGCGGATGCCCGCTAGATTATAGCGACGAGTAACTGAAGCGTAGATTGGATTGACCCGTCAGACCCGTCGAGGCAACCGATGAGAGCGCTGCTTACCGTTGTTGGCTGGTTCATCCTGCTGCTACTTTGCTGGCCTCTCGCCTTGCTCGCTTTAGTGCTGTGGCCGCTGGTATGGGTTCTGTCGTTGCCGTTTCGCTTGATCGGAATGACTTTCGAGGCATTGTTCGCGCTGCTCCGGGCCGTGCTGTTCCTGCCTGCGCGGATCTTGGGCTATAGGGCAAACGCATAAGCGTCGTTGTCGCCGCCGCTGAGGTCTGAAATCTCCCGCAATCTACTCCCGCGCATAGCGCCTGAACCGGTAGGAAAAGTGAACACGCTCAGGGATGGTTCACCCAGAAGCCGTCACTCGGGTTGAGCTTCTTGTTCGTTGCGGCGAAGTCAAGGTAGCCCTTGGCGGCGATGTAGCTCGCGAGACTGCCGTTGTTTTCCAGACTAGGCGCGTAAAAATACCAACCTGTCTGAGCCGCATTCCAGGCCCAAAGCGTGGTCACACTGCTCGTTGATGCCACGTTCGGTGAACTCGGCTGCGTCGTCGCGATGGTATTGACGAAGTCGCGCGGCGCCGGACTGGCGCCGACTGCAATCAGACTCCAGCCCGCAG
>QYQC01000115.1 GCA_007280315.1 Betaproteobacteria bacterium | reverse complement strand
GTATTGCACGACAGGTTGTTGCTGCTGAGTTTGGTGTCACGCCAGAGCTTTTCGCCGAGCTTAAGCATTTCCGCGCGGTCGCCGGTCGCGAGCTTCGTACCCTTGGGCCGCGTCACCGTCTTGGGGTCGAATTTCGGCCCGGCAGCGCAGGGATTCTTCGCCGCGCAGGGATTCGCCTTCTGTGCGGCACAGGGATTGGCCTTCTTCGCGCCACAGGGACTGGACTTGCGTGTCGCGCAGGGGTTTGCGCTCTTGGCGGAACAGGGATTTTTGCGTGCGCTGCAGGGGTTCTGGCCCAGTGCCGGTCCGGCAAGACCGAGCGCGAAAATGCCGGCGATCGCTGCGTGTAACGGTTGTGCGCTGATGTTCATGGCGGTTTCCTCCTTGGTTTGCCGCAATTGCTGATAGCGAAGCTGCGCTGGACCAGCGCACACGCCGGTCCAGGGCATTCGGCCCGCGCTGCTACATCTTTTTCGCGGCGCAGGGGTTCTTGGCTGCGCAGGGATTCGCCTTCTTGGCGGCGCAGGGGTTCATTTTCTTCGCCGCGCCCGGGTTTTTCTTTTTCGCTTCGCAGGGGTTGGCAGATTTCGGCGCGCAGGGATTCTTCTTTGCGCCGCAGGGGTTTGCCAGGGCCGGGCCGCCCAGGCCCAGCGCCAGCGCGCTGGCCATCGCCAGTCTGGCGGATTGTTTTAGCATATTCATTGTTGAGTCTCCTAAAAGGTCGAAAAAGACGTAGATGTGACCGAGCCGGGAGCGAGGCGCTGCCCTGCTATCCGGGTAGTCGGCAGTATCCGGAGATTTCTTACAAATGATTTCGATTACGGATTCAGGCGACGACGCCGGCGTCGCCTCGTTCTGGCCGCAGCGGCAATTTCCCGGGCGGACGCGTCCGCGGCGATTCATGGCAAAATGTGACGGCGCACGATGCGAAACGGGTCATACCCCACAGGATGAGCACGATGGCGGCACAAGACGATCAGGCGCAATCCCTGGAAGCGCACCGAAAATACCTGCAGCGATATGCGCTGTTTCATTTGCACGATGCGTCGCTCGCCGAGGACGCCGTGCAGGACACGCTGATCGCCGCGCTGGCCCAGCTCGACCGTTTCCAGGGCCGCTCGCAGCTTCGTACCTGGCTTACAGGTATTCTGAAACACAAAATTATCGATCTGACCCGCAGCCGCGGCCGCGGACTGCCGGTCGACGCAATTTCACTGGGGGAGGAGGGCGCATCCTCCGCGGACCCGTTCAACGCAAAGGGCAAGTGGATCGACCCGCCGGCGGACTGGGGCATGCCCGATGCCGCACTCGAGTCAAACCAGTTCTGGCAGGTGTATCAGGATTGCTGCCAGCGCATGTCCAAACGCGACGCGCTGGTATTCTCGATGCGCGAGGTGATGGGACTATCATCCGAGGAAATCTGTAAGAATATCGGGATTACAACGACCAACCTGCACGTGATACTGTTCCGAGCGAGGCTGAGCCTGCGCGCGTGCATGAACAAAAACTGGTTCGGGGCAGGCCATCAATGACCTGCCGTTTCGGAATCGCCGGAGCGGGCTTTGACAAAGGGGAGTACGAGGGGATGTATTCCCTCAATTCGAAATGAGTTCTAAATTGATGTATTCGTGCGAGCAAGCCGCCAGATTGTCATCGATGGCGATGGAGCAGCCGCTGACGTCCTCGGAGCGCATGCTGCTCAGCCTGCACCTGATGATGTGCAAAGGTTGCGGCAATTTCAACCGTCAGATCGAATTTCTGCGCCGTGCCGCGCGCAAAGTTCCCGAGGTGCTCGAACAAGAGCGGGACTGAGCCGATCTGCCGCGGTCGTCAGTCGCGCGCGGCATGCTATCAAGGAACAAGGAAATCCCGATGCAAGCGCCCGATCAACCGGTCCTCAGGGACATCGTGCTCGTCGGCGGGGGGCACAGCCACGTAGTGGTGCTCAAGCGCTTCGGCATGAAGCCCGTCCCAGGGGTGCGCCTGACCGTGATCTGCCGCGACACCCACACGCCCTACTCCGGCATGCTGCCGGGCTATATCGCAGGTCATTACAGTTACGACGAAGTCCATATCGACCTGTCGCGACTGGCCCGGTTCGCCGGCGCACGGCTGTTTCGCGATGAAGCGCTGGGTCTGGACCGCGACTCGGGCAAGGTCCTCTGCCGCGATCGCCCGCCTGTCGGCTATGACTGCCTGTCGATAAACATCGGCTCCACACCGCAGATTGGCGATGTACCCGGCGCGGCGCAGTACGCCGTGCCGGTCAAACCGATTAACGGCTTCAATGCACGCTGGTTGCTGCTGCTCGAGCGCGTGCGCCGGCATGCCGGTCCCACGCGTATCGCGGTCGTCGGCGGCGGCGCCGGCGGGGTCGAACTGACGCTGGCGATGCAATACCGTTTGCGCAGGGAATTACACGCGCTGGGACGCAATCCGGACGAGCTTGGTTTCCATTTGCTCACCAGCGATCCGGTCGTCCTGCCGACCCACAATGCGACCGTGCGCCGTGCTTTCGAGCAGGTACTGGCCAAGCGCGGGGTGACTCTGCATTGCAACGCCGAGGTCAACGCGGTATCGGCGACACGCCTGCAAACGACCGGCGGCGAAAGCGTCGATGCCGACGAAATCGTCTGGGTCACGCGCGCCGGCGGCGCGCCGTGGCTGCGCGAAACCGGACTCGCGCTCGATGCCGACGGATGCATCCAGGTAAGAGACACGCTGCAGACAATGACGGACTCCAGAGTGTTTGCCGCAGGCGACATTGCCAGCATGGTGAACCACCCGCGCGAAAAGGCGGGGGTGTTCGCGGTGCGCCAGGGACCGCCGCTCGCGGAAAACCTGCGCCACGCGGTCGAAGGTCAGGCGCTTCAGTCCTACCGCCCGCAGAGCAAATGGCTGGCGCTGATCAGCACCGGAGATCAGTACGCCGTGGCGTCGCGCGGCGCGCTCGGTTTTCAGGGCGCCTGGGTGTGGCGCTGGAAGGATTGGATCGACCGGCGCTCCATGCTCAAGTTCGACCGGTTTCCGCCGATGGCTGCAGCGCCGACGGCGTCATCCGCGGTGAAGCTCGATCAGGAAGAGGCGGTGCAAGCCATTTCGGCCATCGCCATGCGCTGCGGCGGCTGCGGCGCGAAAGTCGGCGCCACTGTACTGTCGCGCGCACTCGGCTCGCTGGCTCCGGTCGAGCGCGACGACGTGCTCATCGGCCTGCACGCGCCTGACGATGCCGCGGTAGTGCGCGTGCCGCCGGGCAAGCTGGTGGTGCACACCGTGGATTTCTTCCGCTCCTTCATCGACGATCCCTTTGTTTTTGGCAAGGTCGCGGCCAACCATGCCCTGGGCGACATATTCGCCATGGGAGCCGAGGCACAGTCGGCCACCGCAATCGTCACTGTGCCCCCGGGACTCGAAGCAAAAGTCGAGGACGTGCTTTTTCAAATGATGTCGGGCGCAATCGAAGTGCTCAACGAAGCCAATTGCGCGCTGGTCGGCGGCCATACCGGCGAGGGCAGCGAACTGGCGCTGGGTTTTGCCGTCAACGGCCTGGTGGACGAAGATATCGCGGCGGTGATGAAGAAAAGCGGCATGCGGCCGGGCGATGTCCTGGTGCTGACCAAACCGATAGGTACGGGCACGCTGTTCGCAGCGCATGCGCGCCTCGAAGCCCGCGGTCGCTGGATCGACGCGGCCCTCGTCTCCATGTGCCAGTCGAACCGCCTCGGCGCGCAGTGCCTGCGCGAGCATGGCGCGACCGCCTGTACCGACCTGACCGGTTTCGGCCTGCTCGGGCATCTGGTGGAAATGACCCGGCCCTCGGGCGTGGACGCGGAATTGAACCTGGCGGCGCTGCCGGTGCTGGACGGCGCCGAGGAGACCAGTGCCGCCGGCATCCTGAGTTCGCTGCAGCCGGCCAACGTGCGGTTGCGCCGCGCGCTGCGCAACCAGAACGAAGCGCTGGGCCATCCGTGCTATCCGCTGATCTTCGATCCGCAGACCGCCGGCGGGCTGTTGGCGAGCGTCCCTGGGAATCGCGCCGAGGCCTGCCTCGACGCACTGCACGCGCTGGGTTACACCCACGCGGCGGCAATCGGCCGGGTGCTGGCGCCGGGCGCGGCGCTGGCGCCTATCGTCCTCAAGCTGAAATAGCGACGAAGTCGATGCGGTTCAAACTGCTCGCCGTGCTTGCGCTGCTGGCGCTGCTTGCGACGACCTACTGGCTGCTGCACCAAACCGGCGCGATGGCAACGATACTGGACCGAGCCGCGCTGCACGATCGCATAACGCAGCTTGGTCCCTGGGGTCCGCTGATGGTGGTCGGCCTCATGGTGCTCGCAATCCTGGTGAGTCCGATTCCCAGCGCGCCCATCGCCCTGGCCGCCGGCGCCGCCTATGGCCACGTCTGGGGCACGCTATATGTTTTGCTGGGCTCTGAGATCGGCGCGCTGGCCGCGTTCAGCCTGGCACGCTGGCTTGGCGGAGAAACAATGCGGCGCTGGTTCGGCGAACGCCTGTCGATGAGCCTGCTGGGATCCCAGAACGCGCTGATGGGCATCGTGCTGGTCAGTCGCCTCCTGCCGTTCATTTCATTCGATATCGTCAGCTACGCGGCGGGTCTGACGGTACTCTCGTTCTGGCGCTTCGCCATCGCAACGCTGATCGGCGTCGTGCCGGCGAGCTTCCTGTTGGCGCATTTCGGCGGCGAGATGGCCACGGGTGAATCCGACCGGATCATGATTTCCGTGCTGGCGCTGGGCGCCATAACCCTGATCCCACTCGTGGTGAAACTTATACGGGATCACCTGCGTCCGCCACCGACCTGAGCGTTGTTTGCGCTCATCCCTAAAGCGACGTCCCGATCTGGGTCAGCCAGGTTGGAAGGATGTCGAGCACCCAGGTTTCGAAGCGTTTATCCAGCCCGGTGAGAATCAACGCGCCGACCAGCAACATGGCCGCGCCCAGCAGGCGCTTGCCTTGGTGACCGGCCGCGAGCAACCTGCCGCGCATGCGCAGCATGGCTTCGCGCGAAAGCGAACCGAGGACCACCAACGGCAGACCTGCCCCCAATCCGAACAAGGCCATGACCAGGATCACCTGAACGAGTTGCTGCCCCTGGCTGGCAAGTGTAAGCGTCGCACCCAGCGTCGGTCCCACACAGGGGATCCATACCAGACCAAGTAGAAGTCCGAGCACGAACTGCCCGGACAAACCTTCGAACGTTACGCGCGCAAGCATGCCTTGTCCG
>QYQC01000061.1 GCA_007280315.1 Betaproteobacteria bacterium | reverse complement strand
TCGCCGCCGGAGATATTTTTCAGAACCGAGGCATAGCTGTTACCAGTCGTCGTGGTGGCGATTTGCGCAGAGGGTGCCGCAGACGACGGGAAACTCGAGAACAGTGTACCGGTTACCTGGGCCACTATGGTTGACCAACTGGTAGTGGCAGTGGTCGCAAACCCGGCGATTGTCTGCGCGGTGACCTGCATCGCGGCGAATTGGTTGAACAGTTCCGCATCGCCCACCACGCCGCACATCGGCACCGCGCCCGCATATTTCACTTTGTTGTTGGCGGTTGCATAGGCCTCGTCCTCGATCGCGGCGGCCGTGATGTGCCCGCCCATCGAATGTCCGGTGATATAAATCTTCGACGGCGCCGCCAGGGTGCGTGAGTTCGCCGCGGCAATCTTGGTGAACTCGAGTGCGAGCGCGTTGGTGTCTTCAACGCCGGCGCGTACGTCATAGTAGTTCTTGCTGTAGCTCGACGCAGCCCAGGCATAACCGTTCTCGATCAGATAGCGGCGGATCGACGGGTTGGAGACGCCGAGTACCGAGCCGGTACCGGCATAGCCGTGCGCATACATCACCAGCTTGCCGTTCCAGTTGGCCGGCACCTCGACGCGGTAGGCCGCGCCCTTGAGCACGCCCGCCCAGCGACTGGTGGTACTCATGTCGGTGACATCACCCGTCGCGGCCGCAAGCGCAGCGAAGGTTGTCGCCGTGGGATCGACCGGGGTGAACGTACGGCTGTCTTGCGCACGCGTCTCCTCGGGGCCGAGCGTCGTGGCGAGCGAAGCACCGGCAACGGCGCCAACGCGCAGGTCGGCGAGGGTCTTTCCGGCGGCGTCCTGCGCGGCCTTCAGGTTGAGGAGTACCGTATCGTCGGCGTCACCGATCTTGAACACCATGGTCAGCGGATCCCCCGACGGCGCCCTGCCGGCGAGCGCGGTGACCTGGGCTATTACATAAATCTTGGCCGCAGCAAGTCCCGCATTGATTTTCGCGCCTTTGGTCGCGTCGAAACCTGCAAACGCGGTGGCCGGGTCCGAACCCAAAGCCTTGCTGACCACCAGGTCGGTCAGGGGAGTGACGTTGATGCGCCCGGGCGCGGCGGCAAAACCGTGCAGGGTCACCGTACCCTTTACTACTTGGAGCAGACACGGCGCGGACTGGTTATCTTTGAGTTCAAGCGAGAACGTGCCGTCCGCGCCGGTGGTGCCCGACACAGACGGACCGCCCGAGCACTTGGCAGTCACGGTGGCACTGGCCAAGGCGGCACCGGTCGCTGCCAGCCCGGTTATGTACTGGTTATCCGGATTGTTACTGCTACCGCACGCGGCAAGCAATGTGGCCGTGCCAAGCGCCGCCAGCAACCAGCCGATTTTCCTCATCCTTTGATTCATTCGGGTTCTCCTTCTGGAAACGAAAAGAACGATGGTCCTTTTCGGGGGGTCAATGCTACACTTTTTTTTCGAACGGTTTCATGGACGCAAATGCCATGCCATGTCGAATCTAACCCAGGTCTTTCAGGCTCACGATCTGCGCCAGTTCGACCGCCGAGCGTACCCCCATCTTCGCCAGCACGCGCGCCCGATGCACTTCGACCGTGCGCATGGCAATGTGCAATTCTTCGGCGATCTGCTTATTCAGTTTGCCGGCTAGCACCAGGCGCATGACCTCCTGCTCGCGCGACGTCAGCTGCGCCAACCGCACCGCTACCGACTGCCGGCCCGCCGCCGAGCGGCGCCGCTCCGCGTCCAGCCGCAGGCAGCGCGCAACGCGATCGACCAGGTCATTGTCGTTGAACGGTTTCTCGACGAAGTCGAGCGCGCCCTTTTTTAGCGCGTCCACCGCCATCGGCACGTCGCCGTGCCCGGACAGGAACAATACCGGTAGCTGCCAGTCTCGGCGCCGGATTTCGTCATAGAGTTCTGGCCCGGTCATTCCCGGCATCCTCACATCGAGTATCGCGCAGCCGGTCGGCTCCTCGTCGTTTGCCGCCAGGAACGCCGCGGCGGATTCAAACACCTGGGCGATGAAACCGCGCGATTCGAACAGCCAGCGCAGCGAATCGCGAATCACCTCGGTGTCGTCGACGATGAATATCGTTCCCAGGCTCTCGTCGCTCAAGTGCCGCTCCCGTGAGGCAGCGTGAAATGGAACAGGGTGCCGCCTTCCGGGTTCGGCTCGAACCAGAGGCGCCCCTGGTGCAGTTCGATGATCGAGCGGCAGATGTTAAGACCCATGCCCATGCCTTCCTCCTTGGTGCTGAAAAAAGGCGCGTACAGGCGTTCCGCCACCTCGGCGCTGATGCCGCTGCCACGGTCCAAAACGCTGAGCGTGACACCGGCGTCGCCATTGATACTTGTCACGCCGAGCAGCCGCCCTTCCAGCGGCGTGCCAGCCATGGCATCGATCGCATTTCGTACCAGGTTGACCACGACCTGCTCGATCATCACGCGGTCGGCAAAAATCTGGGGAAGCCCGGCAGCGAGTTCCGCCTGCACGCGCACACCCTGCCGGCGCGCCTGCGCGTCGAGCAGCCCGAGTGCATCGTCGACCAGGGCGTTGAGGTCGCACGGCGCGCGCTTGGGCTCGGCACGGCACACGAAGTCGTGCACGCGCCTGATGATCTCTCCGGCGTGTTTCGCTTGGACGCCGAGCTTGCGCAGGACCGGCGCCAGCTCGGCCGTGGCGTAGCTGCCGGATTCGAGTTTATTGGCGCTGCCGGTGGCGTAGCTCGCGATCGCCGACAGCGGCTGGTTCAGCTCATGCGCGAGCGTCGAGGCGAGCTCGCCCATGGTAACCAGGCGAGCGGTCGACTGCAGCCGCTCCTGCTGCGCTCGCAGCTGATCTTCTGCGCGCTTGCGCGCGCTGATGTCCAGCACCGACCCCATCCAGCCGGTGTGCCTGCCCTGCGCATCGATCAGCGGCGCCTCGTAGATCAGTGCATCGAAACGCTCGCCGTTCCTGCGCATCAGGCGCGCTTCGAACCCCTCGCGCGGCGCCTCCCCGGCGAGCACGCTGCCGAGGAGCCAGCCGATCTGCTCGCTCTCCTCGGGCGGCCAGTACGGCATGGGCGGCGTGCAACCAACCAATTCCTCCCGGCTCCAGCCGACCATGTTGCAGAACGCGGGATTGACGTAGGTAACGCGTCCCGTCAGATCGCGCGCGCGCAGCCCGGTAGTGAGCGAATCCTCCATCGCCTTGCGAAACGCATGTGCTTCGAGCAGCGCCGCTTCGGCGCTGTAGCGGCGCAGCATATGGCGGCGCAGCGCCCAGAAGCTCGACGCCACCGCGAGGGTCAGCAGCACGATTGCGGCGCCGATCAGATTGCTCAGCAGACTGGTTTCTGTCTTGTACGCGATCGCACGCAACATCAGTCCCGCGCCCGGCGGGTCAAACGCTACCGCGTAGCTCAGACCGCTTGCCGGCGCGTCGACTTTCGATTTGGATGCAAGCACGCCGCCGCCGTCGTCGACCACCTGCAGGCTGTATTTTTCGGTATACCACCACGGCGTCTCCTGTTGAATCAGCAAGCTCAATGAAACGACGCCGCGCGTCATCAGCGCGAGGCGTCCGCCGCGGAACTGGGGCACATACACTTCGACGTAATATTCCTTGTTGGCCGCTCGAATCGGCTGGCCCCAGGACGCCTTGCCGAGCGAGCGCGCGAATCCGAACGCCTCGTTGGTTGATGCGACCCCACCCGAATCGCCGCGGGCGGAGGCGCCGATTTCCGCCGGGATGGCCCTGATTGCGCGTTCCTCGGCGTCGAGCCAGGCGATTTGCACCAGCCAGGGATTGACGCGCATCAGTAGCCCGGCGCGCGCGCCGAGCAAATCGTCGCTGACGCCATCGATGGCGCTGTCTCGCCCCAGCTCCTGCAGTACGTCCTCGACCTTGCCCAGCTGGAAGTGCAGGTTCTGTTCGACCCAGAGCACGTCCGAGATCAGGCCGACGCGCTGCTCCTCGAGATCGCTGCGGTGCAGGTGCCACAACAGCGCCCCGACCGCCACGAAAACCAGGGCCAGCGCCGAGCTTGAAACCAGCCAATACCAGCCGGGCGCGGCGCGCAGATCGTCGCGCAGCCCGTGCCGCACCCCGATCTCGGCTGCATCGACCGCATTTTGCCCGCCCGGCGCCTGTTCCAATATGCTCCCCACCCCGGCTTCACCCGTGCCGCAGCGCGCGGCCCGTAATGGCGCGCCAATACTACCCTGCCGCGGGGCGCGCGGCGAGGCGGCCGGATTGCGGAAAACCGCAATGCGGTTGTCCACAATTCCTGCCGCGCGGAAGGGCGCGCACAATGCGACCCACACTCGCGGTGTAATGCCGCCGCGCTTTCGAACCACAACAGGAGTTAGAACATGATGATTCGCACATTATGCGCCGGCCTGGTCGCCGCAATGCTCGCGTTCAGCGCCTCGGCGCAGCAACCGATCGTGATCAAGTTCAGCCACGTCGTCGCCAACGACACGCCCAAGGGCCACGCCGCCGATTTCTTTGCCAAAAAGGCGGCCGAACTGACCAAGGGCAAGGTCAAAGTCGAGGTCTATGCCAACTCAACGCTGTACAAGGACAAGGAGGAAATGGAAGCGCTGCAGCTTGGCGCAGTGCAGATGCTCGCGCCCTCACTGGCGAAGTTCGGGCCGCTCGGGGTAAAGGAGTTCGAGGTGTTCGATCTGCCGTTCATTTTCGACAACTATGCCGAACTGCACAAAGTAACCCAGGGACCGCTGGGACAGCGGCTGCTGGCCAAACTCGAACCGAAGGGCGTCAAGGGCCTTGCCTACTGGGACAACGGCTTCAAGTCGTTCTCCGCCAACAAGCCGCTCAAGACCCCCGCCGATTTCAGGGGCCTGAAAATGCGCATCCAGTCCTCCAAGGTACTGGAAGCGCAAATGCGCGCCCTGGGCGCAATTCCGCAGACCATGGCATTTTCTGAGGTGTACCAGGCATTGCAGACCGGCGTGGTGGATGGCACCGAGAATCCGCATTCCAATCTGTACACACAGAAAATGCATGAAGTGCAGAAACACATGACGCTCAGCGACCACGGCTATCTCGGCTACGCCGTCATCACCAACAAGAAATTCTGGGACGGACTGCCTGCAGACGTACGCGGCCAGCTGGAACAGGCGATGAAGGAAGCGACCGCCTACGCCAACAAGATCGCCAAGGACGAGAACGACGCCGCGCTGGAAGCCGTCAGGAAATCGGGCAAGACCCAGATCTATACGCCGACGCCGGCGGAACGCCTGGCATTGAAGAAAGCGACGATGAAAGTGCACAAGGAGATGGAATCGCGCATCGGCAAGGAGATCATCGAAGAGGTGTACAAGGAAACCGATTTCGACCCGACCAAGCTGTAATGCAAATCACGCCGCCGCGACCCGGCCCAGGCTGAGGTTCCGGTGGCGAACTCACGCAGGTGATCGCAAAGGATATTCGCCCCCGCGCTTGATGGCAGTCAGGAGAACACCATGATGAAAGTGCTGGACCACCTGGAGGAATGGCTGATCACCTTCCTCATGGGCGCGGCAACCCTGATCATCTTTGCCGCCGTCATGCATCGCTACGCCAGCGGATTTGCGATTCCAGGCGTGCAGGACTGGCTGCTCAGTCTCAATTTCGGCTGGGCGCAGGAACTGTGCATCTACATGTTCGTGTGGATGGCGAAGTTCGGCGCCGCCTACGGCGTGCGTACCGGCATCCACGTCGGCGTGGATGTGATGATCAACCGCCTTAACGACGCCAACCGCGCAAAGTTCATCATTTTCGGCCTGCTCGCCGGCGCGACATTCACCGGCATCGTCGGCACGCTCGGGGCGACCTTCGTCTGGGAGAACGGCGCCCACTACGCGATCTTCCATGCCCTCGGCCTCGGCACCGGCGACGTGCCCGAAGGTCCGACCACGCCGGATCTGGAGTGGCCGACCTGGATCGTGTATAGCGCGGTGCCGTTCGGGTCCTACCTGATGTGCTTTCGCTTCCTGCAGGTAACCTGGGGCTTCATTCATACCGGCCAGCTGCCGCATCACGACCACGGCCACGTCGACGGCATCGAAGCCGAGGGCCAACCGCCCGCGCCAGGCGAGGAGGACAAGATCTACCGCATGGATGACGAGCTGCATCCGCGCGAACTGCGCAGCGGCACGGACCGGCGCAGCCTGGACGGTCGCGGCCCGACGGGTACGGAGCGCCGCAGCGGGGTGGAACGCCGCAAGGGCGGCGGCGACCGGCGCGGCGCAGGACCTACCGGAGGTGGCAGAGCATGAACACCGTCATCATTTTCGCGCTGCTGGTGGTGCTCATGCTGACCGGCATGCCGATCTCTATTTCACTCGGCCTGACCGTGCTCTCGTTCCTGTTTTTCCTCACTACGGTTCCGATCGAATCGGTGGCGCTGAAGCTGTTCACCGGCATTGAAAAATTCGAGATCATGGCGATCCCGTTTTTCATCCTCGCCGGAAATTTCCTCACCCACGGCGGCGTGGCGAAGCGCATGATCCATTTCGCCACCTCCATGGTCGGCCACTGGCACGGCGGCCTGGGCCTGGGCGGCGTGCTCGCCTGCGCACTGTTCGCAGCAGTATCCGGCTCCAGCCCCGCAACGGTGGTGGCGATCGGCTCGATCCTGCTCCCGGCGATGGTCAAGGCCGGCTTTCCGAAACGCTTCGGCGCAGGCGTACTCACCACCTCCGGGGCGCTCGGCATACTGATTCCGCCCTCGATCGTGATGGTCATGTACTCGGTCTCGACCAACACCTCGGTCGGGGCGCTGTTCATGGCGGGCGTGATTCCGGGAATCGTGCTGGCGATCATGCTCGGCATGACCACCTGGTACCGCGCGTGGAAGAACGACTACCCGCGCCAGACCCGTGCGACCTGGGCCGAGCGGCTCAAGGCGCTGCGCGATTCCATCTGGGGGCTGCTCCTGATCGTTATCGTGATGGGCGGCATCTATTCGGGCCTGTTCACGCCGACCGAAGCGGCGGCGATGAGCGCGGTGTGGGCGTTCATCACGGCGGTGTTCATTTACAGGGATATTGGCCTGAAGGATGTGCCGCGGGTGCTATTGTCGTCAGCCAACATGAGCGCGATGCTGCTCTACATCATCACCAACGCGGTGCTGTTCTCCTTCCTGATGACGCACGAGAACATCCCGCAGGCGATGGCCGATGCCATGATCGGCACCGGCGTCGGCGTGATCGGTTTCCTTTTGATCGCCAACATCCTGCTGCTCGCTGCCGGCAATTTCATGGAGCCTTCCTCCATCGTGCTGATACTGGCGCCGATCCTGTTTCCGATCGCGATCAAGCTCGGCATCGATCCGGTGCATTTCGGCATCCTCATGGTGGTAAACATGGAGGTCGGCATGTGCCACCCGCCGGTGGGATTGAACCTCTACGTGGCCTCCGGCATTACCAAGATGGGCATCACCGAGCTCACCATCGCCACCTGGCCCTGGCTGCTTACCATGCTGGTGTTCCTGGTGATCGTGACCTACTGGCCGCCGCTGTCGCTGTGGCTGCCGAAGATGCTGGGGATGATATAAAACCCGTTGCAAATTGACAATTCACAAAAATGTCATTCCGAGCGAAGCGAGGAATCTGCTGTCAAATCACGAAAGAAGCAGATTCCTCGGCCTATGGCCTCGGAATGACTGCTCATACTGAAATGGATTTTTCTATACCTTAACGCGGCTGCAGCGCGAACGCGGCGCTGCCGTCGCGCACAGCGGCCAGGGCCATGAGGAAGGCGGCGGCGTTCCACGACTGCCCGCGCATGCCGCCCAGCGCCAGCGTGCGCCCATGCAGCCACTCGTTGAATGCCCAGCCGCCAAGCGCGTTTACCCGCGCCAGCTTCAACAGTTCGGCCCCCGCCCGCTCGCGTTCGCCTGCGAGCGCGAGCGTGGTGACCCAGAAGCCTCCGACCATGGGCCAGATGCCGCCGTTGTGGTACTGCCATTCCAGGTTCTGCAGGTGGCGCGACATGTACGCCCGCCACAGGGCGCTGCCGGCCGGAATCGGTTCACAAGTGACGCGCACCGGCCAGGGCGCGGTTACACCGGCACGATCCAGCGCGCGCAGCGTGCGCCGCGTCGCCTCGCCGTCGGCGAGGCCGCACAGCAGCGCCAGCAGATTGCCGAACACGTCGCCTTCTTCGCCGAAGAAGGAGAAATTGACGAACGAAAGGTACAGGTCACGGTTCTTCGCGCCGCGTTTCACGTAATGCGTCAGCAGCCGGGCGCGGCGGTATTCGGCCAGCACGGCGCTGAACGGATGAAACATCTGGTTGAAATTCGATCGCGTTTCCTCTATGCGCGCCAGGCCGTAGAGCTGCTTCACGCGATACCAGAGCGCGTTGGTGTAGAGCACGAAGCCCGAGCGCGGCATGATGTCGGCCCAGTCGCTCGCCTCGTTTTGCTGCAGCAGGAAAAATCGCTGGTGCTCCTGCGCCTCCAGCCACTGAATTGCCTTGCTGATTCCGGGTGCAAAGCGCTGCCTCAGCCCGGCGGCCGGATCGCGGCGATCGAGAAAATCGAGCGCGATCAGCCACCACGCGGTGGCGTCGATGCAGCCGAGGTACCAGAAATCCGCCTCCTTGGCGCGCAGGTCGACGAATTTCGGAATCTGCCCGTTGCCCGCCTGGTAGCGGCCAAGCGTGATCAGTCCGGTCGCGGCCTCACGCTCGAGGACCGCGTCCCCCGACAGTGCCATGCCGATTGCGCACACCGCGGCGTCGCGTCCGAATATCGCCGCATAGCCGCGCGATTCGGCGCGCGCGCCGGGCGTTGCGGCCAGAATCCCCTGCGGCGACAGATTGGTGCGCAGCAACTCCACTGATTTCAGCCGGCAGGTTTCGATCAGCGCATCGTCGTTGTCCACCGGCGGGGATACAGTCTGCATAATGCTCTCGAGGGTATCAGGTATCGTGCCGATTTCCACCTAGCAGTTGGTCGAAATTCGCGGCAATGTCATTCTGAGGAGCGTAGCGACGAAGAATCTGCTTTTTCAAATTGTTGATTCAATACCAAAAGCAGATCCTTCGCTGCGCTCAGGATGACAAGAATTGAGCGCGTCATAGGGAAATTCAACAAACTGCCAGGAGCGATCAGTTCTGCGCCGCGGTCCGGTCCGGTCCGTGCACCCTGAACGGCGGGGCGCTACCGTCCCTCGCCACGCCCGCGTAGACGGTGAGGTGCGGGAACGGGATTTCGATGCCGCGTGCATCGAATGCTTTTTTCAGACGGCGCAGGAACTCGCGCCGCACGTTCCACTGCTCCAGCGGCTGCACCTTGAAGCGGCAGCGCAGGATGACCGCCGAATCGTCCCATTTGTCCACGCCGGCGACTTCGAGATCGTCGAGGATCTTCGGACCGAACACCGGGTCGGCGCGCATTGCCGCACCGGTCTCGCGCATGACGCCGACCGCCACATCCGTGTCCTCGCGGTAGGCGACGCCGACATCGACCACCGACTGCGCATAGCCGCGGCTCATGTTGGTCACGGTGGTGATCAGGCCGTTCGACACGAAATGCACGTTGCCGTCGTAGTCGCGCAGCCTCACGTAGCGCAGTGTGATCTCCTCCACCAGCCCGGCCTTGCCCGCGACATCGACCACATCGCCCTGGCGCATCTGGTTTTCGAGCAGGATGAAAAACCCGGCGAAGTAATCCTTCACCAGGCTTTGCGCGCCGAAACCCACGGCCAGGCCGATCACGCCGGCAGCGCCGAGTATCGGCGCCACGGCAATGCCCAGCTCGCTCAGGATCAGCGTGGTAGCCACCACCATGACGATCACCGCGGCGATATAGCGAAACACGCGGCCCAGCGTCTCCGCCCGCTTGACCTGCTCGCGATCCTCCATCCTGAGGGTGATGCGCTCGCGGAAGATCCGTATCATGCGCTGCGCCACGCCTATCGTGATCCATGCGACGACCGCGATCAGCACTACACGCAACGCGGTGATGAACCAGGGGTCGAGCTGGGCCAGGTGCAGAAAATCGATGCTGCGGCGAAGTTGTTCCATGAATTGCTCCGTTGCGATTGGATCAGGTCTGGCCGGCCGCGGCGCCATAGGCGAGCATCGCGCCCGGAAAATAAGCCATGACGCGAGCGAGCGGCAGGCGTCGCGACGCGTCTGTCACCAGGGATTCGCCCGTCAGCACATCGACCAGTCGCGTGCCTGCGGGTAGAAACGACAGGTCGAGCGCGGTGTCGCCCCACGCGGCTTCACCCGTCGGCAGCACGCCCGACTCCAGTCCGATGGACGCGAACAGCCTCCCCGCCACGGTCACCACACCGCTCCCCTGCAGCCGGCGAGCGTAAGCGACCAGGTGACGCG
This sequence comes from Betaproteobacteria bacterium, assembly GCA_007280315.1. GTDB lineage: Bacteria > Pseudomonadota > Gammaproteobacteria > Burkholderiales > SG8-39 > 2-12-FULL-64-23. The sequence continues at coordinate 7,435 of QYQC01000061.1, read as the reverse complement.
AACGCGCGCCCGGCGTCGCGAGCGAATGGTAGTCGCCCATGCGAAACAGCTGCTCCTGCCCGCGACGCAGCTGCAGTGCGCGCCACGCCAGCCATAGCCTTGCGCGGCCATCGAAGGGGGTGTCGAAAAAACGGACCACGCTGGCCGCCAGACTCTTCCCGGGCGCGGCTGCGATTTGTTGCAGTTCCGCCAGCAGCAGACGGCGCCGGCCGTAATCCACCGGCCGGCGATTGTCCGGATCGACCAGGCTCAGATCGAACAGCTCGTTTCCCTGGTAGAAATCCGGCACGCCGGGGGAAGTAAGTTTCACCAGCGTCATCGACAGGCTGTTCAGCATGCCGAACCACGCAATCGGCTGCGTCTGAATGCGCAGGTCGTCGAGGAACGGATTCGATTCCAGGCGTCCCAGCAGCGCGTGCACGAACGCGCAAACCCCCGCCTCGTACTCCGCGTTGACGTTGACCCAGCTGGTGTGCGCCTTCGCCTCGCGCACGGCCTTTTGCATATAGGCCTCGATGCGCATCCGGTAGGCTTCTAACGCCGCTGCATCGACCGGACCGCTCGGAAGCGTGCCGAGCAGGGTCTGATACAGCAGGTACTCGTCGACGCGCGACGGCGCATCGGCGCCGTCGACCGTGCGCCGGTGGCTCGCGTTCATGCGGCTCCAGCGCCGTAGCGCCAGGCGCCATGCGGCGGGCATTTCCGAGATCACGTCGATGCGGCAGCGCACATCCTCGGAACGCTTGTTGTCGTGGGTCGAGGTGGCGAGCATGGTATGCGGCCAGCGCGCGGCACGGTCGGCGCTGGCGCCGTGAAAGGCCGAAACGGCCATGCCGAACATATCCGGATCGCCGCCGACTTCGTTCAGCGATACCAGCCGGTTGTAGTTGTAGGACGCGGTGTCCTCGACGCCTTTGGCCGTGACCGGAGAGGTGAACTGCTGAAATTTCATCGCGAACGCGCGATAGCGCTGCTGCAGCGCCGGATCCGCGTCTTCGGGCGCAGTGGCTAGCAGCACCAGACGCAGAAAATCGAAAGCGCTCGCGTCCGCCGCCCGCACTTTCTTCCGCGCATGGGCGACGGCCCAGTCGACATAGCGCCGATCCTGTGGCGTGAGCCCCTCGGCCACATAGGTGCGATAGACCGGCGCGCAGGCCGCGACTTCGGCAATGGCGTGGCGCAGCGTGTTGAAGGTGAAATCGCGCGTGCGCCGGTCGGCGCGCGCGATGCGCAGCAGCTCGGTCGCGAGCACGGTCAGCTCGGAGGCGAGCGCCGAGCGCGTGATATCGCGCCTGCCGCGGTAGGCGGCCTCCTCGAAGTCCGCGCCTTCTCCTGAGAATGCGCGCCAGACACGGTCTAGCTTGGATCGCGCCTGCCGCGCCACGAATAGTGCATTGACCACCGTCGTAAACCGGTAGCCGGTGGTGCCGTGCACCGCCCAGCCGGTGGGGACGTGTTCGTGCGCAGCGGCGATCTTTTCCACCACTACATAGAGCGGCCGTGCCGGCCGCCCGTCGGCGTCGTCGGCCGGCGCCCCGAGGCCGGCTGAGCGCGCGTAGTGCTCCTGCAACCTGCGGAAATACTGCGCTGGATCATACAATCCGTCGGAGTGATCGATGCGCAATCCGTCGACCTTGCCCTCGGCGGCGAGGCCGAGAACGAACCCGTGCGTGGCCTTGAACACCGCCTCGCTTTCCATGCGCAGTGCGGCAAGATCGTTGATATCGAAAAATCGCCGGTAGTTAATTTCGTCCGAGGCCACGCGCCAGAACGCGAGACGATAGGCTTGCGCTTCGAGCAGCGCGTCCAGGCCATCGAAACTCGAGCGCTGCCCCGGCGTGCCGTTCAGCGCGCCGAGCGCATGCGCTATCGCCTCGGCGAATGCGGGCTGCTCGCGCGCGAGCTGCGCCAGGCGCCGCTTGTGCAGTTCCTTGTCGCGGTTGCGCTCTGCGCTCTTCTGTGGGGCGGTTTCATTGCGCGAGGGCAGGTGCGCAAACGCCGCGGCGAGACTCCCGGCCTCTGCGGCTGCGTGCTGTGCCACGCGCGTCTCGTCCATTGCCTTCAGCGCGCGCTCGAGTACGCTCGCATAGTCGCGCGGATCAAGCGGAAAGCGGTGGCTGAAATAGAACACGCTGAACGATCCGTGCTCGGCCTCGAACACGAGCTTCAGCTCACCCGCCTCGAGCACCACACCGTAATGATCGCCGAGTACCGGGACCAGCACCCGGTTCGTGAGTTCAGGGTTGACCGGCTGCCAGTCGATGTCGAAAAAATCTCCGTAGATGGAGGCGGGACCGTTCTCGAGCACATCCATCCACCAGGCGTTATCCGCACCCATCACGCCCATGTGGTTCGGCACCATGTCGAGGATCTGCCCCATGCCATGCGCTCGCAGCGCGTCGCACAGGCGCTCGAAGCCTTCGGCGCCGCCCAGGTCCGGATTGAACGCGTTGTGGTCGATGATGTCGTAGCCGTGCGTGCTGTTCGGCCGCGCGCGCAGGTAAGGCGAGCAATAAAGGTGACTCACGCCGAGCGCGTCGAGGTAGGGCACCAGCGCGGTTGCGTCGTCAAAGGTGAAATCCTTGTTGAGCTGCAGGCGGTAGGTCGCGCGCGGAATCTTCGCGCCGGCCGCTGCATGGCGCGCGGCCCTGGGCTGCGCCAGCGGCCGCAGCGCCGCAAGCGAGCGCACCAGTGCGCTGAAGCGCTCATCCACGGGCCAGCGCTCGAGCGCGAGCGGCAGCTTGCGGCACCAGTTCGGGTGTTCGCTGGTGGTGGCGGGAAGGTTTACCTGCTCGCGCACGCCGAGCACGTCCTCCAGCTGCACTACCAGCATGCGTGCCGGGCTGCGCGCAAGATATTCCTGCAACCGCAAAAGCAGCGCGTTCGTCATCTGCGGCAGGGACACCGGGTCCACCGTGGCACCCTGCGGCAGCAAGCCTTCACGCTCGAGCGCGAGCAGCAGTCGCGCACGGTCCTGCGCGCGTGACAGCACCTGCGCCTGATGCGCTTCCTCCCTGGGGAACAGTCCGAGCTCGCGCCGCAGCGCGAGATCGCGTCCTTCCCAGTAGCCGGCAAGCGTGGGCAGGTCGTGGGTCGCGGCGGTGACCAGCGAGTCGACCGGGTAGTCGGCCGGGGGCTTGAATTCGCCCGTTTGCGTGCGTTCGAAAAAAAGCACGCGGTAGGAAAGAATGCCGACACGCTCGAGTGTCGCACGCACTTCATCGGGCACCGTGCCCAGGTCTTCGCCGATGACCATGCAGTTGTTGCGATGGCTCTCCAGCGCGACGATGCCGACCAGGTCTTCGAACGGGTAGTGCACATAGGCGCCCTCGCGTGCCGAAGCGCCTTGCGGCACCCAGTACAACCGCGCCAGCGCCATCACGTGATCGATGCGCAGCGCACCCGCATGGCGCATGTTGGCGCGCAGCGTTGCGATGAACGGCGCATAGGCCGCGGCACGCAGCCGCTCGGGCGCGAGCGGCGGCAGACCCCAGTCCTGGCCGCTGAGGTTGAATTCGTCCGGCGGCGCGCCGACGCTGGCACCCAGCGCGTACAGTTCCTGGTTTGCCCAGGCTTCCGCGCCGCCGCGGTCGATGGAGACTGCGAGGTCCTGATACAGACCCACGCCCAGCCCCAGCTCCATGGAGCGCCGGCCGACGGCTTCGAGTTGCAGCTCGGCCTGCCATTGCAGATACTCGTAGAACTCGACGCGCTCTGCGTGGGTTTGCGCAAAGCGCGCCACCTCGGGTGCGGCGGGACTGCGGTAGGCTTCAGGCCAGACGGGCCAGCCCCAGGCCTGCGGATCTTCGCGGTGAAAATGTTCCTGCAGCGCTTCGTACAGTGCATGACGCCTGAGCGCAGGCGCGTGTGCGGCCTGGTAGGCGCGGAACGCCTCGGCACGAGCGGTGCCGGGACCGAGATGGTTCTTGCGAAAATGCGCGTAGCAGCGCTGGATCAGCGGCAGCTTGACCTGCGCCACTCCGGCGTAATCCACCAGATCGGCGTCGCGAAGCGTTTTCAGTCGCGCCTGGAACTCGGGCGCGCGAACTGTCGCCCGCGCCTCGTCGCACTCGATGAATTCACGCATCGCCTCGACGTCGAGGTAAAGCACGTTATAGAAGCAGCGCGAAGACGGGCTGTAAGGACTCGTGTGCGCCGGGTTGTGCGGAAACAGGGCGTGCAGCGGATTGACGCCGACCACGCCGGCGCCGCGCGCACCCCACTGCGACAGCAGCGTCGCCAGATCGGTGAAATCGCCGATACCCCAGTTGCGTTCCGAGCGCAGCGCGTAGAGCTGCGCCGCTGCGCCCCAGATGCGGCCGTTGTTCTCGACCGCAGGCGGGCGAAACGAGCGCTCTGGAACCACCATGAACGCCGTTTCGCCGAGAACGGCGCCCTCGCGCAGGATCTGCAGCCGGTGATAACCCTGAGGCAGCGTGATCTGCAGCGTGAAATCGCGTGCGACGAAGCGCTCGCCGTCCAGTTCAACCGATTCGAGGATATTCAGCGCCGCGGGTTCGAACCGGCCTTCATCGCGCCTGTTATCCTCTCCGGTGACGCGCCAGCCAAGCGGCGACGTCGCCTGCGCCTCCGGCAGTCTGAGTCGGATCGTCCACGGCGCGGCGTCCGCGCGCACCACCAGCGCCTGCGGCACCACGCTGCGCCAGCGCTGGAGCTCCGCTAGACGGGTGGAATCGGCGACTTCCTGCGCGCTGCCGGCGCGCACGCCCAGCGCGGCAAGCAGCGCGGCGAGGCTCGCGTCGGGAACCAGGTGCCGATTGCCCCAGACATCGTGAAAGTCCGGGGCGATGTCATACATCCGGCCCAGGCGTTCAAGTGCTTCGCGCTCAGCCATCTGCATGCTCCAGTGCATACGCCACGAACCACGGCGGAAGTTTGCGCTGTCCTGTCGCACCGTCGGCCTGGAGCGGATACGCGTACACGATTCGGCCCGGCGGCAGCGCCACCGGGGCGCTCGCGGCCGCGGCGAAATTCGCGATAAGATGCAGCCGCGAACCCTCGCCCAGCGTCCACTGCACGCGCAGCACGCTGCACTCTTCTACGCGGAAATTTCCGCCGGCTTTCATTCCTGCGAGGCGCGGCACGACCAGCCGGTGGCGCAGCGCGAGCAACTCGCGATGCAGTTCGAGCCATTCGGCGTGCGGCGCGCGGCCGATCTCGTCCCAGCACAGCTTCGACGCGGAAAAAGTATGCGCATCATTCGGGTCGGGAATGGACGCCTGCGCCGCTGGATCGGAAAAACGCGCGAAGCGCGCGAATTCCTGGCGCCGTCCGCGCGTGACCGCGGCGGCAAGTTCCGGCCCGAACTCGCAGAAAAACAGGAACGGCGTGCTCGCCGCGAACTCTTCGCCCATGAAAAGGAGCGGCACCGACGGCGCGAGCAGGACGCAGGCCACCGCGGCGCGCAGCGCCTGCGGGTCAGCGATTGCGCACAGGCGCTCGCCCAGCGCGCGGTTGCCGACCTGATCGTGGGTCTGCAGGAACGAGACGAAGGCCGCCGGCGGCAGGTGCGCGCTCGGATCGCCGCGCGGATCGCCGTCACGGTGGGGCGAGGGCTCGCCTTGATAACCGAATCCCTGCGCGAGCGAACGCCCCAGATACCACAGCGGCTTCGCTGCGTAGTCCTCGTAGTAGCCGTCCTGCTCCCCGGTGGTCAGGATGTGAATGGCGTGGTGTATGTCGTCATTCCATTGCGCACTCGCCGCAAGCGGCCGGCCGGCGCCGTCGCGCGGCAGATAGCGCGCCTGGTTGCGGTCGTTCTCGAGCACGATATGGATTTCCCGCTCGCGGCCCGGTCCGGCGCGCAGCGCGCGCGCGATCTCGGTCACGATGTCCGGATCGGAATCATCGGCGATTGCGTGGATCGCGTCCAGGCGCAGCCCGTCGCAGCGGTACTCTTCGACCCAGTACAGCGCGTTGTGGACGAAGAAGTCACGCACCGCGCGCGCGCCTTCGGCATCGAAATTGATCGCGGCACCCCACGGCGTGTGGTGCTTGGAATTGAAAAACTGCGGCGCATAGGCGTTGAGGTAGTTGCCCTCCGGCCCGAAATGGTTGTACACCACGTCGAGGAGCACCATCAGTCCGCGCCGATGCGCCTGCTCGATCAGCCGCTTCAGATCCTCGGGCCTGCCGTAGGATGCATCCGGCGCGAACGGCAGCACGCCGTCGTAGCCCCAGTTGCGCTTGCCGGGAAAATCGGCCACCGGCATGATCTCCAGCGCGGTAACACCCAGGTCGGCGAGATAGTCCAGCTTCCCGATTGCCGCCGCGAACGTTCCTTCCGGCGTAAACGTGCCGATGTGCAGTTCGTAGATCACCGCTTCTTCCCACGGGCGGCCGCGCCAGCCGCCGTCCTGCCAGTCGAACGCAAGCGGATCGACCACCGTGCTCGCTGCGTGCACGTCCTCCGGATTGAAGCGCGACGCCGGGTCGGGAAACCGGGTGTCGCCAACGCGATACGCATAGCGCGTGCCCGCGGTCGCGCTGGGCACGACCGCCTCGAACCAACCCTGCGCCAGAGCCGTCATGGGTCTATTGGATTGCGTTGCACCGATGGAAGTTTCGAGCATGAGCTGCTTCGCGCCGGGCGCCCAGAGCCTGAAGCGCGTGCTGCCCTCGCCCAGTACTTCCGCGCCGAACGGCATTGCGTGGCGATGTTTCATTTCGATTGCCCTGCTTTCAGCGGGATGTCCCTCGTTATTTGCCTGAAACACTGCTCGAACACTGCGAGCGCCGGGGCGCGCGTCATGCGTTCACCTGCCGCAGCAATACGAGTGAGCGGCCCTTAAGCTCGTACGCGGCGCCGGCGTCCAAGGTCCCGTCGATCTCCAGTCCGTCCGCGACCGCCGTGTCGAGCAGCGCGCACCAGCGGCCGCCCGCGTAATCCGGCAGCTTGAATGCGATCGCTTCGTGGTGCGCGTTGAACAGCAGCAGGAAGCTCAGGTCACGCACCGGCCGGCCGCGCGCGTCGGTTTCGGTCAGCCCCTCGCCCGCCAGGTATACGCCGAGACAACGGGCGTGCTGCTGGTTCCACTCGTCGTCGGTCATTTCACCACCCTCGGGCCGCAGCCAGGCGATGTCCTTTACCCCCGGACCACGCAGCGCGCGTCCCTTGTAGAAGTCGCGCCGCCGGAACACCGGGTGCGCGCGACGCAGCGCGATCACCTGCTGCGTGAACGCAAGCAGTTTGCGTTTTTCGTCGTCGAGCTCCCAGTCGATCCAGGAGATCTCGTTGTCCTGGCAGTAGGCATTGTTGTTGCCGTTCTGGCTGCGGTCGATTTCGTCTCCTGCGAGCAGCATCGGCACGCCCTGCGACAACAGCAGCGTTGCAATCATGTTGCGCTGCTGGCGAGCGCGCAGCGCGCGCACCGCGGGGTCATCGGTGGGCCCTTCCACGCCGCAGTTCCACGAC
>QYQC01000057.1 GCA_007280315.1 Betaproteobacteria bacterium | reverse complement strand
GATGTGTAAAAGGGACGGATAGCGGGGAAGGCGGGGCCTGCGCCGGGCGCAGACAGGGGCGGGCGATGAGAAAATACGGCCAGAAAGGCTGAGCATCCTGCCACCGAATCCGCGAGCCAAAAAATGGGAGCATCATGCCGAACTACACCACCGAAGCCATCCGCAGCGTCGCCCTCGTCGGCCACGGCGCCACCGGCAAGACCACGCTGGCCGAAGCGCTGCTGGCGCGCGCAGGCGCAATCAAGGCGGCTGGCAGCGTCGAACGCGGCAATACCGTCTGCGACCACGATCCGCTGGAAAAGACTCATGGACATTCGCTCAACGCCGCGTTGGTGAACTTCGCCTGGCGCGACACCCACATACACCTGATCGATACGCCCGGCTATCCGGATTTCGCCGGTCAGGCGATAGGCGCGCTTGCCGCGGTGGAAACCGCGGCCATCGTCATCAACGCGCAAAACGGAATCGAACTTTCCACGCGGCGCATGATGAAATGGGCGCAGGCGCGCGGGCTGTGCCGCATGATCGTGGTCAACAAGATCGACGCCGAAAACGTAGACCTGCCGGTACTGCTTGCCGATATCCAGGAGACGTTCGGCAGGGAATGCCTGCCCATCAATCTGCCGGCGCACGCGGGCAAGGACATCGTCGACTGTTTTTTCAATCCGGACGGGGAATCCGATTTTTCCTCCGTCAAGGCGGCGCATTCGGCGCTGGTCGACCAGGTGGTCGAGGTGGACGAAGCGCTGATGGCGCTCTATCTGGAGCAGGGTGAAATCAATCCGGAGCAATTGCACGCGCCGTTCGAAAAGGCGTTGCGCGAAGGCCACCTGATACCGGTATGCTTCGTTTCGGCCAGGAACGGCGCCGGCGTCACCGAACTGCTCGACATATTTGCCGGGCTTGCCCCTAATCCCATGGAAGGCAATCCGCCGCCGTTTCTCAAGGGCGAAGGCGCAGACGCCGTCGAGTTTCATGCCGAGCCCGACCCGGCCAAGCATGTGCTGGCACACGTATTCAAAGTGATCATGGATCCGTACGTCGGCAAACTCGGCGTGTTCCGCGTGCACCAGGGCACGGTGAAGAAGGATTCGCAACTATTCGTCGGCGATGGCAACCGGCCGTTCAAGGTGGCCCATCTGTACCTGCTTCAGGGAAAAGAGTACGTCGAGACCGACACCCTGATGCCGGGTGATCTGGGGGCCGTTGCCAAAGTGGAGGAAATCGAGTTCGATGCGGTTCTGCACGATTCGCACGATGAAGATCACATCCACCTGCGCCCGCTGGAATTCCCCGAGCCCATGCACGGCCTCGCGGTGGAGACGAAGAAAAAAGGCGATGAGCAGCGCCTGTTCGAGGTGCTGCACAAACTGGAGCTGGAGGACCCGTGCTTTCGCATGGAGCGTCACCCGGCAACCAACGAGACCGTAATCCGCGCACTGGGCGAATTGCACTTGCGCACCAAACTGGAGAAGCTGACGCAGCAATACAAGCTGGAACTCGATACCAGGCCGCCGCGCATCGCCTACCGCGAGACCATCAGCCGCAAGGCCGACGGTCATTGCAGGCACAAGAAGCAGACCGGGGGCGCCGGCCAGTTTGGCGAGGTGTTTCTCAAGATCGAGCCATTACCGCGCGGCGCCGGCTACGAATTCGTCGACCAGGTAAAAGGCGGCGTGATCCCGACGGTGTTCATTCCGGCGGTGGAAAAGGGCGTGCGCATGGCGCTCGACTCGGGCGTGATTGCGGGCTATCCGGTGGAGGATCTGCGCGTGATCGTCTATGACGGGAAAAGTCACGCCGTAGACTCGAAGGAAATCGCGTTCGTTTCCGCCGGCCGAAAAGCGGTGATCGACGCCTTCGCCAAGGCCGCGCCGATCATGCTCGAACCCATCGTCAATATCGACATCGACGCGCCGGAGGCCTACGTCGGCGACATGACCGCCGAAATCGCGTCCAAGCGCGGCCAGATCACCGGCACGCAGCAGCGCTCCGCCGATATGATCAGCACCACCGGCCAGGTGCCGTTGGCGGAACTGACGGATTTCCAGAACCGCCTGCGCTCCATCACCGGCGGGCAAGGGTCCTACTCGGTCGAGTTCAGCCACTATGCCCAGGTGCCGGGCCAGATGCAGCAGCAGCTGATGTCACAATTCAAGGCGGCGCGCGAAGAGGACTGAACACCGTTGTAGGAGCGAGCTCGCTCCTACGGACGCTAAACACTCGCGCCGAAATCCCTAGCGCTGCCCGAGCAGATTGCAGAAACGCAGCGATTCCGCATAGGGAAACACATCCTGCATCTGCCCTGCGGCGATGCGCTGCTGCGTCGCCTGCCAGGACGCTGCATCGAGCAGGTCCGCGTGATGACGCATGAAACATTCGCGCACGCGCCCGTCCGTAAGCAGGAAGGTGGCAAACTCCTCCGGAAAAATATCCGTCGGACCGACCGAATACCAGGGCTCGGAGGCCATCTCCTGTTCTTCGGTCTGCGGCTGCGGCAGTTTGCGAAAATTGCAGTTGGTCAGATAGTCGATTTCGTCGTAATCGTAGAACACCACGCGACCATAGCGGGTCACGCCGAAATTCTTGAATAGCAGGTCGCCGGCGAAGATGTTGGCAGCGGCAAGCTGCTTGATCGCCAGTCCGTAGTCGTCGATTGCTTCGTCGCGCTGTTGCGCCTCTGCTTTGTCGAGGAATATGTTGAGCGGCACCATGCGCCGCTCGATATACATGTGCTTGATCACGATGGTGTCGCCTTCCTCGTCGATCAGCGATGGCGCCAGCTTGCGCAGTTCGTCCAGTAGTTCCGCCGAAAATCGTTTGCGCGGAAACGCGACGTCGGAGTATTCCAGTGTATCCGCCATGCGGCCGACGCGGTCGTGGTGCTTCACCAGCCAATATTTCTCCTTGACCAGCTGGCGCGTTACCTCCTTCGGCGGCGCGATCACGTCCTTGATTACCTTGAACACGTAGGGATAGGACGGCAGCGTGAACACCGACATCACCAGGCCGCGAATTCCAGGCGCGATGATGAAGTCGTCGCTGGAATGGCGCAGGTGGTGCAGGAAATCGCGATAGAACAGATTCTTGCCGTGTTTTTGCAAACCGATCAGCGTGTAGATTTCCCACTGCGGTTTGTACGGCAGCAGCCCGCGCAGGAAATGCACGTAGGCCGAAGGCACTTCCATGTCCACCAGGAAATAGGCGCGATTGGTGCTGAAAAATATGTCAAGTTGCCGGCGCTCGAGCAACACCGTGTCGAGGAACAGCTTGCCCTCCTGATCGTGCAGCACCGGAATCACGAACGGATAGTCCTGGTTCCCATTGATCATCTTGCCCACAAGATAGGCGCCCTTGTTGCGGTAGAACAGGGACGAGAGTATCTGTATCTGGTGGTTCGCTTCCAGGCGCAGCGGCCGCGGCAGCATTTTGCGCCAAACGCGCAGCACGTTCCTGAGGTCGCGACGCAAATCGGCGAACGGACGCTGCAGACCTATGTCCCGCAGCATGCGCGCCACCGTCGGTCGCAGGCCATACTTCCCCGGGTAATAGGGTCGGTAGGAAGGTGGTTCTGCTTCGATGTGCTCGGTCGACACCGCCGGGCGCACGAAGATGAAATTGTTATTGAAATACGTCCGGTGCAGAATTTTGCAGCACACCGAATTGAAGAAGGTCTCGGCGCACTCCGGCTGCTTGTGATAGGTGAGAAGTCCGATGTAGTGCAGCTTGATTTTCTGCCACGCCGCATCGTCGCGCGCATCCGGCCGGAAGCCGCTTTCGATATGCTCTACCGCCTCCATCACACGCTTGTCGTAAAAATCGATGCGCTCGCGCGACGCCTTCTGCACGGCGGGCCAGTTGCCGGTCTCGAAATGGCGCTTGGCCTCCTGGCAGGCCTCGCGAAAAATACGGTAGTGTTTGTTGAATCCCTGCAGCATCACCTGCGCGACGTTCAGCGTCAGGTCCTGCTGCTCGGACGCGGGGGGAAACGGCTTCAGCGGCTGCGGCATACTGGGTATTCGTCCGGGCTAGGGCACACGCACGCCGTCTTCGAATTTTTCCCCTTGATCGGCGCCGGCAAAGGCGCTGATTGGATAAAAGGCACGGAAATCCGCCTCCACTTTGTCATAGGGAAAATCGGACCAGACGCCGTGATCCTTGACGTACTCCATGTGGCGGCGCTGGTTCATATCATAGGGCTGGAATATCGCGTCCTCACGGCCGTCGAACTCCGTCGGCAACACGCCGAAACGGGTGCACAACTCTATGTTGAACGCCGGTGCCGCTTTCACCCAGCGGCCCTCCAGGTAAAGCACGGCATAGCCGTGGTGCATGAAATAGGTCGTGCCGCCCATGAGCGCCTTGAGTTTCTCCGTGGTCAGGTGGTTGACCACGTCCGACAGGCCGACGGCGCAGGGCACGCCCAGCGCGCGCGCCGCGGCTGCAAGCAAAATGGCCTTGGGGATGCAATAAGCCGATTTCGCCGTGAGCACATGGCTGGCGACATAGATGCCGGGCTCCAGACGCATCGAAAACGGGTCGTAGCGAACACCGTCGCGCACCGCGTAGAACAACTTGACTGCGCGGCCGATGTCGCTCGTTTCTGCGCCGGCGGCCTGTTGCGCAAACCGGCGCACGGATTCGTTGTCCGAATCGATGAACCGCGTACTCTGAAGGTAGTCTGGCCCCGGTTCCGGTTTATTGCCTGGAGGTGTGTGGATCATGGTTCGATATTCTAACAGGCGGATGCCGCGGCTCTACCCTGAGCCAGAGGGTCACCGGCCCGTCGTTGATCAAGCTCACCTGCATGTGCGCGCCGAAACGCCCGCTTTCGACTACAGGGTACGCGGCCTTTGCTTGCGCGACGAAATAATCGTACAGACGTTCGCCCTCCGCAGGCGATGCGGCCGGGGTGAAGCTGGGTCGCATGCCCTTGCCCGTGTCCGCGGCAAGCGTGAACTGCGGCACCAGCAGCAGGCCACCGCGTACGTCGCGCAGACTCAGATTCATTTTGCCCCCGCCGTCGTCAAACACGCGGCAGCCGAGCACGCGATCGAGCAGACGGTCTGCTTCGGCCTCGCCGTCACCGCGCTCGGCACAAACGAGCACCAGCAGGCCCGCACCGATCGCGCCGACGGAAGCGCCATCGATGTCCACTCCGGCTTGTGCGACGCGCTGCAGCAGCCCGATCATCTGGAGCTCAACCGGTGTAGGAGATGGTCAGACCCTGCAGCGGCAGGCCGTCGATCTCGGTTGACCAGATTTCCCCCGGTTTGACCGGCAGCGCGTCGGTGATGGTGCCGGTGCTGATCACTTCACCCGCTGCCAGCGGCTGCATGAACGCCTGCTGCGCCAGCAGATCGGCAACAAAGGCCAGCGCGTGCGCCGGGCTGCCGAGCACGTTCGCGCCAATGCCTTCGATCTGCCTGACTCCCCCTTTGAGCAGTGCCACCCTGGTCTTGGGCAGCGCCCGCGCCAGCGCTGGAATGTTTTCATCGAGGATAAGCTGCGGCTCGCCGATAATAAGGCGGGCGTGGCAGGCCCAGTCGGCGGCAGCGTCGGCGAGTTTGAATTTCCAGTCGAAATGGCTGTGCACGATTTCGACACTGTGCGCGTACCACTCGGCCGAGCGCAGCAGTTCCTCCGCGTCGGTGCAGCCCACAGGAATCGGGGCGCGCAATTTGAACAGGATCTCCGGCTCCATCCGCGGTGACACCGTGCCGGCAAGGGAAATTTCGGCCCCACCCTCTTTCGCGTAGCTCACAGTGTCGTCATATACATGCGCCCACATCGGCGCGTCCACGCCGTAGAGCGCCCAGATGCTGCGGTTGGTGAATCCAATTTTGCGGCCCACGGGCCGGTTGCCGCGGCGGCGGCGCACTTGCATCAGTTCGGCCGCGACCTGATACGCGGCGTCCAGATCGAATTCGGGTTCGCGCGCCGCAATCGAAGCGATCAGCCCGGCCTGGTCATGCGCCCGCAACAGTTCCTGCGCTATGTCCTGGATCTGCTGCGGCGACAATGCCAGGCTCCGCCGCGGCTACGCAGCCAGCACTGCCGCGCCCGCCAGGCAGATCTGCTCGTCTTCGTGCGACTGCACGCCGGAAACGCCGATTGCGCCGACGCACTCGCCCTGGTGCATGATCGGAATGCCGCCCTGCACCGGCAGCAGCGGCATGTCCAGCATCGACAGGCGCCCGT
>QYQC01000089.1 GCA_007280315.1 Betaproteobacteria bacterium | reverse complement strand
CCTGCTTGACGATACGCTGGAGCAGTTGCTCGATGGGGCCGGAGACTTTGGTCTTGCCGGCGCCGATGCGCTGGCGCTGGCGCGCCGCTATGTCAGTGACGGCGGCATTTGGAAGACGCTGGGCTTCGCTGCGGCTAACGCACTTACGCGCTGCCTGTTCGATCGGGCGGGATTTCGTCCCGACTATAGCTCCGATTCGATCGGCCATTTGTATCCGCAACCGGACGAGCACATCGGCATGATCGGTAAATTCACACCGCTGGTGGGGCGGATCACCCGCAGCGGGGCGCGGCTCACGATCGTCGAACTGAATGCGGATCTGGTTGGCGAGTATGAGGGCTATCGCGTGACGCTGGAAGCCGGGGAACTCAGCAGTTGCAGCAAAGTGGTCTCCACCAGCACGCTGCTGCTGAACGACACCATGGACCGCATGCTTGCCAGTTGCCGCAACGCCCGCTGGTTCGCAATGATCGGGCCGAGCGCGGGCTGCCTGCCTGATGCGTTGTTTGCCAGAGGCGTGACCTTGCTTGGCGGCAGCTGGATCAACGACCGGGATGGGTTCACTGCCGCGTTGCGTAGCGGTGCATCCACAAGCGAGCACGCCAGCAAGTCTGTACTGACCGTCGACAGCTATCCGGGATTCGAGGTGCTGCTGGCGCGCGCGTCCGGCGCGTAAGCTCCCGCGCACGCCTATGGCATACTTGCAGCAGGTACGACGTCCTTCGAACACTTAGCTCCGGGCAACTCATGGCGAACGATTCCGGCATTCTTTCCTACGGTGCGTATCTCCCGCGGCGGCGCCTGCAACGCAAGAGCATAGCTGCCGCCAACAGCTGGTTCGCGCCCGGGCTGCGCAGCCTGGCCAAGGGCGAGCGTGCGATGGCGAATTGGGATGAGGACACGGTGACCATGGCGGTGGAGGCGGCGCGCGACTGCCTTGCCGGTCTGCCGCCGCCTGAGGTGGAACAGCTGATGCTCGCCTCGACCACGCATCCCTACGACGATCGGCAGAATTCCGCCATCGTCGCCGGCGCCCTCCGTCTGCCATCTTCGCTGCGCGTACTCGACGTCACCGGCAGTCAGCGTGCCGGCACCTCGGCGCTGATCAGCGCGCTCGCCGGCGGCGGCAAGGCGCTGGTCACCGCGGCGGAGCATCGCCTGGCGAAAGCGGCGAGCCCGCAGGAGATGCATTTCGGCGACGGTGCCGCCGCGCTGCTTGTCGGGCGCGGTAAACCGATAGCGCGCCTCATTGGATCGCACAGCGAGACGGTGGATTTCGTGCACCAGTTTCGCTCGGGCGAACGCGCGCACGACTACGTCTGGGAGGAGCGCTGGATCCGCGACGAGGGCTACATGAAACTGGTGCCGGCGGCACTGGCGGAGCTGTTCAGGGCGACAGGCGTTGCGCCCGCTGCGGTAACGCATTTCTGCATGCCGTGCACGCTGTCGCGCGTGGCGCCGGGCGTGGCCAAGCGCGCCGGTATTGCCGAGGGCGCGGTGCGCGACACGCTCGCGGCAGTCTGCGGCGACACCGGTGCCGCGCACCCGTTGTTGCTGCTGGCGCACGCGCTGGCGCAGGCGAAGGCGGGCGATCTGATCGCAGTTGCCGCCTTCGGCCAGGGCTGCGATGCGCTGCTGTTCGAAGTCACCGACGCCATAGGCGCGCTGCCGCCGCGCGGCGGTGTTGATGGCGCGCTGGCGCGGCGCAAGGAGGAAACCAACTATCTGCGCTTCCTCGCGTTCAATGACCACATCGCCCTCGAGCGCGGCATGCGCGCCGAGGCGGACAAGGGCACGCCGCTGACCACGCTGTATCGCAACCGCGACATGGTTACGGGTCTGGTCGGCGGGCGCTGCCGCACCTGCGGCACGCCGCAGTACCCGCGCGGGCGCTATTGCGTGAATCCGAAGTGCAATGCGCTCGACAGTCAGGACGATCAGCCGTTTTCAGAAACGCGCGCCAAAGTGATGTCCTACACCGGCGATGCGCTGACCTACAGCGCCGATCCACCCGCGTACTATGGCATGATCGAATTCGACGCCGGCGGACGCATGATGGCTGACTTCACCGACGTCGATGAAGGCAAGGTCGAGGTGGGGATGCCGATGCGAATGATGTTCCGCGTCAAGGAGCACGATACCGTGCGTGGTTTCGTGCGCTATTTCTGGAAGGCGGCACCGGTCTGACCAGTGCAATCGCGTGACCGCCGCCGCGCAGGATCCTGCGCCACGGCTGAAAGGGAGATCGACATGGCGACAGGAATTCGCGACAAAGTGGCTATCCTCGGCATGGGCTGCTCGAAATTCGGCGAGCGCTGGGACCGCAACGCGGAAGACCTGATGGTCGAGGCGTTCGAGGAATGCATGCTGGACGCCGGCATCGAGCGCAATCAGATCGAGGCCGCCTGGTTCGGCACCGCGATCGAGGAACAGCACGTCGGTAAATCCGGTGTGCCGCTGGCGATGACCCTGCGCCTGCCCTACATCCCCGTGACCCGGGTGGAAAATTACTGCGCTACCGGCACCGAGGCGTTTCGCGGCGCCGTCTATGCGGTTGCCTCCGGCGCCGTCGATATCGCGCTCGCGCTGGGCGTGGAAAAACTCAAGGACACCGGCTACGGCGGGCTGCCGCAGCGCGGCCGCGGCGGGCTGAACAATATGTTCTGGGCGAATATTTCGGCGCCCGGATCGTTCGCGCAGCTGGCGGCCGCGTACCGGGTCAAGCATCGCGTCGACCCAAAGGACCTGAAGCGCGCCATGGCGCACATCTCGGTCAAGAGCCACGACAACGGCGCGCTGAATCCGAAGGCGCACCTGCGCAACAAGATCACCGAGGACGACGTCATGAACGCGCCGATGATCGCCGACCCGCTCGGGCTGTATGACTGCTGCGGCGTGTCGGACGGCTCGGCCTGCGCCATTGTCACCACGCCCGATATCGCGCGCGGTCTGGGGAAGAAGGACCTCATCGGCGTGAAGGCGATACAGCTTGCCGTTTCGAACGGCCAGGAAGCGCAGTTCGGCGAATGGGATGGCTCGTATTTCGCCACCACGCGGGTGGCGGCGGGGCGCGCCTACAAGGAGGCCGGCATCGATGACCCGCGCAAGCGCATCTCCATGTTCGACGTGCATGACTGCTTCTCGGTCACGGAACTGGTGACCATGGAGGACCTGGGCATCTCGCAGGAGGGCAAGGCGATCGGCGACGTGCTCGACGGCTTCTACGATGCGTCGGGGAAAATTCCCTGCCAGATCGACGGCGGCCTCAAGTGCTTCGGCCATCCGATCGGTGCGTCGGGGCTGCGCATGATCTATGAGATGTACCTTCAGCTCAACGGACGCGCGGGTGAGCGCCAGCGGCCCGACCCGGTGCTCGGTATGACGCACAACCTCGGCGGCTTCCCCAGTCAGAACGTCTCGGCCATCACTATCGTCGGGCGTTACGGCGCCTGAACGTTTCAGCGCGCCTTCTGTTTCCGGAAGGCGCGCTGAATTGAATCGTATCCGCGAAATCAGCCGAAGCTATGGCTTGTTCACCCAGAATCCGGTCGATGGCGTCAGGGTGCGACTGCCGAAGTCGAGGAAATTCTTGCTCGCAATATAGGTGGCCTGCGTTCCGGCATTCACCAGGCTGGGTGCGAAGAAATACCAGCCGGACAAGGTTGCATCCCACGCCCACAGCGTCGTCACGGTGGACGCCACCGAGGTGCCCGCAGCAGGCGGATTGGTGGCGATTGCATTGGTGAATCCGGCCGGCGTCCGGTTGTCGCCGATCGCGATCAGGCTCCAGCCGGTGGGCAGCGCGTTGGTTACCAGCCCGTCGGCAAATGTGTTTGACGGCACCGGATTCCCCAATAGCTGCGACGTAACTGTCTGCTTCGCATTGACCCAGAAACCTTCACCGGGGTTGATGGTGGTGAGGAACGAAAAATTCTTGCTCGTCGCATAGGCCGCGCCGCCGTCGGTCAAGGTCGGGGAATAGAACGCCCAGTTTGAGTTAGCGGCGCTCCACTTCCATACCGTGACAACTTTGGACGGATCGCCAAACGTCGTGGCGACGTTGAGCGGTGTGCTCGATCCATTGCCGACCAGATTCCAGGAAGCAACCAGGTCGAGCGGCTGGCTCTGGATCAGGCGGTGGATGGCGTCGGGAAAACCATTGGCGCCCGGTTTGAACGTTCCCAGCACCATCGGGCGCCCGGTGGCGTCGAACAGGACGCGTGTGCCGCCGCCGACGTAGCTGCTGTAGACAAGCGTCGTGGAGAACGTGCTGTCGACGGAACCATTGGAATTGAGGCGAACGAGTCCCGCGGCGCTTTGTCCACCGAAGGTATCGAACATTCCGCTGACCCAGTACTTGCCGTTCGCATCGACGGCTACGTGCGTGATCCGGGGATTGCGTCCGGGGAGACTGCGCAGCTCGGCACCGGTTCCGGCAGAGAACGCGGAATCCACAGCCCCGCTGCTGGTCAGACGTGCGATGCCCGGCGCAGTCTGTCCGCCAAATGTGGAGAACGCGCCATAGACAATCACGCCGCCGTCCGCCAGCGGCAACGCGCCGGTGAAGGGCGAGCCGATGATATTGGTCACAGCAAGTTGCTGCGTCGTTGATGGCACTGACGCAAAGCCCTGAACCGTTGGCGCAGGAACGCTGGGCGCGGCAAAACCGGTGTCGATGGTACCGTCGGCCTGCAGGCGCATCAGCGTCACGTTCATTGTGTTGGCGTTCGCCTGGTAAGCGCCAGTGGTGGCGGAGGCGAGCAGACGCCCGTCCGCATAGCGCGCAAGGATACTGAAATCTCCGACGGCAATGGACGTGATCGCGTTCGTTCCGTCGCGGAACACCGCGCCGAGCATGGTGCCGGAGATGCCGGAAAAGGTGCTGTCGATCGCCCCGCTAAGCATCAGACGCTTGAAGAACAGGCCGGTGCCGTCGATCAGGCGCTGCGGTGTCAGCGCCCAGACCAGGGCGGTGCCGTCGGGCTGCACATCGAGCCCGAACGCGCCGTCCGATTGCGCGGCGGCCACGGCAGCATCCGGCGTAAACGTGGTGTCCAGGGCGCCGCTGGCAGTAAACCGTGCGATCCCCGGGGTGAAGGCGAAGATCGGGTCGGTGCCGGTGGAAATCGCAGCGAGCAGGCGGCCGTCGGTGAGCGCCCCGGCGCTGGAAATGCCGAGCAGATTGGTGACGCCTGATAGCGCGTAACTGTTGTCAAGCGTGCCGTCCGCATTGAAACGCGCGGCGCCGACTTTCGTCGTGTCGCTCACAGTGTCGAATCGTCCCCAGGTAAGGAAGCTCCCCCCTGGCAGCAGTGCAAGATTGTCCGGATACACTTCACGCTGGAAGGTTCCGGGCGCGTACGCAGTGTCCGTCGTGCCGTCGGCGTTGAAGCGCACGATCGCCTGGGAGCTGGCGTTGCCGTTCAGCGTGGAGCCTCCGGATAGCGGCACATACACGCGGCCATCGGCGGTTGCGTCCATCCAGAAGGTTTCAAGCGAGAACACCGGCTTGGTGTAGCTGCTGTCGAGCGACCCGTCTGCGTTAAACCGCGCTACGCCGCTGGAGACGATGACCAGTTTGTCGTCGGGCAGTATGCCGAGCAGGCGCGGGCGGTTGCTGATCACGCCGGTATCGACCCGATTGACCAGAGTGAAACTGGTATCGAGTAAGCCGTCGGCATTGAGGCGCAGCAGTGCGCAGCTGTTTGTATTTGCGGTATTTGTGCTGGGGCAGGCGGTCTGGGTGCCGGTCGTGGTGCGCAGCGGGCCGCCGGCGATGACGATCTTGCCGGCATTCGCCCCCTGCGTCTGGATCGCTATTCCACGTATCTGAACTAGTGACAGGAAACCACTGGGCGCAAACGTGGTGTCGAGGGCGCCGCTGCTTAGCAGCCTGGCGATCCCCGGCCTTGACTGCCCGGCGATCGTCGAGAACGCGCCGCCGACGAGTATCCTGCCCGAAGCATCGACCACGATGTTGGAAAAGAAAGATGAAAAGCCGTCGTTGGGCAGCGCTGGCGGTGTAAACGCCGTGTCAAGCGAGCCGTCGCTATTGAGCCGCTGCAGGCCGTTTAGCCCGCCGTTCGGGGTTCCTCCCTGCTGGCTGACTAGCAGCTTGCCGTCGGGCTGCAGGGTCATGTAGCGCGGGATACCGGTGAATACAGGCGAGCGGTAGCCGAGGTCGCGGCTGCCGTTGCTGTTGACCCGGAAAACCCGGTACAGGGGAAGCCCTGAATCATCGCTCTCGTTCGCGTCGACGCCGCCGACCAGCACCTGGCCGTTGACCTGTTCGACCACCGCCCATGCGTTGGCGAATTGCGCGCCGACGTTGAAGCTCAGGTCGGCGGTGCCGTCCGCATTGAGGCGGATCACTGCGCCACGACGCTGGTTGTTCACGCCGCTCAACAGGCTGCCGTTGGAGAACGTGACATAGGTCTTGCCGCTAGGACCCGAGGTAACCCGCGTCGGCCAGGATTTCTGATGGAACTGCGGCGAATTGACGAACGCCGGGTCGAGCGTGAAATTGTCCGCCAGCGCGGGAGGCGCAGTCAGCAGTAGCAGGGCGGCCGTGGGAAAGAAGTAGCGCCCAAATGTGCGCGATGGGAACGTCGAAACAAATCTGGCCAGCGCTCCCAGACGAAGCTTTTTCATGATAACTACCCTTCTGTTGGAGCTCCTTAAGGAGTCTTGTATTGCACGACCGTAGCTGGTCGTTAAAAAAATGAATTACTGCGGGTTTTGTCGGTGCGACTTACCTCATTCTTATTTCCGGTTTTGCTTGAACCAGCCGGTGCTGGATCGTTCGGCCGGCAGATTATCCAAAATTGCCGGCATTGGCAAGTCAAAAAAAGTCCGGACTGGAGCCGGATGCGAAAATTATAGCAAAAATATTCCGTCAGTAGCGTGCGTTCCCCGGCGTGCGTGGAAACGGAATCACGTCGCGCACATTGGCCAGCCCGGTAATGTAGGACACGGTGCGCTCGAAGCCGAGGCCGAAGCCGGCGTGCGGCACGCTGCCGTAGCGGCGCAGGTCGCGGTACCAGCCGTAATGCTCCTTGTCGAGTTTGACCTCGTCCATGCGTTGATCGAGCACGGCGAGGCGCTCTTCACGCTGGCTGCCGCCGACGATTTCGCCGATGCCGGGTGCGAGCACGTCCATCGCCGCCACCGTCCTGCCGTCGTCATTCAGGCGCATGTAGAACGCTTTGATCTCCTTCGGGTAGTTCATCAGCACCAGCGGGCCGCCGACGTGCTTTTCGGCGAGGAAGCGCTCGTGCTCGGATTGCAGGTCCATGCCCCAGCGCACCGGGAATTCGAATTTCTGCTTTGCCCTGCCGAGGATGTCGATCGCTTCGGTGTATTCCATGCGCACGAACGCCTTGTCGACGATGCCCTGCAGTTTGGCGATCACGCCCTTTTCGACGCGTTCGTCGAAAAAGGCCATGTCGTCGCCGCGTTCGTTCAGCACTGCGGCCAGGACGTATTTGAGCAGCGCCTCGGCCAGCGCGGCGTTGTCGGCCAGATCGGCGAACGCGATCTCCGGCTCGATCATCCAGAATTCCGCCAGGTGCCGGCTGGTGTTGGAATTCTCGGCGCGAAACGTGGGGCCGAAGGTGTAGACCTTGGACAGTGCGAGGCAGTAGCTCTCTACGTTGAGTTGCCCGGACACCGTAAGGAAGGTCTCGCGTCCGAAAAAATCCTGCGCGAAATCGATTTTCCCTTCGGGCGTGCGCGGCAGATTCATCAGGTCGAGCGTGGACACGCGAAACAGCTCACCCGCACCTTCCGCGTCGGCGCCGGTGATGATGGGCGTGTTGACCCAGAGAAAACCGTGCTCGTGGAAAAAGCGGTGGATCGCCTGGGCGATGCTGTGGCGCACGCGCGTGGTCGCGCCGATGACGTTGGTGCGCGGCCGCAGATGCGCGACTTCCCGCAGGTACTCCATGGTGTGCGGCTTGGGCTGGATCGGATAGGTGTCCGGATCTTCCACCCAGCCCAAAACCCTGATTTCGCTTGCCTGCAGTTCGAACGGCTGACCCTTGGCCGGGGAGGGGACAATTGTCCCGGTAACCTCTACCGCGCAGCCTGCGGTCAAGTGCAGGACTTGGTCCGTGTAATTGGCAAGCGTGGCGGGTGCCACCACCTGAACCGGATGAAAACAGGAACCGTCGGAAACGTGCACGAAGGAAATTCCCGCTTTCGAATCGCGGCGGGTGCGCACCCAGCCCTTGAGCGTGACCGGGGTGTTCTCAGGCGCGCGGCCGGAAAGTACGTCGACACAACTGCAGTGGGTCATGGTTGAACTCGAAAATTTAAAAAACAGCGACTCAAATCGCCAGCGCCAGCGGTATCAAGGCCGCGGCCGGCGGAACGGATGCGTGGCCGACAGACCGCCATCCACAGCGATTGCCTGGCCGTTGACGTAGGACGCCTCGTCGCTTGCCAGGAATGCGGCCATGGCCGCGATCTCCTGCGGTTCGCCATAGCGCGCAAGTGGATTCAACTGGCCGAGGTTGGCGGCGGTGCCGCGTCCCCGCGCGTAGTCGAAAATCGGTTTGGTCATGCCGGTTTCGATCAGGCCGGGACAAATGGCATTGACACGCACGCCGCTGCCGAAAAATGAATTGGCCGCAGTCTGCACCAGGCTGATCACACCGGCTTTGCTTGCGCTGTAGGCGTTGCCGCCCGCATTCGCGCGCAGCCCCGCGACCGATGCGGTGCAGACGATGGATCCGGAACCCTGTTTCACCATGTGCTGTCCGGCGTGCTTGATCGCGAGAAAGGTGCCGATCAGATTCACCCGCAATACTTCCTGCCAGTGCTCGACCGTCTGCTCGAACAGCGGTATCAGCCCGCCGCTGATGCCGGCATTGGCGTAGATCACGTCCAGCCCGCCGAACTCGGCGATGGCGCGCGCGACATAGGCCTCGACCCCGGCCTCGCTGCCGGTATCGGCCGCCATCGCGACTGCCCTGCCGCCCGCAGCCGCGATCCGTGCGACCGTTTCATCCAGCGCATCGCGCGTTTTATCCACCGCCAGCACCGCTGCGCCCTCGCGCGCAAACAGGAGTGCGCTGGCGCGCCCGATGCCGCTGGCGGCGCCGGTCACAATGGCGCGCTTGCCGTCCAATCGACCCATGTCGTGCTCCCTAAGGTTTGTGTTGCGAATCTAAACGAACTACATGGTCGCCATTGTAAACGCTGACGCCGCCCAGGCGGTGTTTCTTCGCCGTTTGGCTGTCTGCGCTCATGTGCTACTG
Organism: Betaproteobacteria bacterium; assembly: GCA_007280315.1. Classification (GTDB taxonomy): domain Bacteria; phylum Pseudomonadota; class Gammaproteobacteria; order Burkholderiales; family SG8-39; genus 2-12-FULL-64-23. The sequence goes on along the minus strand of QYQC01000089.1, from coordinate 5,380 downwards.
TTCGGCCTTCTGTTCAACCAGGGAGTTGTCGGATGACCGCAACTATCCGCAGGATCGAGGCAGGCGACGAAGCGCGCTGGCGCGCGTTGTGGGAAGGCTATTGCCGATTCTACGAGCACGAGTCGTCGGAGGCGGTCACGCGCCACACCTGGGCGCGCATCATGGACCCGGCCTCGCCGGTGCACGCCATCGTCGCCGAGCGCGCTGGCGACGGCGTGATCGGCATGTCCAACTACATCATCCACGAGAATACCTGGACGCTCACGCCGGTGTGCTATCTCGAAGACCTGTATGTCGATCCGGGCAAGCGTGCGGCCGGCGTCGGCAAGCAGCTGATCGACTGGCTGGTGGCGGAAATGCGGGCGCAGGGCTGGTCGCGGCTGTACTGGAACACCAAGGAGAATAACTATCGCGCGCGCGGCCTGTACGACAAATACACGCCGCACAGCGGTTTTCTGCGCTATGTCGTCAATAAGCCGCCGGCGTAGCGCCCGCGGAATCGAGGCACTGCGCGCTTACTTTCTTACGATGACTTCGGGCCCGCCGCTGCCAGCGGTCCTCTCGTACACGCCATCGCCGGCTTTCTTGTACTTGGTCAGCCCGGAGTTCTTGATCTTGTCGTCCGACACCGAATAAGTGCCGCCCAGCGCGACCGCGCTGATACGGCGCTCGCACGGCTGGCCGCAAGTGGGGCAGGTGACGAGCCTGGCATCGGCCATGCGCTGCACCACCTCGAATAAGCCGCTGCATTTTTCGCATTGGCCCGACGTCGGGGCGTATTCGTAGATTGGCATGGTCGAATTCTACTGCGGACACCGGGATGATGTGGCGGGCGCGCCGGTCGCCGCTCTAGGTGTTTCCCCCTAATGACAGGACGGACACGTTGTCGCAGTATTAGTTGTCGCTCGCGCGGGACCGGATGACGCAATGAACTGGATGAACATAGTAAGTGTCCTTTTTTACCTCGGTGCGTTTTTCATCGTGGCCTATGCGATCTACGGCGGTTGGCGGTATATCACAAGTGCTACGGAGGCCGAGAGCGACACGCAAAGCGGAAATCAGCCGAAGAGTTTGGGTTAGTCCGAATTGAATCGGACTGGATGAGTCGAGCTGTTGTTTGAATTCAAACTGATGTCTCCTCCTTAAGGACGCTGATCGCGTCCTTCTTTTTTTGGCGTATAGATAGCACGCAAGTGCCGATAACTCCCATTCGTGTTTGTCTTGATGGATGTCCTCTTTGAATTGTCAGAATCGGCCATTGGCCACTGTCGTCACTGTGGCTCTAGCCCCGCCTTGACAAGCCGCTCGCATTCCTAGAGCCGTCGTATGGATATTCACGGTACCAGCCCGTCAATCTTCCTGCTGTTCGCGACGATATACAGCAAGTAGTCGGCCCCAGCGGTCAGACCTTGAATATTGTTGGATGGCAGATCTTTGATCGCGAGCACCGATCCGGAAAGGGAGATGTTGACCAGCTTGTTCGTGATCGAGATCGGCGATCCGGCGTACACGGCGGAAACGAACCACAGGCTTCCGCTCCTGAATGCCAGTCCATCGATTACATAGTCGGTCGTTTCGTAGACGGTTGCCAGAACGATGCCCGAACTCGGATCGATTTTGTATATCTTGCTGCCGATGGCACCAGTATTCGGGTTGTTGACGGACTCCGCGTAGTACAGGTTGCTGCCGTCCCAGGCGAGGCCGTTCAGCCGATGCGCCGGAGAACTGAGCGTTACCGGGAACGACGATAATACGGCGCCGTCCACCTTGGATATCCTGAAAATCTTGTCCCCTCCGAGGTAATCCGTCAGCCAGATATCGGAACCATCAAAACACAGATTCTTCGGCCACTGCGACGGTGACGGAATGCTGCCCTCGACCTTACCCGTGGCCCTGTTGTACTTATAGATGACATAGAACCCGGAACCCGCATAATAGTTCGACACCCACAATGACTGGCCATCCCCGGTAATTCCGGACGGAAAGTATCCGTTGGGCAGGAACTCATGCGACAGGTCAATTGGAATCGCCGCGTTAGCCAACTCTGTCTGCGCAAGATCGACGCATTCGTGAAACAACCTTACCAACGGAGCAATGCACGTCGGCTCGGTATAGTCGAGCCGCTCGCCCCATGTCAGTACCACCGTCTTGCTGCGTATATTCGGATCGTCCTGCAACAGGAGCCCGTTGGTATAGCGATAGCGACCGGTATAGTCGGATCGCGCGTGCAAAAGTTCTTCGAAGTGTCCCGGGATCATCACATCCGGCTTGATCCGGGCGAGCGCGTTTTTCATGCCCTGCAGATTGCTGCTGTAGCCGCTTTCGTTGATCCACCCGTTCAACAGCAGGACATGAACGTTGTTCAGCGGCGGCAGCACGCTGCTGGTCTGGGTATCGCCACTGTGAACAATCCTGTGCCCGTCGGGGGTGATCACTTCATAGATCAATGTCGGGACATTGTGCATGCTGGCGTAAGCATTGACACGGATGTCCCCGATCAGCGCGCTATCCCGATCCGACATCAGCAAGCTTGGGTTCGATTTTGCCGCGCCCAGTTTGGGATAAACAACTGCTCCGCCGTGCGCCCTGATGTAGGCCGGGATTCTTTCCGTGGTGTCATAGTGATCCTGGTGTTCATGGGAGATGAACAGGACCCCGATTTTGTCCAGTAATGCCGTCGGCAGTTCCACGTTCCATGCCGCGGCATAAAAGTTGCTCGCCTTCCCTTCAACCAGATCGAATGCGAATGTGGTTGTCGGTGTCTTGACGATAAATCCATGATTGTAGAGTTGCCAGACTCTGAGCCCTGTCGTCACCGGAAGCGCCATTTCGCTGGCGACCTGGGCGACGCGCGCCTTGTAATATTCGATGATTTCTGTCGGCGTAGCCTTGTTTTCGTCTATCTTCCAAAGGATGGCGTCGAAATCCGAGATCGACTTTGTACGCTGGCTGTTCGACGATACGGCCGAAGGCGGCATGCTGTCCAACGCGGCCTTGACCGTGCCGATCGACGGCAGCGGCGTCGGCGCCCCGATATTCATCCATACGCCATCTGAAGCAGACAGGGCGGCGACAAAAGACTGGAAGCCCTTGCTTGCGGCGTAGTCTGCCAGTGCGGTACCGCCTTGTGCTTCCAGTGCCGGGGCGTAGAACTTCCACTTCGAATTCGGCGCATCCCAGGCCCATGCGGTCACTATCGCTTTCCCCGCGGCGTCCAGATTGCCGCTCAAATCCTGATTCAGCTGCGACGGAGTCTTGCTGTCTGAACTGCCGACCAAATTCCAGCCCTGCAGCAAATCGCTTCCTAACAGCGTTACACCGTTAGTCACAGAGTAAGTCACCGAGGGCGCTGACACATTTACCCAAAAGCCTTCTTTCGGCGAAATGCTGGTCAATACGTCGTAGCCTTTGTCACTGGCATAGGTGGCCAGCGCCGACGCGCCAAGCGACGGCGCGTAGAAGGCCCATTTGCTCGATATCCGGTTCCATTTCCAAACGGTCGTGATCTTGGTGGTGTCGGCAAATACCGTCGCCGCATCGATCGGCGAAGCGCCGCCGTTGCCCAGGAGATTCCAGCCTGCACTCAGATTCAACGGGGTAGCCGCTGACGCGAATGCAGGATGAATCAATCCCAGCAGGATGACAAAACGGACAATGGATGATCGCAAGGTGCCTCCGCGGAAATTTTCATTCACAAAATCACCGAGGGGTGAACCGCCAACTTCAACGATCATTTACACCGGTGGGTGTCGCACACTACCAGAATCGCTGCCTGGCGTTTCCTCAATAATACGCAATCAAGCGTTATCGGCAGTCGCTGCATCGACTGAACGAGCGTTACCGCGATGACAAAGTGGATATGGACGGGCGCCAGTGCGATCGGTTGAGGCGATACCGCTAAGCGGTTAAAGGCTTTCAGGCAAGGCGACGCCGAATTTTTCCGCCCAGGGCGTCAGCGCCGGCAGGATCGACGCCTCCAGCTCGACGCCGTCGCGCAGTTGCCGCTCGCGGCGCACGAGGCCGTTCTGCCCGGGCAGGCGTACGCGCTCGAACCCGGGGCGCGGCGGATTGTCGAGACAGGCCTGCGCCACCCATCCCATCTGACGACGGAACGCATCGCCGCCGCTGAATGCCTGCGGATCCAGAATCTGCAGGAAAACGCTGGCGCCGAGCGGCTCCAGCGGGTCGGCGCGGCCGTGACCGGCCAGGCCCGCGGTGAGTGCTTCCACCAGCAGCGCCAGGCCGAAACCCTTGTGACCGGCGTCGAGCCCGCCCAGCGGCAGAATCGTTCCATTTCGCGGCGCCTGCAAAATCGCCGGGTCGTCGGAGGCGTCGCCGTTCTCGTCGATCAGCCAGTGATGCGCCAGGCGTTTTCCCTCTTTGCGCAGGCGATTGGTCATGCCATTGGTGGTGATGGAGGTGGACACGTCGATCAGCACCGGCGCGGCGTCGGTGGGAAAGCCGATGGCGAGCGGACTGGGCGAGAACACGGCGCGCAGGCCGCCATGGGGCGCGACGCTGGCGCCGGCCGGCGCGGATGAGAGCAGCAGCATCACCAGTCCCTGGTCGGTGGCGCGCTTCAGGTAGGCGGCGAGACAGGCGATGTGATGGCTGCGGCCGATGGTCACGGTGCCGCTGCCGTAGGTTCGTGCTTTCTTCGTCGCGATTTCCATCGCGCGCAGCACCAGCCAGGGACCCGGCAGCCGCTGGCCGTCCCAGGTTGCGACCGCACCATGATCGGCCAGCGTAATCGGGTCGCCTTGGGTCTTCAGGTGGCCGGCTTCGATGTGCTGCAAATAGGAGGGCAGAAGCTGCAGCCCGTGCGTATCGTGGCCGAGCAGGTCGCCTTCGACCAGGATGTCGGCAACGTCGCGGGCACGGTCGCCGGGCATGCCGGCTGCGCTTAGCAGCGATTGGGCAAATCCGATGAGCGCGCCAGCATCGTGGCGCGCGAGCGGGGCGGCATTGGAACTAGGAGTGGGCATGAGGTCGAGCCTTTGCATGGCGTGCAGGAGAGGGCGCATTGGCCAATGCGCCGCGTGCAGATTCTACCGTGACTGCGCGTTGCGGTGTGCCGGGGCGGCACGCGGCTGGAACAATCAACTCTGCCGAAAGCCAATATCGGCGGGCATCTCCAGGCATTTTCCCTATGCGGCGAGCGGCGCCAATGTTCGCAGCGGCAGGTTCGCTAGAGTCAAATTGCGGCGCTCGACGACCGTTCAGTGGCGTAACTGCGAGATCACACAATCGGCCAAGAGCAGTCGGTCCCAGTTTCATTTGAATTCCGGCAAACTTGGAGTTGGCCCCCGTCCCGAAACAACAAACCCGCCGAAGCGGGTCTGTGCTGAAGCTGGAAGATGCAAGCGACTTCAGCTTGCTG
>QYQC01000248.1 GCA_007280315.1 Betaproteobacteria bacterium | reverse complement strand
GCACACCATGCTCAACCTGATGCCCTCGGGCAAGTACCTGATGGAGGATTTCTACTACGCCGGCGGCCTGCCGGCGGTGCTGCGCGCGCTGGGCGAGCAAGGCCTGCTGCACAAGAAGGCGTTGACAGTCAACGGCAAGACGATCTGGGACAACAACAAAAAGGCGGAATGTTTCAACCCGGACGTGATCACGCCGTTCGAGAAACCGTTCAAGAAGAACACCGGCATCGCCGTGCTGCGCGGCAATCTCTGTCCCGATGGCGCCATCATCAAACCCTCGGCGGCAACGCCCAGGCTGATGAAGCACCGCGGGCGGGCGGTGGTGTTCGAGAACATTCTGGATTTCCACAGCCGCATCGACGATCCCAAACTCGACATCGACGAGAACTGCGTCATGGTGCTGAAAAACTGCGGGCCCAAGGGCTATCCGGGCATGGCCGAGGTCGGCAACATGCCGCTGCCGCCCAAGGTGCTGAAAAAAGGCATTACCGACATGGTGCGCATTTCCGATGCGCGCATGAGCGGCACGGCTTACGGCACGGTGGTTCTGCACATCGCGCCCGAAGCGGCGGCAGGCGGCGTCCTGGCGCTGGTGGAGAACGGCGACATGGTCGAACTCGACGTGGCGAAACGCCGGCTGCACCTGGACGTACCCGAGCGGGAACTGGCGCGCCGGCGCAAGAAATGGAAGGCGCCCAAGGCGCCGATGAGCCGCGGCTACACCAAGCTCTACGTCGATCACGTGCTGCAGGCGAACCAGGGAGCGGACCTCGACTTTCTGGTCGGATCTAGCGGCTCCAAAGTTCCCAAAGACAATCACTAGCGGCAGCATATGTCTACGCACATCCCGGACATTGCCAACGCCAACGAGCACGTGCTCGGCGCCGACGGCGAATTTCACGTCACCGACGAGCCGATCGATCTGTCGCATCACCGCTTCGAGGACTGGCTCGCCTTCGCCTTTTTCTGGGTATTGGCGTGCACCGTGTTCTACCAGTTCTTTACCCGCTATGCGCTCAACGACTCGGCCTCCTGGACCGAGGAAATCGCGCGCTATCTGCTGATCTGCACGGTCTTTGTCGGCGCCGCGATGTCGGTGCGCAGGAACACCCATATCCACGTCGATATTTTCTACCGCTTCCTGCCGGACAAGCTGACCCGGGCAATGTCGACGCTGGTGGATCTGCTGCGTATCCTGTTCTTCGGCTACGCCGCCTACCTTACCTATGCGCTGATGGGGAAGATCGGCATGCAGCGCATGTCCATCATCGACTGGCCGATTGGCCTCGTATACGCCGTGGTGCTGTTCGGCTTCGTGCTCATGTGTTTTCGCGCCGTCACCACCGCGGCCAAGCACTGGCGCCAGGGTTTCAGCGTGCTGGAACGCCCCGAAACCGCGGGGAGCGAAGACGCATGACCGCCGCGCTGCTGATTGCCTTCCTCGTGCTGATGGTGAGCGGAGTGCCGGTGGCGATCGCCATGGCGGGCGCTTCGCTGCTCTACGTCATGCTCTCGGGCACGGTGCCCGATTATGTCGTGATCCATCGCATGGTCAATGGCATAGACAGTTTTCCGCTGCTGGCGGTGCCGTTTTTTATCATGGCCGGCAACCTGATGAATTCCGCCGGCATTACCAACCGCATCTACAATTTCGCGCTGGCGCTGGTCGGCTGGATGAAAGGCGGCCTGGGACACGTCAATATCATCGGCTCGGTGATATTCGCCGGCATGTCGGGTACCGCCATCGCCGACGCTGCGGGCCTGGGCACGATCGAAATCAAGGCGATGCAGGACCACGGTTATCCCACCGAATTCTCGGTCGGCGTCACCGCGGCCTCGGCCACCCTGGGACCGATCATTCCGCCGTCCCTGCCCTTCGTCATCTACGCCATGTTCGCCAACGTGTCGATCGGGCAGCTGTTCCTTGCCGGCATCATTCCGGGCGTAGTGATGGCGCTGCTGATGATGCTCACCGTCGCCTATTATGCGCACAAGAATAAGTGGGGGCGCGATGCCGCGTTCAAATGGTCCAAGATCGGCAAAGCGGTGCTCGAGCTCGTCGTCGTGGCCGGATTCCCCGTCGCTATCTGGGGCGCGACCGAATTCGGCACCGAACCGGCATTGACCTTCTTCGCGGCGATGGCCATGCTGCTCCTGGCCGACCACTTCTTCCGCTTCAACGCCGTGCTGCCGATCATGACCCCGGTGCTGCTGATCGGCGGCATGACCAGCGGCATTTTCACCGCCACCGAAGGCGCCATCGCCGCCTGCGTCTGGGCCATGTTTCTGGGCCTCGTCTGGTATCGCACGCTCAGCTGGAAAATGCTGGTCAAGGTGTCGATGGACACGGTGGAGACCACGGCGACGGTGCTCCTGATCGTCGCCGCCGCCTCGATCTTCGGCTGGCTCCTGACCGTCACCCGCGTCACCGACGCCGTCGCGGCGGCGGTCCTCGCCTACACCCACAATCCGGCGATGTTCCTGCTGCTGGCAAACCTTTTGATGCTGTTCGTAGGCTGTTTTCTGGAACCGACCGCCGCGATCACCATTCTGGTGCCGATACTGCTGCCGATCTGCCACCAGCTGGGCATCGACCCGGTGCACTTCGGTCTGGTGATGGTGTTAAATCTGATGATCGGCCTGCTGCATCCACCCATGGGAATGGTGTTGTTCGTGCTCGCGCGCGTGTCCAAATTGTCACTCGAACGCACCACCATCGCCATTCTCCCCTGGCTGGTGCCGCTCCTGGGCAGCCTGGTTCTGATTACCTACGTCCCCGAAATCGCATTGTGGCTTCCACGAAAGTTTTTTTGATAACAGAGTGCCAGCCGTGTCATTGCCAAAGACAAGGACAGTGCGTGGGTTCTATTCAAGATCGTCGATAGCGCATGGATACGCCTTTCATCCATGCGCTATCGACGATCCGCGCGGACGGGTCGCCGTCCGCGCAAGGTAGATCACTGCCGCGTGATGCGTAGTCCTGCGTCGATGCATACGAACGTGACAGCAATTGCGCGCTATCGCGCGCCAACCGTGTTTTCTGCACGGATGAGAAACATATCCGTGCAGAAAACACGGTTATTGTTAACAGCAAGAAAGGTGTGGGGGTTTAATACAAGATCCTCGATTGCGCACGGATGTGCTTTTCATCCGTGCGCAATCGAGGATCCGCGCGGACGGGGCGCCGTCCGCGCAAGCCCCAGCAACTCTGCGACATCGGAAAGCACGATTGCAAGAGAGTAGAATCGTTTTTCTTGCCTTAATCTGAATCATAGAGGTAGCACCATGCTGCAAGCCGCCGACATCACGATACGCCTGAATCCGGCCGACGACGTGGTCATCGCCCGCGTCGAGATTGCCGAAGGCACGACGCTGCTCAAGGAAAACAATGTCAGCGTTGCCGCGCGCGTGCCCGCGGGGCACAAGATCGCGGTGCGCGAAATCAAGTCGGGCAGCCCGGTGCGGCGCTACAACCAGATCATCGGCTTCGCCACGCGCGACATCCGCGCTGGCGAGCATGTCCACGTGCACAACATCGAAATGGGCAACTTCGATCGCGACTATGCGTTTTGCGCCGAAACCAAGCCCACCGATTTCGTCGCGCAGCCGGCGAGGTTTGAGGGCATCGTTCGATCCGACGGCCGCGTCGCCACGCGCAATTACATCGGTATCCTCACCAGCGTCAACTGCTCGGCCACGGTGGCGCGCATGATTGCGCGGCATTTCGAGAACCGGCTGGAGGCGTTTCCCAATGTCGACGGCGTGGTGGCGCTGACGCACAAGAGCGGCTGCGGCATGGCCTCCGAAGGCGAGCCGATGGACGTACTGCGCCGGACCATGGCCGGTTACGCCCGTCATCCCAATTTTTTCGCTGTCCAGGTCGTGGGCTTGGGCTGCGAAGCGAACCAGGTTGACAGCCTGCTCGCCACACAGCATCTGAAGCGCAGCGACAAGTTCGCGGCGTTCACCATCCAGGAAAAAGGCGGCACCGGAAAGGCCGTGCGTGAGGGCATTGCGCGCATCGAAGCGATTCTGCCCGAAGCCAATCGCGTCAAACGCGAAACCGTTCCGGCGAGCCATCTGCTGCTGGCGTTGCAGTGCGGCGGTTCGGACGGCTACTCCGGCATTTCCGCGAACCCGGCGCTGGGCGCGGCGGTGGACCTCCTGGTGCGCCACGGCGGTGGCGCCATTCTGTCGGAGACGCCGGAAATCTACGGCGCCGAGCACCTGCTCACGCGCCGCGCGCTTACGCGCGCGGTGTGCGAGAAACTGATCCGCCGCATCAAATGGTGGGAGGAGTACACCGCGCGCAATGGCAACGAAATGAACAACAATCCCTCTCCCGGCAACAAGGCCGGCGGGCTCACCACCATACTTGAGAAATCGCTCGGCGCCGTGGCCAAAGGCGGCACCACCAACCTGGTCGACGTCTACGAATACGCCGAGGCGGTCACGGCCAGAGGCTTCGTCTACATGGATACGCCCGGCTACGATCCGGTGTCCGCGACCGGCCAGATCGCCGGCGGCGCCAACCTGGTTTGTTTTACCACCGGCCGCGGCTCGGCCTACGGCTGCAAACCCGCGCCGTCGCTAAAACTTGCAACCAACACGCGTCTGTTCGAGCACCAGGAAGAGGACATGGACCTGAACTGCGGCACCATCGTCGACGGCAAGCAAAGCATCGCCGAAGTCGGGCAGAAGCTGTTCGAACTCATCCTCAGGACCGCCTCGGGCGAAAAGACAAAGAGCGAAGCCTTCGGCTATGGCGAGGACGAGTTCGCGCCCTGGGTCCTGGGCGCGACCATGTAATGGGCGCGCCTTCGAAAAAACGGCTGGGCGACCATGTAATGGGCGCACCTTCGAAATAGCGGCCGTGCGACGATGTAATCGGAAGCTCGAACCGGAATGAGTATGACCCTACTACGACTTGCACTAATCGCTGCCCTGATCTGCGTTGCGCAACCGGCGCTGGCGAAGGTCGTGGCGAAAAAAGGCTTTCATGGCGCCATCGCCCTGCAGCGCGACACTGGCCAGCTTGGCTATGCCACCGATGCGCCAACTTCGCGCGCGGCCAAGATCGAAGCGCTGAAGCAATGCGCAGACCCGCGCTGTGAAGTCGTGGCGAACTTCAGCAATGCCTGCGGCGCCCTCGCGCGCGGGCCGAAAAAACACGTTGCCGCGACCGGCGCCACACGCCAGGAGGCCGAAACCAAGGCATTGCGACTGTGCGCGTCCAAGGAATGCGCTGTGGCGGCCTGGGCCTGCACCAGATAGACCCGCGCCTGCCGTCCGGTGCGAGTTTGTTCGAGCAATAAATACATGACGACTGAAACGAAGAAGGACGTTTTCTACAGCGACATGCTGGTTCGCTTCTCCCATTGCGATCCGGCCGGCATCATTTTCTATCCGCACTATTTCGTGATGTTCAACGGGCTGGTGGAAGACTGGTTCAACCACGCGCTGGAAATCAACTACGCGGACTTCATCACCACGCGGCGGCTGGGGCTGCCGATGGTGAATATCAAATGCGATTTCGTCGCCCCGTCGAAGATCGGCGAGGTCATCACGCTGACGCTCAAGATCGACCGCATCGGCAACAGCTCGCTCACACTGGCTACGGGCGCCCTCCTGGACGGTCAGATCAGAATAGCGGCACAGCTCACGCTCTGCGTGTTTTCGTTCGAAACCAAACGCGCGGTGCCCATTCCCGACGATCTGCGCCGGCGTCTCACCGACTTCCAGCAAGGAAATCTGGACCATCCGTGGAGACAGGCCTAGCTTCCCGAGGATTCGATCGTATCGATCAAGCCCGACACGTCGCTGATATCGGCAATGCGCGGAACGGGCCAGCGGGCGGGAATCACCATCGAGATCAGGACGCACCGCGCCTGCCGGCGCCGCGCGATGTTAGGCGAGTGAGGCACAGAACTTTCCCACATTCCGTTCGAGAATCAAGGCCTGCACAAGGTCGCCGCGGTGGCACTCGCGCATTCTATTGAAGCGGCCAATTATGAAGAATATAATGGGCAATATCCAGACGCCATAAGCGTTACGGTCATATGGCTATACTACTGTTGATATAATTGTCACCACTGCGACCAAGCCCGCTCGACTATGCCCGCCTCGTCCCTGACCCCGCTCAAACGCCAGCTCGCGCGCAGGATCGAGGCCTGCGTGGGTGATCTGAATTTGCGCCAGGTCGAAGCGGCGGAAATGCTCGGACTCACACAGCCGCGCTTGAACGCCCTGCTCAAAGGCCGTGTTGAGCTGTTCAGCCTGGACGCGCTCGCTCAAATCGCCATGCGCGCCGGGCTCACGGTGCGCGTCAGCGCGACGCGATCCTACCGCCAAGGCTGAATCACGCCGGCCGGGCGACGAAATTGAATCGCGACTGTGGTGGCCGGATGCGTAATTGAAGCGTTCTTGGACGACACCGTAGTCGACCTGAACGATTGCGCGGCGTATCGTCCTGCCTTATTGTCTTACCGGAGATGATCATGGAGTCGATCAGGGCAACGAGCAAGGGGCAGATGATCATTCCCAAACGGATTCGCAAAGCGCTGGACATCCGCAGCGGCACGCAGTTGAACGTGGAGCTGGATCCCGGCAGGGGCTTCAAGGTCACGATCAAACCGACCGATCGCGTCGAGCGGGTGCGGGGGCTGGCGGGTTCGCTCGCTCATCGCGCCAAGTGCATGACGCCCGCGCAAGAAGCGGCTGCCCTCATTGAAGCGGTGCAAGCCGACGATGAACGCACCAAGAGCCGTCGGCGGCGGTGATCAGTGCCGACGCCAACCAGCTCGCGCGCTTTCCGCCCTAGGTCGATCCGACCCAATTCCGCCGCGCTACAAGCCGACCGGTCAAGGCACATTTGTATAGCTCTCCTTAAGCTATGGTATTATAGGCCATATGGCAAGAAAAATCGGGGGCCTGGATGGCGGCCAGGCAACGCTGTTGTTCTATCAGAAGCTGCGGCTTGAGGGTGGGGGCATCGTCGAAATAGTCATCTGGCGCTTGCCGCGCGCGACGCCCGATCGGCCCCACGGCCTCAAGTACAGGCTGTACTACGGTCGCGGCGGGAAAAGCGTCGTTCGATACGATAACGAGAGCGGCAAAGGCGACCACCGTCATGTGCTGAACCGGGAAGAGCCTTACCGGTTCGTCTCGGTCAGGAAACTGCGGCAGGATTTCGAGTCTGATGTGCGACGCCATGGAGGCGATGATGACGAAAAAACGGATTGAAGTCGGTATTAGCAATCTGGGCGAAGCCCTGGACGGGTTCGAGAAGGCATGGCGTGTCGCGGAGAAAGGCGAGTCAAGCGCACCATTGGTGCGCTTGACCTTCGGTAGCCTGCCCCTTCTGCTCAAGAGCCTGACGCCTGCGCGCTGGGCGCTGCTCGAATATCTGAAGCGGCATGGTCCGCTTTCCATCAACGAACTGGCGAAGCGGCTCGAACGCCACTACAAGAACGTGCATACCGACGTTACGCACTTGATCGAGCTGGGGCTGGTCGAACGCGGCGACGATCAGCGCGTGGCCGTGATGTGGGACGTCGTCGCCGCCGAGATGCGGCTGGCGGCGTGAAGGCCCTGGGGAAACCGATGGCCTTCCCGGCCCGAGTCTGACGCATGCCGACGCTCGACTGGCTCAACCGCGAAGCGCTGAAAGCGCTTCTGCCGTTCTATCGCGGCCGGGTCAAGTGCATCTACATCGACCCGCCCTACAACACCAAGTCCGCGTTCGAGGATTGCGACGACAATCTGGAGCACAGCGAGTGATTGAGCATGATGTATTCTATTGGCGTAAACATTGATCAGCGTGATCACGGATGATCAAGGCTAGAAACTACGACAATTTGCTTCCTATTGACTTCACCTAAGTTTGAATTTTGCGCCCTATGAGACGAGGCCGGTCGCGGCGTGAGCGCGAAGCTCGATGCGGCAATCAGCCGGAGCTAGACCGGTACGCGCGAATCCATAAGATTGATTATAGGCAAAGGCTTACGCATCCTTGCGCGCAGACAGATCCTTATATCAGTTACAGTATAGACCCTTGAAATGAAACTACCATTGTCCCGATCCACAGCAACACGCCTCTACTGCGATCTCACTCTGTCGCCGAGCGCGGAAATTTCCCTGCCTGAAGCGGCCGCCCGCCACGCGGTGACGGTGCTGCGGCTGAAAGTCGGCGACACGCTGAATCTGTTCAACGGCGTCGGCGGGGAGTACCGGGCAAGCATCGTCGCCGTAAACAAGCGTGAAACCAGGGCGCGCCTGATCGAGTTTCACCCGACCGAACGCGAATCGCCGCTGGACATCACGCTGGCGCTGGGCATCTCGTCCGGCGAGCGCATGGATTACAGCCTGCAAAAGGCCACTGAACTCGGCGTAACCGCGATTCAGCCGCTTGCGACCGAGCGCAGCGTGGTGAAGCTCTCGGGCGAGCGCGCCGAAAAGCGCCTGCAACACTGGCAGCATGTGGTAATCGCGGCGTGCGAGCAGTGCGGACGCAATCGGGTGCCCGCCGTCGCGCCGGTGCAGTCTTTTTTCAACTATCTGGCGCAACCGGTCGGTGGCAAGCGCCTGCTGATGCTCGCGCCGAATGCGGGCACGCCACTGAAGCGGGTGGCGCGGGCGACCGCGGTGGTTCTTCTGATCGGCGCCGAAGGCGGCTTGGCGCCGGCCGAGTATCAGGCGGCGCAGGCGAGCGGATTCGAACCGGTCAGCCTGGGACCGCGCATACTGCGCACGGAGACCGCGCCGGTCGCCGCACTGGCGGTGCTGCAGGTCCTGTGGGGGGATATATGATGGCGGTCACCGTGCGGCGGATAGCGACCGGGGCACACGATGTCAACTAGGAAGCCGTCCGGATTGCGGTCCGCCGTCTACGGCGCAATCTGGAGCGGTCGCTTCGATGGGCGCGCGGGTTGGGGCGCCGGCGCGGTCAGGCCGCTGCGCATGCTGCTGGTGCTCATCCGCGACCTCGCCTACGGCCAACTGACCCTGCGCGCGACCGGCCTCGTGTTCACTACGCTGCTGTCGCTGGTGCCGCTGCTTGCGCTGAGCTTTTCGGTACTCAAGGCGTTCGGCGTCTATAACCAGATCGATCCGATCCTGCTGAAGTTCCTGGCCCCGCTGGGCGAGAAGAGCGCGGACGTGAGCAAGTGGCTGATCAAGTTCATCGAAAACCTGAACGTCAAAGTCCTCGGCTCCATTGGTCTGGCATTGCTGATTTACACCGTGGTGTCGCTGATGCAGAAAATCGAGGAATCGGTGAATTTCATCTGGCACGTTCCGCAACTGCGCAGTTTTGCGCGGCGCTTCAGCGGCTATCTGAGCGTACTCCTGATCGGTCCGGTGCTGATATTTACGATCATCGGCGTCACCGCCACCATTATGACGACGTCACAGGCACAACTGCTGCTGCACACCGAGCCCATCGGCGGCGTCGCCTATGCCCTGGGCCAGACGATCCCGGTGTTCTTTGTCATTGCCGTGTTCGTGTTCGCCTACCGCTTCGCGCCGAACACCAGAGTACGCATGAGTGCGGCGCTGACCGGCGGCATCGTCGCCGGAATGCTGTGGCAGGCGGCGAGCTGGGCCTTCGCCGAATTCGCGCGCTCCTCGACGCAATACGCCGCGATCTATTCGAGTTTCGCGATTTTCCTGCTGTTCCTGATCTGGCTTTACCTCAACTGGCTGATTCTGCTGCTCGGCGCGAGCATAGCGTTTTATACCCAGAATCCGGAATACCTGGTGCTGGAACAAGGCGAACCGCGACTCAGCAACCGCATGCGCGAACGCGTCGCGCTGCTGCTGATGTACCTGATCGGCAGTACCTACCGGGATGGCGGGGCGCCATGGACGTTTTCACGACTGACGCAGCGTCTGGGCGTACCCAGCTATGCGCTGCAGATGGTGCTGGCCGCGCTCGAGCAAGGCGGCCTGCTGCTGAAGACCGGCGACGATCCGCCCGCCTATCTGCCCAGCCGCGATATCGGTTCAATCGCGCTGAAAGGCATTCTGCACGTGGTGCGTACTGCCGGCGAAGAGCACTACCTGGAGCCGGATTCGCTACCCGCACCGGCGGAAATCGAGTCCATCCTGGCAAAGATGGACCTGGCACTCGATGAACAGGTTCGGGAGCTTACGCTCAGGGATCTGCTGGCGCCGACGCCCGCGTCGACGTAGTACAGGCACAAGCGCTGGATTTACTGCGCTGCAGGCCTCTCGATGGTCCACTCCTTCACCAGTCCATAGATTGCCGGGATCACGATCAAGGTCAGGATCGTGGATGAAATCATCCCCCCGACCATCGGCGTCGCAATGCGGCGCATGACTTCGGAGCCGGTGCCGCTGCCCCACATGATGGGCAGCAGACCCGCCATGATCGCCACCACGGTCATCATTTTCGGCCGCACCCGCTCCACCGCGCCCTCCATGATCGCCTCGTAAAGATCCGTCAGCGTCGCCTTGCCGCCCTGAGCGGCGCGCTGCGCCCGGATGCTTTCCCAGGCTTGATCGAGGTAGATCAGCATCACCACGCCGGTCTCGGCGGCGACACCGGCAAGCGCGATGAAACCCACCGCCACCGCGACGCTCATGTTGTAATCGAGCAGCCACATCAACCACACGCCGCCCACCAGCGCGAACGGCACCGACAGCATCACGATGACGGTTTCGGTCATCCGCCTGAAATTGAGATAGAGCAGCACAAAAATGATCAGCAGCGTGAACGGCACGACGTACATGAGTTTGGCTTTCGCCCGCTCCATGTATTCGAACTGGCCGCTCCAGGTGGCGTAATAGCCCGGCGGAAATTTCACCTGCTCGCGCACCGCCCTGCGCGCGTCGTCGACATAACCGCCGATGTCGCGACCGCGGATATCGACAAAGATATATGCCGTAAGCAGCGCATTCTCGGTGCGGATCGCCGGCGGCGCCTGCTTCAGGCTCACACGCGCAATCTGCCCCAGCGGAATCATGCCGCCGCCCATGATCGGCACCAGTATCTGTGCAGCGATGGCCTGCGGGTTCTGCCGCAACTCACGCGGGTAGCGCACGCTCACGCCGTAGCGCTCCAGCCCCTCCACGGTGGTCGTGACCATTTCGCCGCCGAGGGCGGTCCCAACCACATCCAGCAACTCGCCCACGTTCAGGCCCATGCGCGCCAGCTCTACGCGGTCCGGTTCGATGTCGAGGTAATAGCCGCCGGTGACACGCTCGGCATAGGCGCTGGTAGTGCCGGGGACGGCTTTCACCACCGACTCGATCGCCTTCGCCAGCTTCTCGATTTCGATCAGATCCTTGCCGAATACCTTGATGCCGATCGGCGTACGAATACCGGTTGCCAGCATGTCGATGCGCGCCTTGATCGGCATGGTCCAGGCATTGGACACACCGGGGATGGTCACCGCCTGGTCCATTTCGGCGATCAGCTTGTCCATGGTCATTCCCGCGCGCCATTGTTCCTGCGGTTTCAGGTTGATCACCGTCTCGAACATTTCCAGCGGTGCAGGATCGGTGGCGGTAGCGGCGCGCCCGGCCTTGCCAAACACCGACTCCACTTCTGGAAAGCTCTTGAGTATTTTGTCCTGCGTCTGCATCAGTTCCGCCGCCTTGGTGATCGACAGCGATGGCAGCGTCGCCGGCATGTATAAGAGCGATCCTTCGTTCAGCACCGGCATGAACTCCGTCCCCAGTTGCATCGCCGGATAGGCCGATGCGCCCAGCGCCACCACGGCGGCGGCGATGGTGAGTTTGCGCCAACGCATTACCCAGGCGATGATCGGCCGGTAGATCCAGATGAGGAAGCGATTCACCGGATTCTTCTTCTCCGGCATGATCTTGCCGCGGATGAACAGCAGCATCAGCACCGGCACCAGCGTGATCGACAACAGCGCCGCGCCCGCCATGGAAAATGTCTTGGTGTAGGCAAGCGGCGTGAACATGCGGCCTTCCTGGGCTTCGAGCGTGAATACCGGCAGGAACGACACGGTGATGATCAGCAGACTGAAAAACAGGGCCGGCCCGACCTCGCGGCAGGAATCGATGATCAGTTGCAGGCGCCGCGCCCCCGGCGGCGCGCGTTCCAGATGTTTGTGCGCGTTCTCGATCATGACGATAGCCGCATCCACCATGGCGCCGATGGCGATGGCGATGCCGCCCAGGCTCATGATGTTGGAGGTCAGCCCCATCATGTGCATCGCGATCATCGCGATCAGCACGCCGATCGGCAGCATGACAATGGCCACCAGCGCGCTGCGCACATGCATCAGGAACAGGATGCACACCAGCGCCACGATCAAGCTTTCCTCGATCAGGGTGCGTTTCAGATTGTCGATGGCGCGATAGATCAGGTCGGAACGATCGTAGACCGCCTGTATCGATACGCCCTGCGGCAGACCGGCGGAGATTTCCGCGATCTTGGCTTTCACGTTGCCGATGACATCGAGCGCGTTCTGGCCGTAGCGTGCCATGGCGATGCCCCCGACAACCTCGCCTTCACCGTTCAATTCGGTCAGGCCGCGGCGCTCATCGGGCACCAGCTCGACCCGCCCGATGTCGCGGATCAGCACCGGCGTGCCCTTGTCCGCCTTCAGCACCAGATTCTCGATGTCGGACACCCCGCGCAGATAGCCGCGGCCGCGCACCACGTATTCGGTCTCCGCCATTTCGAGCGCCCGTCCGCCCACGTCGCGATTGCTGGCGCGGATCGCTTCCACCACTTTCATCAGCGGAATGCCGAAGGCCTGCAGCTTGCGCGGCTCCACCGTGACCTGATAGCTCTTGACGAATCCGCCCACGCTCGCTACTTCCGCCACCCCCTGGGCCTTGGTCAACTGATAGCGCACGAACCAGTCCTGAATGCTGCGCAATTCCGCCAGCGAACGGTTGGCGGCAAGCACGACGTATTGGTACACCCAGCCCACGCCGCTGGCCGCCGGCCCCAGCGTCGGCGTAACACCGCGCGGCATGCGTCCGGATGCGAAGTTGAGGTATTCCAGCACGCGCGTGCGCGCCCAGTAGATATCGGTGCCGTCCTCGAAAATCACATAGATGAACGAGGCGCCGAACACCGACAGACCGCGCACCACCCTGGACCTTGGCACCGACAGCATCGCCGTGCTCAGGGGGTAGGTGATCTGGTCTTCCACCACCTGCGGCGCCTGGCCCGGGTACTCGGCGTAGATGATCACCTGCACGTCCGACAAATCCGGAATCGCGTCCAGCGGCGTGCGCACGACCGCGTATACGCCCGCGGCAACGACGAACAGCGTGCCAAGTAGCACGATGACGACGTTGCGCGCCGACCATTCAATAATGCGTCCGAGCATGTCAGCGCCCCTCGCGCCCGCCGGCTGCCGGCGCGGCCGCCTGAATGCCGACGATGGTGTACTCGCCGCCGGGTTCGCCGACCAGATCGAAGGCGATCTTCTGACCCGGCTTCAGCGCGCGCAGCAGCTTCTTATCCTTGACTTTGAAATCCATGGTCATCGGCGGCCATTTCAGACTGGCGATTGCACCGTGCGCGAGCGTCACGCCGGCGCCGGTCAAATCTATAGCCTCGACCGTGCCCTCACCTCGATGCGTCACCGGCGAGGTACCGGCGCCGGGGGCGCCCGCCTTGATCTCGCCCTTCGCCGTAGCGCCCTCGGCGCCATTACCGAAGCCGCTGAATGCCGCTTTGAGGTTGCTCTCGGCGTCGATCAGGAAATTCGCGCTGACCACCACCCTCTCGCCGGCCTTGATGCCCTGCAGAACTTCGACATAACCGTCGCCGCGCGCGCCCAGTTTGACCGTCCGCGGCTCGAATTTCCCCTCGCCGCGCTGCACCAGCACCAGCTGCCGGGTGCCGGTGTCCAGCACCGCTGAATCGGGCACAGTCAGAGAGTGAACCAGCGCGTGGATGGAACTGAACTCCGCACGCGCGTGCATCGAGGGTTTGAGCAGTGCCTGCGGATTGGCGAGCTCGATCCGCGCTTTGGCGGTACGGGTCTCGTTGTTGAGGGTCGGGTAGATAAACGTCAACTTGCCGGCGAATACTTTCTCCGGATAGGCATCGACCTTGACCTGCACCGACTGCCCGACACCTACGTGCGCGAGGTCGCGCTCAAACACCTCCGCCAGCAGCCACACGCTGGACAGGTCGGCGATCTGGTACAGCACCTCCCCGGCCATGAAGCGCTTGCCCTGGATAGAGGGCTTGTCCAGCACCACGCCGTTGGCGGGCGAGCGCAACGTCAGGTACTGCCGGCCCTTGCCGTCCTCCTCCAGGCGCCGCAATTCTGTTTCCGAAATGTCCCAGTTGCGCAGGCGCTGCAAGGCGCTGTCCATCAGCCGCTGCATGCTCGCCTGCACTTCCGCGCTGCCGCCCGCGAGTGTCTTCACACCCTTCTTCGCGATCAGGTACTCCTGCTGCGCAGCGATCAGGTCCGGGCTGTAGACGTCCATCAGCGGCTCACCCAACCTCACCGCCTGCCCGGTAGTGTTGACGTACAGCCTCTGGATCCAGCCGTCGAACTTCGAGGTGACGGTGGAAAGCAGGCGTTCGTTCGCCTGCACTGTGGCCACTGCAATTATCGTACTGCGCAGATCGCGCAAGGCCGCGGCTTCGGTCTTCACGCCGAGCTTTTGCACTTTGTCCAAGCTGAGTTTCACCATTGGAGCGGCCGATGCAGGTTCTGTGTCCGCATACACCGCGATGTAATCCATGCCCATCTGGTCTTTTTTCGGCACCGGTGAGGTATCCGGCAGGCCCATCGGGTTGCGGTAATACAGGATGCGCGGTTTTTCCATTGCCGCGGGCGCAGCGGCAGGTGCGGCGGCAGCTGGCTCCGCGGCGGCGCCGGGCGCGGCCTTTACCACAACAGCCTTGGGTGCGGCTGGTGCGGTGTGATTCGCGCCCCACCAATAACCGCCGGCGAGTGCGGCTGCGACCAAAACCAGGGTAGACAAAATCCGGGCCATCGGTTTCATTGTTTTTCCTTGAAATTCTCTAGAACAATTGCTTGCCGGCCAACAGCTCGATCTCGGCCAGCGCTTTGTTGAAATTGACCAGCTCTTTGGCGCGGCTGATCTCGTAGCTGAACAAGGTCATCTGGCTGTCGAGCAGCATCAGCAGATCGACGCGGCTCACCTGGTAGGCGGCCAGCGTTGCTTCCACCGCGAGCTGCGCCTGCGGCAGGATGGCGGTCTCGTACAGTTGCACCGACTTGCGGCTTTGTTCGATCACCGCCACCTGTTGCCGCAGTTTGGCCAGCACATCGTTCTGCTGTGCCTGCAGCATCTCCTGCGCCTGCTCGCGCATCGCGCGCGCCTCGGCGATGCGCGGCTCGATCTTGTCCCTGCGCCACAGCGGGAGATTCATCGCCACTGTAATGCTCACCACGTCTTCGCGCGGCATGTTGGCCAGGTCTCTTTCCCTCTGGCCGTAGGAAAAACGCAGGTCGAAGTCCGGTTGCGCTTCCTTGCGCGCGAGATCGAGCGCCTTCGCGCCGCGATCGATCACGCTTTGCAGACCCAACAGCTGCGGACGCCCGCCCAGCGCCGTGGCATGCAGCGTTTCGACATCGAGCGTGACGTCGCGCAGGCGCGGCAGTTCCACCGCGATGGACGCAGCGTTTCCGCGCCGGCCGAGCAGGCGCACGAGCTCGGCTTCGGTAACCGGCCGCTCGCGCTCCATGCGCAACAACTCCTCGCTCATGCGGCCCAGCTGCGTCTGCGCCTTCAGCACCTCGGCCTGCGCCGCCTGACCGACGGAGTAACGGCTCTCGGCGATGTGCAGGAATTGCTCCAGGACCTGCCGATTGCTTTTCAGGAGCCGGACCGTCGCGTCGGTCAGCGCCAGATCGAAGTAAGCCATCTTGACTTCGCGTGCCACGCGGTTTTTGCTTTCACGCAGGCCGTAGCCCAGCGTTTCCGCATCCTTCGCCGCCATCTGCTCGCGCAGTGCGCGCTTGCCCGGGTAGGGCAGCTTTTGCGACAGGCCGAGCATCTTCATGGTCATGTCCTCGCGGTTGAGGCGCCAGGGCTGGATCGGGACGTTGAGCAAGCCCGCCTCCAGCATCGGATCCTCCAGCGCGCCCGCGGGGCGCACGCGCTCGCCCGCGGCCTCGGTCTCTTTCGCCGCCGCGCGCAGTTCTGGATTATTTTGCAGCGCTTCGGCGACGAGCACGGCGAGCGCCGGCGTCGAAAGCTGTGCAGTGCGCTCCTGCGCGTAAGCGGGATCGCCGACAACAGTCACAAGCAGTGCCACGCCAAACATGGCGATGGCAATTTTCTTGCTGCACATTTAGATCTCCTCTCGATATCGAGAAATGCATAACCTTAATATGAAAATCGCTGCGCCACGCGGCCGCTTTCGGAGGACATTGGCGAACGAAGTAGCCGGCGCGTACGGGCGTTAGGTACGCGACGCGTAAGGCTCTCGGGAAATCTCAGATCAGGAGACGGGAACTGCGCAAGAAGACCGCCAATGGCGACGGCGCAGCTCGATAGGTTGGCTGGACTGGGGGTGCCGAAAACGAAGGAACAAGTTGCGATGAGACGGAAACAATCGGCACTGATGACTTTAGCTTGCCGCCTATCAGGGCGATCAGATTTTCCGCGGACGCCGGGGCTTGCTCGTCGATATCGAGGCAAGCCGCGGACTTGTGTCCGCCGCCATGAGCGGGCGCCGGTTCAGCCGGATGACCACAGTCTGTGCTGAGCGCCTGCTCATGCGCCGCAACCGCCGCCAGCACTTCGCTGCAGGGGAGCAACGCCGTGCCCAGCCACATGCCGAACCAGACGAAGGTAAGCCTGCGCGCCCAGCGTTTCGCCGATCGCACAGACATCAGGCAAAAACGTCTGGGCGCTGAATGGCTGCTAAGTGAGGTGGACATGGCGCTCGAAATATACCCCGGCCGGCGCAGTCAATCTTGATCCAGATCAATCACGACTTGCCCGTGCGCCGCCCCGAACCACGGCGCGGCTCCCTACTTCAGCTTCTCCAGGCGCAGGACCGTAAACTGGCCGCCGACGGAGTCGACGTCAAACCTGATCTTGTCGCCCGGTTTGAGCTGGTCGAGTACGGCCTTGTCCTTGACCTGATACGGCATGGCCATCGGCGGCATGTCGAATTTTGGCATCGCGCCATGCTTGATGGTGACCGTACCCTTGCCCTTTTCGACCCTGAGCACTTCGCCCGCGGTCCAGGTGTCGTTCGCCGCGGTAGCCGCGGCTTCGGCCTTTCCTGACCGGGTCTTGCCTGCATCCGCTCCGGCCGGGAACGCGAGCCCGGCGCCGAGAAATAATGCTGTAATCAATATTGCGACGCGACTCATGGTTTCTTTCCTCATATGGGCGAGCAATCACCGGGCGCACTTTACCATTTATCCGACAAGAACCTTGCGACTCATGCTTGATTGGTTACGCACATGTAATGCGCCCGTCATACCGCGGAAAGTCGCGCGTTGTTACGCTGCTGCCATGCCGGCTTTTCCGACGAGCGCGTTCAAGCCTATGAGTAGTTCCCACTGTTTACCGAAGTACCAGATAAAGGAGTCGCCATGCTTTGTTGCGTAGGCCTGATCGGGGGGATGGCCGTGGGTCAGTCTCTGGGAGGCCCCTGGACCTATATCGCGCCAGTTGCAGGTTTCGGGATCGGATTAGTAGCGGACATGAAATTCATGAAAGGAATCCACGGGAGCGCACGCAAGCAGGATACACGCGGGGACGTCGGCGAAGACGCAGTGCCGGTCCGCGGGGTCGAACTGCATGAAAGCAAGCCGCAGCAGCAGCTGAGGCATCTGGGCGAGATCTAGGATCTATTTACGATCGGCATCACTCCCCGGCACTGCCGATATGCGCAAGTTGGCAAGCGGTCGATTGCGCAATATTCTTGCTGACAAGCAAGAGAGAAACGAAAAGCAGCCCAACGCCCAGGATTCCGAACTCCTCGCCCTGCAACGGCAGCGCAGCGAGTGCCCCGGCAGCACCCAAAGACGGAAGGAGCAAGCCCAGGAGCAGCGAACCACAGGCGGCGCAGCCAATGCCGAGCACACTGCTCACCATAGCCCCGGAACCGATTGCGATGCTCCGTCCAGCCACCGCAACGCGCCCATTCTTAGCCAAATAGACGATCATCGCGATGACGAGCCCGAAGAGTACGGCGATCGCAATGGTGTACCCAGCGGAGAGCCGGCTGAAATTCGTTCCGATACCACCTAAGAGGCTCAACGCGATGCCGAGCGCCGCCGCAAGCGGCGCGTTCGGGTCCAGGAATACTTCACCGATCAAACGGAAATTGGGAAACCATACCACCATAAGAAATACGACGATCGCGAGTACGCAGGCAAGCGCGATGTAAGCCGGATGCGCGAATACCTGACCGAACGCGACTCGTAGATTGCTCAGGTGGCGTATCACGGGTCATTTTTTATCGAGCGCCAGATCGACGAGTTGCTTCACCGTCTCATAGGGCTGCGCTCCGGAGAGTGGATATGCCTTGCCGCCCTTCGATACGACGAAGCTCCAGGGCGTGCCTCGACCTCCGCTGGCGACAGCATCCTTGATATCTTCCTCGATGCGCCGGTCATGCTTTCCGCTGGCAAGGCAGGATGCGAACCGCGTCTTGTCGAGCCCGATTTCGCCGGCAATTTGCGGCAGTACGGTATCGATATCCGTCTGGTTGTTCGAAGGCGTCAGTTCAAAGAACCGGTCCGCGAATTTCCAAAATGCGCCGCTTCCGCCGATCTCGGCGGCGCACTCCGACGCCACCGCCTCCTTGCGCGCTTTGCCTGGATGGAGTTCGTCGAGCGGGAAATGGCGATAGACCCATTTCAACTGGCCCTTGGATTCGTCAACCAATCGCTTCGCAGTCAGGTGGAAACGTTTGCAGAACGGGCACTCGAAGTCCGAGTACTCGACAAGCGTAACCGGCGCGGCGGAATCCCCGCGGACGTGGTCGCGACCTTTGGACACCGGCCGCAATGCGGCAGCCCGCGTATCGGCTTCGCGCTGCTCGCGTTGGGCCGCCTCGGCACGCTGTCGCTCTACGTAGCGAACGATGCCCGCGTCAACCGCCCGGTCGATCGCGCCGCTCTCACGCAGTTCCTTCATCACCGCGTCCTTGACTCGATCGGCTTGCGCTGCATCGGCGGCGTTTCGGTCGGCGGTCTGTGCGGTCGCCGCCGTGGCCAACAGCACCAGGCCGGCCATTGTCGCCTTGGAAAGCGTTGCAATCGACATAGTGCTAGCCCTCTTTTTGACCGGACTGTTGCGCAGTTACTTTTTCGACAGGGTCCCCATGATCCAGGGCCCCTTCACCCCGGTCAGCGAGAGGCGATCCCCCGCTCCGAGGCAACGATTGCGGTGCATATTGTGCGTGTCGATCACCATGATTTCGCTGCCGTCCGCAAGTTTGATGTTGTTGTGGCAATGGCTCAGCCCCTCGGCATCTATTTCACAGTCGGTGTCACTGGTCACAGTCCCGATAACCGGCTTGCCGGCTTTCAGCGCTTGCCCCTGCGCGAGCTGCAATAAATAGCGCCCGTCCTGGCCATTGTCCTGCCAGGACTGCATTGCCACGCCGTGTGGTATGGGCGGCTGGTCTGACGCGGCCTGCACTTTGTAGGAATACAGCGCGGCCGCGCCCAGCACCAACAAACCGAGCAGCAATCGGCCGGCGGGGTAATGCATGACTCGAAATCTCATTTCTTTCCTTTAGTTTTCGGAGTTGGATGGCGCGCCCCAAATCGCGCTAAAGCAATTGGAGGAGCAGCTAAATGCTGTTTTCTGTTGCGTGGATCCGGTCGCTCGCCTTGCCCGCGGTTGTCTGGAAAGCTCAGTCTGGCCCTTCGCGCTTATCGCCAACATGACGGCTTGATTACGTATTTGTAAGGAACGTCTTCGCGACCCAGGCTTGGCGCCACGCAGCGGCGAGCGCGTGGTACAAATACCAGTGGCGAGAGAACTAGGAGTGACGAGCACAATGTTGGTCAGAGTATGGGCGCGAGCCATCGCCATAACCGCTTTGGCGCTGGGTGCGCCGGCCTTGTTCACGGCGTCCCCGGCACCCGTTGCGGCGGCTAACAGCGCCGAGGCGCGTTTCTGG
>QYQC01000112.1 GCA_007280315.1 Betaproteobacteria bacterium | reverse complement strand
GGCAGGTAATGCAGCTGGCAACGCTGCAGGTAGCGCCGCCGGCAAAGCCGCAGGAAGCGCGGCAGGTAATGCAGCTGGCAACGCTGCAGGTAGCGCCGCCGGCAAAGCCGCAGGAAGCGCGGCAGGTAATGCAGCTGGCAATGCAGCAGGTAGTGCCGCCGGCAAGGCTGCGGGTAGCGCGGCAGGTAACGCAGCTGGCAATGCGGCAGGTAGCGCCGCCGGCAAGGCTGCGGGTAGCGCGGCAGGTAACGCAGCGGGCAACGCAGCGGGCAACGCCGCAGGTAATGCAGCTGGTAGCGCGGCAGGAAACGCTGCTGGCAATGCTGCAGGCAGTGCCGCCGGTCGGGCAGCGGGAAATGCGGCAGGGAACGCGGCCGGCCGCTCGCAGTGAGCAAAACCGCCAGATAGTTCAGATCAACATTAAGCAGTATGCAACCGCCGACCCCAGGGTCGGCGGTTTGCTTTTGTGCGCCGTTTCAGTATGCTTCGGCAATTCTTTGCGCTTCGGGGAGGGGGCTGCATGAGAGCGTTCTTGACTTGTCTGCTGTTGATTTTGCTTCCGCTCAATGCTGCCGCAGACGATAACCCGCTCGGAATGTCCTTCGTCGAAACGAAAGACCTCAGGCTCATTTATTTCGATTCCCTCGATTTTCTCGCGCCGCACGCGGTGCGCACCTTCACCAATTCCCTGGCGTGGCAGCGCCGGACCTTCGACTGGGTTCCGTCCGAACCCACTACCATCCTGCTGAAGGACTTCGCCGACTACGGCAACGCCTCTGCCGCAGTCGCGCCGCGCAGCAGGCTAGTTTTCGACGTGGCGCCGCAATCGCATGCGTTCGAGACCTTTCCTGCGAGTGAGCGCATGTTTTCGCTGATGAACCATGAGGTCACCCATGTGATGCAGGGGGACATTTCGTCGGCGGAGGACCGGCGCTGGCGCAGTTTCTTTTTCGGCAAGGTCGCGCCGCAGCCGCAGAACCCGGAATCGCTGCTCTACAACTATCTGACTGTGCCGCGCTTCACCGCCCCGCGCTGGTATGTGGAGGGCGCCGCGGTGTTCATGGAAACCTGGATGGGCGGCGGCGTAGGCCGGGCCCAGGGCGGCTATGACGAGATGGTGTTCCGTGCGATGGTGCGCGACGGTACGCCGTTCTACGATCCCCTGGGTCTGGTATCCCGCGGCGTGCGCGTCGATTTCCAGATTGGCGCAAATGCCTACCTCTACGGCACGCGATTCTTCACCTGGCTCGCCTACGCCTATTCGCCGGAAAAGGTGGTCGCCTGGATCAGGCGCGACGAAGGCAGCGCACGCTATTACTCCGATCAGTTCCAGCAGGTGTTCGGCATTCCGCTGGAACAGGGCTGGCAGGACTGGATCGCGTTCGAACGCGAATTTCAACAGCGCAATCTCGCCGAGGTACGCAAACATCCGATCACGCCCCACCGCAAGCTGGTCGGCAGTGCGGTCGGGTCGATCTCGCGCATGTTCTATGACGAGCCGAGCGGCAGTATCTACGCCGCCTTCCGCTACCCCGGCGTGGTGGAACACGTCGGGGCGATCAATACGCGGGACGGCGGCGTCAAGCGGCTTGCAGACATCAAGCGGGCGATGCTCTATCGGGTCACTTCGTTTGCCTACGACCCCGGTAGCGGAACGGCTTTTTTCACCAACGACAACCTCGCGCTGCGCGACCTCATGTCGGTTGATGTCAAGACCAGCGAAACGAAGATGTTGCTCGAGGACGCGCGCATCGGCGAGATGGTGTTCAATCCGGCCGACCGGTCGTTGCTCGGCGTGCGCCACGCAAATGGCATGGCGACGCTGGTGCGGATTCCATATCCATACAACGAGTGGTTTGATATTTTCTATTTTTCGTACGAGTACGTTCCCTACGATCTGGACATTTCGCCTGACGGCAAATTGCTGTCGGCATCGGTGGGTGAAGTCAACGGCGACCAGTTCCTGCGGGTATGGGAAATGGAAAAAGTGCTGGCGGGGGATATGGCGCCGCTGAGCGAATTCCGTTTTGGACAGTCCGTCCCCGAGAGTTTCGTGTTTTCGAAAGACAGTCGCCACCTCTACGGCAGTAGTTATTACACCGGCGTATCCAACATTTTTCGCTACGAAGTGGCGACGGGAAAGGTCGAGGCCGTCTCCAATGCGGAATCGGGCTTCTTCCGCCCGGTGCCGCTCGACGACGGCAGGCTGTTGGTGCTCTCTTACACGGCAGAGGGATTCGTTCCGGCGACCATCGCTGCGCGTCCGATAGAGGATGTAAGCGCGATCAAGTTCCTTGGCGCGGAACTCGTCGCCAAACATCCGCTGGTCACCAAGTGGCAGGTGCCGCCGCCGAGCACGGTCGACTACGACAAGGTGGTGATCCGCAAGGGGCCGTTTGTTCCGCTGAAAAGCCTCGCCGTCGACAATGCCTACCCAGTAATGCAGGGCTACAAGAACGCGGTCGGCGCCGGCTACCATGTCAATATCGCCGATCCCCTGGGATTCGCCAAATTCGGTGTCACCGCCGCCTATACGCCGACCGGCAAGCTGCCTGAGAACGAGCGCGGCCACGTCGAGATTACCGGCGAGTACCTGGGCTGGCGCGGCGCATTGTCGTGGAACCGCTCGGATTTTTACGATCTGTTCGGACCCACCAAGCGCAGCCGCAAGGGCAATGCGGCCAAGTTCGGCTACGACGACCTGCTGATCTGGGACGAGCCGAGGAAGCTCACGCTGAAATACGATCTCACTTATTACGACAAGATCGACACGCTGCCGGAGGCGCAAAACGTAGGCACGTCGTTTACGCGGCTGCTCACCGGGCAGGTTGGCTTGCACTTCACCGACAAGCGGCGCTCGCTTGGCGCCGTCGATGACGAGAAGGGCGTGGCCTGGTCCGTTGTGGCCAATGCCAGTCAGGTCAACAGCAAGACCATCCCCCAGCTGCGCGGCAGTTTCGACCTCGGTTTCGATCTCCCGCTCCCGCACACTTCGCTGTGGCTGCGCGGCGTCGCCGGCATCGCCGACGGTGATCGGAGGAATTCGGTTGCAAATTTTTATTTCGGCGGATTCGGCAACAACTACGTCGACAGCGGATCGGTCAAGCGCTACCAGGAATACTATGCCATGCCGGGATTCGACATCAACGGCGTTAGCGGGCAGAGCTTCGCCCGCCCGATGGTGGAACTGAACCTGCCGCCGATGGTGTTCGAAGCGCTCGGCACGCAGAGCTTTCATGCGACCTGGCTGCGGCCCTCGGTGTTCGCGTCGACACTTTGGACGGATCCGGCGCGTTCGTCGCTGCGCAAGCATTATTCAAACATCGGCGCGCAGGCGGATTTCAACTTCAGCGTGTTGCATTGGTCGGACGTGACGCTGTCGCTGGGCTACGCCATGGGCTTCCAGGACGCGCGGCGCGCCGGCAACGAATTCATGATCTCGCTGAAAATAATGTAGGGCGGATGCCGCAGACTATGTCGACGACGATGCCGTTACACGCACTGGTGGGTTTGCTGCCGGTTCTGACATTCCTCGCAGCGCTGCTTTATCTGGACAGCTACAAGCTGGTGAAACTGCGCGGCGTCATCACCGTCGTCGCCTGCGGCGCGGTGGTTGCCGGCGCCAGCTACCTGGCAAACGGCGCGGCGCTCGATCTGATCGATATCGATCTGCCGCGCTATTCTCGTTACGTCGCGCCGCTCATCGAAGAACTGCTGAAGGGTCTGGTGATCGTCGCCTTGATTCGCACCCATCGAATCGGATTTCTGGTGGACGCCGCAATTTTCGGCTTCGCCGTCGGTACCGGGTTCGCGATGGTCGAGAACCTCTATTTCCTCAAGCTGATTCCGGACGCCGGCGTCGGCACCTGGATCGTCCGCGGCTTCGGCACCGCAATCATGCATGGCGGCGCCACGGCAATCTTCGCGGTGATGGGGTTGGCAATGCTGGAGCGGGCCAAGCGGGAAAACCTGCAGGCGCTGCTTCCCGGGTTCGGGCTCGCTCTGGTGCTGCACTCCGGCTACAACCACTTGTCGCACTCGCCGAGGATTGCGACCCTGGTCATATTGCTGGTTCTGCCGCCCCTGCTTTATGTCGTATTCGAGCGCAGCGAGAAAGCGGTGGGCAACTGGCTCGGCTCGGGCTTCGACGCAGACGCCGAAATGCTGGAATTGATCAACTCCGGCCGCCTCGCCGATTCACCAGTGGGAGAGTACCTGCATACGCTGAAGGACAAATTCCGCGGCCCGGTGGTCGCGGACATTCTATGCTACCTGCGTCTCTATACCGAGCTCGCTTTGCGTGCCAAGGGGATACTGATCATGCGCGAGAACGGTTTCGACGCGCCGGTGGATGAACCGACCAAAGACAAATTCACCGAGATGCGCTATCTCGAGGGCAGCATCGGCAGGACCGCACTGATGGCAATCCAGCCGATGCTGCATATGAACCGCAAGGATCTATGGCAGCTGTATATGCTCGGAAAGTAGGCGAGCCAGGCTACAAGCGCGTTGCGGCGCCGTGGCGCTGCCGTCAGCTTCCTGGCTTCCTGCCCGGCGCTTTGGGCGGAATGGTTCCGGCGATACGGCAGAGCATGCCTTCGATCGCTTTGCCGTCATTGAACCTGGTCACGTTGCACCTGGAAATTTCCCCCCGCGCGGACAGATCGGATAGCGACAAGCGCACCTTGGGAAGCGGAATTCCGGTCCCCACTGCGATCTCCTGATCGAGTTGCTGGCCGTTCTTTTTCAGGTACTGCAGAATAGAGCTTGCGTGCATCTCAATTACTCCTGGCGTGGGTGCCGGTGATCGAAGAAGTCTGGCCATGGCGTCAAATAATCGCTTATTAATCTAATGAAATAGTTTAACTGTATTCTGTAACATATTGATTTACTTGGCTCCCCGACCAGGGCTCGAACCTGGGACCTGCGGATTAACAGTCCGTCGCTCTACCAGCTGAGCTATCGGGGAACGGTGAACCCGGTGGAAACGGGCTTGGGAAGGGCCGTATTTTACGGTCTGGGCCCGTTTAGGTCAATTGGAATCGCCGCTTGTTTTCAGTCGCATACGCCGCCGGACGCGGCGCGGAACCCGCGCGCCTATCCAATCACTTTGGCAATCGCATCGGCGGAATAGTCTACGTTTCCGGAATTGAGCGCGGCGACGCAGATGCGCCCGCTCTCGATTGCATACACGGCGAATTCCTCGCGCATGCGCACCACCTGTTCTTTGGTCAGGCCGGAATAGGAAAACATGCCACGCTGGCGCGTAACGAAGCTGAAATCGGCGCCGGGTACGCGCGCATGGATTTTCTCCACCAGCAGTTTGCGCATGGACTTGATGCGCTCGCGCATTTGCCCCAGTTCCTGCTCCCACAGCGTGCGTAGTTCCGGGTTCGCGAGCACGGTGGTGACGATCTTGCCGCCGTGGGTCGGCGGGTTGGAATAATTGCTGCGCACCAGTCGCTTGATCTGCGACAGCACGCGCGCGGCTTCGTCGTTGCTTGCGGCGACCACATTGAGCGTGCCCACGCGCTCGCCGTAGAGCGAGAACGACTTGGAGAACGAATTGGCCACCAGCACCGGCATACCGCTTTGCGCAAACAGACGCACCGCGCTGCCGTCGGCGTCGAGTCCTTCGGCAAACCCCTGGTAGGCGATGTCGAGGAACGGGACCAGCCCGCGCGCGGCCATGGTCTCGGCGACGCCGGCCCATTGCGCCTGACTCAGGTCGACGCCGGTCGGGTTGTGGCAGCAGGCGTGCAGCAGCACGATATCGCCGGCCGGGATGGCCTCGAGCCCGCCCAGCATCGCTTCGAAGTCGATGCCGCGGGTCTTGGCGTCGTAGTAAGGATAGGTATTGACCTTGAAGCCGGCGCTTTCGAACACCGCGCGGTGGTTCTCCCAGCTCGGATCGCTGATCCACATCCCGGCACCGGGCGAGGTGCGGTGCAGAAAATCCGCACCCACCCTCAGGCCGCCGGTGCCTCCCAGGGTCTGAACCGTGACGATGCGGCCATCCTTGACCGCCGGACTTTCGGCGCCGAATATCATGCCCTGCACCGCCTTGTCATAGGCGGCCAGGCCGTCAATGGGGAGATAGTTGCGTGCCGCAGGCTGTTCCACCAGTAGACGCTCGGCGCGGCTTACGCACTCCAAAAGAGGCACCTTGCCGTCATCGCCGGTGTAGACGCCGACGCCGAGATTGACCTTTTTCGGGTTCTTGTCGGCGTTAAAAGCCTCGGTTTGGCCAAGTATCGGATCGCGCGGCGCCATTTGCACGCCGGCAAGCAGGGAGGGGGAGTGAGGGGCGTTCATCGTGCTAAACTTTCGCGTTTTGTCAAAGACTTAATTGTACCCCTTGATCGTCACTTTTCCCAACAGCCCGTTCAAGCTGCACCAGCAATTCGAGCCCGCCGGCGACCAGCCCGAAGCCATCGCCAAACTGGTCGAAGGGGTGGAAAACGGGCTCGCCTATCAGACCCTGCTCGGTGTGACCGGTTCCGGCAAAACCTACACCATGGCGCAGGTGATCGCGCGTCAGGGCCGACCGGCGCTGATCATCGCGCCGAACAAGACGCTGGCGGCGCAGTTGTACTCTGAAATGCGCGAATTCTTCCCGGAGAACGCAGTCGAGTATTTCGTTTCCTACTACGATTATTACCAGCCCGAGGCCTACGTGCCGTCGCGCGACCTGTTCATCGAAAAGGACTCGAGCATCAACGAGCATATCGAACAGATGCGGCTGTCGGCGACCAAGTCGCTGATGGAACGCAAGGACACCATCATCGTCGCCACCGTGTCCTGCATCTACGGCATCGGCGACCCGGTCGACTATCACGGCATGATTCTGCACCTGCGCGAGCGCGAGAAACTGTCGCAGCGCGACATCATCGCGCGGCTGACATCGATGCAATACGAGCGCAACGAATTCGAATTTGCGCGCGGCACCTTCCGCGTTCGCGGCGACGTACTCGACGTGTTTCCGGCGGAGCACTCCGAGACCGCGGTGCGCATCAGCCTGAACGACGACGAAGTCGAAACGCTGGCGATTTTCGATCCGCTCACCGGCCGCGTGCACCAGCGCGTGCCGCGCTTCACCGTCTATCCGTCCAGTCACTATGTCACGCCGCGCGCGACCACGCTGCGCGCGATCGAGGCGATCAAGCTCGAATTGCGCGAGCGCATCGACAGCTTCGTCAAGGCGAACAAGCTGGTCGAGGCGCAGCGCATCGAGCAACGCACCCGCTTCGACCTGGAAATGCTGAACGAGATGGGTTTCTGCAAAGGCATCGAAAACTATTCGCGCCACCTGTCCGGACGCAAGGTGGGCGAGCCGCCACCGACGCTGATCGACTACCTGCCGCGCGACGCGCTGATGATTATCGACGAAAGCCATGTCACGGTCGGCCAGATCGGGGGCATGTACAAGGGTTACCGCTCGCGCAAGGAGAACCTGGTCGATTACGGCTTTCGCCTTCCCTCGGCCCTGGACAACCGGCCTCTTCGCTTCGACGAATTCTAGAGCATGATCAAGCAGCTGTCCTTTGTTT
>QYQC01000040.1 GCA_007280315.1 Betaproteobacteria bacterium | reverse complement strand
GCGGCATTCATGATGCTGATTTTCCTGATTGGTCACCTCTACCTCTCCACCACCGGCCATACGCCGCTCGCCCACATCAAGGCGATGATCACCGGCTGGGAGGATGTGGAAGCCGACAAGCCGGTTGCGGCCCTCGTCAAGTGATGACGGACCTTCAGGCAGCACGGGAATTCAATCATTCGACGCACAGGAGATTAAAAAATGAAATCCAAATTCGGACTGAACCTGATGGCACTCATGCTGGCCGCCGGCGCGATGAGCGCCGCGCAAGCCTACGACGGTGACTGGAAGCGCGGGCGCATCTACTACCGGCAGGTGTGCACCACCTGCCACACCGCCGAACTGAAGAAAGCCATCGGCCCCAATGACAAAACCCAGGCGGAATGGGCGGCCGTTTTCAAGACCGACAAGCACGGCAAAGGCAAAGACACGGTGAAGCACTTCTTCAGCAAGCAATACCGTGACGGCATCAAGGCAACGAACGCGGCGGCCGCGAAATTTGCCGCCGTGCCCGAGAACGAGCTTCTCGAGGACGTCAAAGCCTTCCTGAACAAGAGTGCCAAGGACGGCGATTCACCGGCCGGGTGCAGCTAGGCATGAGCGAAGGTCCAGCCTGGCGCAGCGGCTTCAAGGCCGATTACGAGCGCATATTCGTCGAACCGTGGTCGCCCTACCTGGGCGCCATCCTGCTGGTGATGGTCATATTCGGGCTGATGACGAGCGGCCTGTTCTGGGGCGTGTTCGGCGGCCTCAAACTGTGGGGCGACTGGGTGAACAATGCGATCGGCCTGGGCGAGATGCTGAAGATCAGGACCGAGCTCGACAGCCCGCTGATGCACCGCATGTCGCTGATGGACATTACGCTGCTGATGGGGGCGTTCACAGCGGCGCTGATGTCGCGTCAATTTCGCATTAGCCGCGCGCCGAAGCTCGAATACCTATGGGGCGCCCTCGGCGGCATCCTGATGGGAATCGGCGCCTCGCTCGCCGGCGGCTGCACCACCGGCGGCTTCTTCACGCCTGCGCTGCATTCTTCACCAGCGGGCTGGACGATGGCGCTGGGCCTTACGGCAGGCGCGGTCGCCGGTCTGAAGCTCCTGCTCTGGACGCTGGACAACATCAGCTGGGGCATGCAGGTCCCGGCCTCGGGCGACTCTGCGCCGCGCGGCCGCTATCCGCTGTTCGGTGTCCTCATCGTTGCGGTAATCGTCACCTGGACGCTAATCTGGGCGTACGCCGCAGACACGAAAGTGGCCAGCCGCGCGATCATCGTGGTCGCCGGCTTTGCCATGGGTTTCATCCTGCACCGGTCGCGCCTGTGCTTCGCGCGCGGTTTTCGCGAGCCCTTCATGACGGCCGAGGGCGACATGACCAAGGCGCTGATCCTGGCCCTCGCGATCGGCATCCCACTGGCCTCGCTGCTGTTCCAGAAGAAAGTAATCGATCCTTACATTGCCATTCCGCCGACCTTCTGGCTGGGCTCACTCCTCGGCGGCGTGATTTTCGGCATGGGGATGGTCTTCGCCGGCGGCTGCGCATCGGGCTCCATGTGGCGCGCCGCCGAGGGCAATCTAAAGCTCTGGGTGGCGCTGTTCTTCTTCGCCTGGGGCGGTTCGACCTTCTCCGGCCTCATGCATCGTTGGAACATCACGGCGCCCGACGTGAATCTGGACGGCCTGGAATTCACCAAGGTCGGCATCCAGGCGTATCTGCCTGACATGCTGGGCGGCTGGGGATGGGCCCTTCTGGTCGGACTCGGACTGCTGTTGCTCTGGTACATCTTGATTCGCTACAACGAATCGACGGAAAAATTCACGATTCTGTAAAGCTTCACCTCGTAGACACTAAGGAGATTGCCATGCGTACACAACTGAAAACCCTTGTAGTCGCGCTGATGCTGGCTCTGCCCGTCGCGCTGCCCGCTGCCGTTTGGACTGCACCGGCACAGGCCCAGGCGGCAGGCACGCAAGCCGCGCAGGCCAATTATTACCAGCACCTGGTCGACTACGATTTCGTCAAGCAGTGGGTTGACATCCCGCCCAAGAAGGGCGTGATGCTGATCGACGCGCGGCCCACCGGACGCAAGTTCAATCCCGGACACATTCCCGGCGCGATCAACATTCCGGATGACAAGTTCGAGCAGATGCAGAGCCTGCTGCCGCAGGACAAGAACATGCTGCTGATCTATTACTGCGAAGGCCCTGAATGCGTGCTCAGCCATAACTCGGCCAGGAAAGCCGAGGCGCTCGGCTACACCAACGTCAAGGTGTACACCAACGGCTATCCGGAGTGGGTCGCCAAGGGCGAGGTCGGCGCGGTCGCAGGCGCCTACATCAAGAAGCTGATCGACGAGAAGGCCGCCTACACACTGGTCGATTCGCGGCCCAAGCGCGTGGTGGACAAGGACGGCATCATCCCCACGGCGCTGAATATTTCCGACAGCGAGTTCGACAAGCACAGCGACAAGCTGCCGGCGGACAAGGCGGCCGAGTTGATCTTCTACTGCGGCGGACTCGAATGCGTGCTCAGCGGCAATTCTGCAGAAAAAGCGCGCAAGCTCGGCTACACCAACGTCAAGACCTACGCCATGGGCCATCCTGACTGGCTGAAACTTTACGGCGCACCCAAAACGGCAGCAGCCGCGCCTGCCGCCGCTGGAGCCGATGCGCAAGCAAGCGTCAGGGTCGAGACCGGCAAGGAGAAGGGTTCAGTTTCGACCGCATGGTTCGAGCGCACCATAAAGGAGAGTCCCGGCACGCTGCTGGTAGTCGATGTGCGCGACGCGAAAGAGTACGCGGCAGGCACAGTAAAAGGGGCGATCAATATTCCCCTGTCCGAGCTGGCGCAGAAAATCGCCTCCCTGCCCACGGACAGGCCAATCGTGTTCGTCTGCGCCACCGGCGCGCGTTCCGGCGAAGCCTACGATACGGCGAAATTGCTGCGCGCCGAGCTGAACATCTATTTCCTGGATGCCAAGGTACGCTACGCCGGCGACGGAACCTTCAGCATCGTCCTGTAGCGCAATAGGCGAAGCGCGCGGCGTCATGCCGCGCGCTTCTTTGACTTTGCGCGCGGCATCAGGCGCAGCAGATCGCCGCGCAAGGGCTTCTTCTGGTCGAGTTGCGTGGCGATGCGGCTGCACACGCTGCGGCAGATTTCGACCATCGCCGCGTCCGCGGCGCGGTAATGTACCTGGTTGCCCGCCTTGCGCCGGGCGAGCACCCCGCTCCTGTGCATCATGTTCAGGTGTCGCGAGATATTCGTTTGCGTGGCGCCGAGCTCCGCGACGATCTGCGATACGGTTTTCTCCTCTTCGCAGATGGCGTGCATGATGCGCAGGCGCGTCGGTTCTGAAAGCACGCCGAAATACGAAGCCAGAACGTCAAACGCGTGATCGAGCTTGTCCACTGCACCTCCGGTCAATTCTGTTTCGACTATATAAGCAGTTGCGCATATTATCAATCATCCGGTGTAGCGGAATCGCCTGTCACTGGCCGTCTGGGGATGGACCGCCACGCGCCGCCTTTTTTGTACGCTGACGCATCGAAAAACCCGGCTTGATACACTACGCTACAAACTTTTCGCACTCCGCACGAGTCCGCGGTTATAAAGGAACGTATGGATCAGCCGGACCACATACTGGTCGTCGACGACGATGCCGAAATCCGCAGCCTGCTCGGGGACTACCTGCGCAAGAACGGATACGAGACCGGTCTCGTCGCCGACGGCAAGGCGATGTGGGCCGCCCTCGCACGCGGCAAGGTGGATCTGATCGTGCTCGATCTGATGCTGCCGGGAGAGGACGGGCTGACGCTGTGCCGCAAGCTGCGCGCCGATTCGGATACCCCGGTGATCATGCTCACCGCCCGCGGCGAGGAAACCGACCGCATCGTCGGCCTGGAGATGGGCGCCGACGATTACCTGGCAAAACCGTTCAGTCCGCGCGAACTGCTCGCACGCATCAAGAGCGTGCTGCGGCGCACCCGCAGCCTGCCGCGCAATCTGCGCGCCGACGACGCGCGCGGCATCGCGTTCGCGGGCTGGCGCCTGGATACGGTGGCGCGGCACCTGGTGTCACCCGGGGGCGTGGTCACGTCCCTTAGCGGCAACGAGTACCAGCTGCTGCGGATTTTTCTCAGCCACCCCAATCACGTGCTCACGCGCGACCAGCTCATGCTGTTGTCCAAGGGCCACGACGCCGACCCGCTCGATCGCAGCATCGACATCCAAGTGAGCCGGCTGCGGCACCGCCTGGGCGACGACCCCGCCGATCCGCGCATCATCAAAACGGTGCGCGGCGAGGGCTACGTGCTCGCCGTGCCGGTCGAGGTGAAGCGATAATGCGTCTGCTACCGCGCAGTCTGTTCGGCAGGCTGGTTCTGATCCTGCTCGGCGGCCTGATCCTGGTGCAGTTCGCCACCGCCTATATCAATCTGGCCGAACGCGACCAGCTGCTCTATCGCGCCGGCGGCATGCGCCTGGCGCAGCAGATCTCGGACATCGTCAAGCTGCTCGATTCGCTGCCTGCGGCGGAACGCCATAAAGTCGTCGCGGTGTTCGATGCGCCGCCGCTGACCGTGTCCCTCGACCGGCCCCGGATCACTGCGCGCACGGGATCCGGCGAGAACGATTTTGCGCATTCGATGTTTACCGCGGTATTGCGCTTCGCCCTCGGCGAGAATGCGCAGGTAAACGTGGTCCGGCTCGAGGACGCTCCGGCGAGCTTTCGCCCTGGGCCGCGCGGGGGACCGCCGGAGCTTCCCGGGATGGCCATGATGCCGATGATGCAAGGCCGAAGCATGGAGCGCGGCATGGGTCCGGGCTTTTCTCCCGGAGGCACGTTTTTCACCGTACAGATCGCGCTGCGCGACAGTACCTGGGTAACTTTTGATTCCTACGTTTCGCCGCAGGCGACCGCGGTGCCGCTGCGGCTCGGCCTGACGCTGTCGATCCTTCTGGGAAGCGTAATTGCGCTGTCGCTGATCGCGGTGCACTGGGTGACCGGTCCGCTGTCGAAACTGGCGATCGCCGCGGAAGAGTTGGGCGAAGACATCAAT
>QYQC01000162.1 GCA_007280315.1 Betaproteobacteria bacterium | reverse complement strand
GACTCGCTGCGCCCGGCCATTGAAGACCTGCAGCTGCTCGACCGCAATGACGCCAGCGATTATTCGGGGATACTCACCATCATGGACTGCGCGGTGAACGTCCTGCTGGCGTTCGATTCCGCCGCGCGTGAAGCGGCGTTCATGGCCGACTGGCGGCCGCGGCTGCGCGGCTACGGTGAATTCGGTTTCGGCCTGCGCATGCTGGCGCACTATGCCCTGCGCCCGTGGAAACTCGGCGAAGCCTGGTACCTGCTGCAACGCAAGCGCGAACTGTTTCCAGAACTGCAGCGATCGGAATACATGCGTGACGGAATGATGTTCGACCGCAGCGTCGTGTTTTCGCGCGCGGTGTGGAAGTTCTGGGGCAGCCGGCAGATGGTGATTCCCGACCTGGCGACTTCGGCCACGAAGTTCGTCGAAGCAGTGGAGCGCGGCAATGCGGTTTGCCGGAAGTACTTTTCTCACTACACGCTTTACCTGGTCGGCATCCGGCTGCGCCCGGAGCATAGAAGCCATTACGAAATGTCCTGTATTCCGCCCGATGCCGAAGGATGGGCCTACGGCTGCGAATTCGAGCCGATGCTGGACAAAGGGACCTACAGCCGCGACACGCTGCAATCGTTCAAGAACGAGATTTACGATATCGGCGTCGACATGGGCGCGAGCTACTATCGTTTCGGCGGCATGATGAAGGGCTATATCCGGCGCGCGTTCGGCGACGATCTGGTGGACCGGCACCTCGCCATGAAGCGCGCGGCCGATCCGGCGATGATCCTCAATCGTCACGCTATTTTCTAGGCATGCTCGGCCTCACACACAGCACGCCACGGCGGCGCAAGGGCTTTGCCTCTTGCAGCGGCTGCGGCCTGTGCCTGCTGGTGTGCCCGCTGTGGCGCCGCAGCCACGACCTTGGCCTGACGCCCCTCGGTCGTGCCAAGGCACTGCAACATGGCGCCGGCCCGGCCGACATCGCCGACTCCGTCAACACTTGCACCCTGTGCGCCGCCTGCGAACCGGTGTGCCCGGAGGAAATCGATCTGGTCGCGATGACGCTGGACCTGCGCCACCAGCTGCTGCAACCCGCCGCGATGGAAAGCCTGCTTGCGCGCATGGCCGCGCAAACGCAGCGGCCGCTGGCGCCGCGGACATCCTCTGCGTCAGTGCTGCTCGCGGGCGAGGCGCTGCGCGCACACCCCGACATTCTTTCGCGGACGGCAGCGCTGCTTGGCGCCGCGGAAAACATGCCGATTGCGGATGACGACGGTCAGGATATCGCGCTCGCGCTGGAAGCCGGCGCGCAGATTCCGGCGGAGCGCCTGGACCGGTTTCTTGCGCCTTTACGCGGAATCAGGACACTCATCGTCGCCGACGGACTGATGCTGCGCCACTTGCGCCGCTGGCTGCCCGGATCAACCTGCATCAGCCTGGGCGCAGCCTTGAGTGCCCTGCCGCGCGTGCGCGGCGCATTGCGCGCGGGCGACCTGTACGTGATCGAACCGCGCGCCTATCATTCCGATTACCAGCGCCTGGTCAAGTATTACGATGGCCTGCGCGCAGCCGCGGGTTGCTGCTTCAACCTTGATTTGCAGCGCATCGCGATTCCGGCCACTGCCCGCGGCCTGTCGCAACGCTTGGGCCCGGAAACCGCCGACGGCGCCGACGATGAATCGATCCAGCCGCGCTGGATACTGCAGGGACGCAATATCTCCCGCATCGTGGTGGAGAGCATGGAGGACCGCGCCGCCTTCGGTCAGGTCAGCGAGTGTCCGGTGGTGCACCTGGCGGAATTGGCGGATGATGGAACATGATGAACAAGGCATACAGCAATGCGCTCGGTTGACGTAATCATCGTCGGCGCCAGCCTGTCGGCGGCGGCCGCAGCGAAGCGGCTGGTGGACGCCGGCCTGGAAACCATCGTGCTGGAGAGGAAGGAACTCCCGCGCCACAAGATCTGCAGCGGCATACTGTCGCCGCGCGGGCATCGTTTCCTGCTGGAGAATTTCGGTCCCTTGCCGCGCGAGGCGCTGCACGAGCCGACTTCGTGCCGCGGCGTGACTTTCCATTTCCCCAGCATGGTGTCGCTGCCGATGGATTTTTTCGGCGGCACCACGCCGCATCTGCACCGCAAGTATTCCGACTACTGGGCGATCAAGTCGAGCGGCGCCGAAGTGCACGACCGCACCTCGTTCGCGGGGCTCGAGGACAATGGCGATCACGTGCTTGTGCAAGCGAGAAAAGACGGTGAGCCGGTCGAATACCGCGCGCGCCAGGTGATCGGCGCCGACGGACCGAGTTCGCTTGTGATCCGCGCCATCTATCCTGACTACCCGCAGTCCATTCCCTGGTTTTTCGTCGGACAGAAATTCCACGACATTATCGATTGCCCGCTGTCTCCCGATTACTTCCATTTCTGGTTCCATCCCGGTCTGGGGCATTACACCTGGAGCCACGCCCGCGACGGGCGGCAGATCGTCGGCGTCGGGTTCAAGCGCGGCGACAATTTCGCCAGGAAGCACGAAAACGTGGTGAACTATCTGGCCGAGAAGCATGGCGTACGCCTGCACCCGCACACCGATGACGAGGGCTGCGGCGAGAATTTCGGACCGTCGCTGATCAATCGCTACGTGTTCGGCAAAGGCAACGTGCTGATCACCGGCCAGGCGGCGGGTTTTCTCAACATGATCGGCGAGGGTATGAGTTGCGCGCTGCATTCGGGCGCGATCAGCGGTGAAGCGGTGGTCGAGGCACGTGCGCGCAACCTGCCGGTGCAGGACATGTACCGGCGCATGATCGCTTCCGAAGTGCGGCGCACGTCGGACCAGTGGAATCCGCTCAAAATCGCCTTTGACCGCCCGCACGAAGCCGACTTTCCCGCAGCGCTGATGGCCCTCCCCTGGCGCGATCGCGCCAAGGTGATGCGCGACCTGTGGCGTTTTATCGTGCTGTACAAGGAATTCAAGTGGGGCCGGCAGATGTTCCGCGCCGCGATGCAGCGGCCGCTGATCGGCGGCTATTCGATGCAGCGCTGGCTGTAGCCGCGCCTCCGGCGCGACCGGCGGCGCCTGCCGTCGAAATTATCCCGCTCGACGTCGAAAGAATGCGCTAGACTGCGCGCGGCCACCGCGCGGCGTCGTGCCGCGACGCGGTCGCATTCGGAATCGGCCCCGACCATGAAAAAAGCGCTCTCGCCCGGCCGCTCCCCGGCCGCCAAGCCAGCCACGCCGCTGCTGAAGCGGCTCGGACCGGGCCTGGTCACCGGCGCCGCCGATGACGATCCAAGCGGCATAGCAACCTATTCGCAGGCCGGCGCCCAGTTCGGCTATGGCATGCTCTGGTCGATACTGTTCACACTGCCGCTGATGATCGGCATCCAGATTGTCAGCGCACGTATCGGCCGGGTGACCGGCCACGGGCTTGCGGCCAATATTCGCGAGCACTACCCGCGCTGGCTGCTGCACGGCGTGGTCGGCCTGCTGCTGGTGGCGAACACCATCAACATCGCCGTTGACCTGGGCGCCATGGCCGCCGCCTTGCGCCTGCTCATCGGCGGATCGCCGCATCTGGCCATCGTCGCCTTTGCCATGCTGTCGCTCGGGTTGCAGGTGTTCATCCCGTTTCCGCGCTACGCGCCGATTCTGAAATGGCTGACACTCACGTTGTTCGCCTACGTCGCCACTGCGTTCGTGGTGCAGATTCCCTGGGGCGAGGTGCTGTGGCGCGCGCTGGTGCCACCCACCCAGCTCGATGCCGACTACCTGCTCACGCTGGTCGCGGTGTTCGGCACCACCATCAGCCCGTATTTGTTTTTCTGGCAAGCGTCGCAGGAAGTCGAAGAGCAGCGCGCAGGACCCGGGGAGGAGCCGCTGCGCGAGGCGCCGGGGCAGGCGAGGGCGCACCTCAGCCGGATCAAGCTCGATACCTATGTCGGCATGATCTTTTCGAACACGGTCGCCTTTTTCATCATGCTGACCGCCGCGGCGACGCTCAACGTACACGGCATCACCGACATTCAGAGTTCGGCGCAGGCCGCCGAAGCGCTGCGGCCGATCGGAGGCGAATTCGCGTTCGCGCTGTTCGCCGCGGGGATCATCGGCACCGGCATGCTCGCCATCCCGATCCTCGCGGGATCGGCGGCTTACGCGGTGGCGGAGTCGTTCCGCTGGCCGATCGGATTGGGCTTGCGGCTGGCGGAGGCGCGCGGCTTTTACACTATTCTGACGGTGGCGACGCTCGTTGGCGTCGCGCTGAATTTCACCGACATTCCGCCTGTCAGGGCGCTCATATGGAGCGCGGTCATTAACGGCGTGATTTCGGTACCGATCATGGCAGTCATGATGCTGATGGCGGTGCGGCCGGAAATCATGGGCCGATTTACCATCAAGCGCCAGCTCAGAATCCTGGGCTGGCTCGCCACCCTGATCATGGCGCTCGCAGTCGCCGCCATGTTTTTTGCGCTGGGCCGGCCCCTGTTCTGATAGTGCACAAGCGAGAGGCCGCGAGAGGCCGCTTGGCCAGGGCGGCGCCAGGCCCTACAATCGGAAACGGTAGTTCTCCAACAGGCAAAGCGATGTCGGACGAATTCGTCGAATACGTGATGGAGTTGTTCGGGCCGTTCGGCACGGTCGCGGCGCGCCGCATGTTCGGCGGCTACGGCGTGTACCTCGACGGCCTGATGTTCGCCATCGTGGCCGGGGAAATGCTGTATCTGAAGGCGGACGAGATGAACCGCATCGAATTCGAGCAGGCGGGCTGCGAAATGTTCGGCTATGTGCGCAAGGGCAAGCGTGCCGCGCTAAATTTCTTCCGCGCGCCGGCGGACGCGATGGAGTCGCCCGAACAGATGCTGCCCTGGGCGCGCACCGCCTACGCCGCGGCGTTGCGCGCGAACGCGAAGAAACAGGTTGCCGGACAAGCGCAGGCGGCGCGGAAACTCGCGCGAACGACAAAGCCGACTCCGGCGGCGGAACGCAGCGGCAGAACGCCCGCAAGAAAGAAAACCACGAGGCCGGCAAAACCGGTCAAGCGCGGCAAACGGACAGAATGAAGAATAAGCGCAGCGCCGGTCGCGAGGACCTGGGGCTGACCAAAGCCGAATTTGCGATCCTCAGGCGTCTTAAAACGCCGGAGAAGATACAAGCGTATCTCGACGCGATTCCGCAGAATTTCGAAATCGGCGGCGAAACCTGCCTGTCGGTTCGCGAAGCCCTGGGCCAGCGCCGGGCGCTGTGCATCGAGGGCGCGGTGATCGCAGCCGCCGCGCTGTGGGTGCATGGCGAGCCGCCGCTGCTGATGGATCTCAAGGCGGAACGCGACAGCGACCACGTGGTGGCGTTGTTCCGCCGCAATGGCTGCTGGGGCGCCATATCCAAGACCAACCATCCGATTCTGCGCTGGCGCGATCCGGTGTATCGCAGCCTG
Source organism: Betaproteobacteria bacterium (assembly GCA_007280315.1). Classification (GTDB taxonomy): domain Bacteria; phylum Pseudomonadota; class Gammaproteobacteria; order Burkholderiales; family SG8-39; genus 2-12-FULL-64-23. The sequence continues at coordinate 38,203 of QYQC01000162.1, read as the reverse complement.
CGCGAACTCGCGATGTCTTATTTCCACGAATACTGCAACAAGCGCCAGCAGAAGACGTTGCGCAGCTATTCGGCCGCTTTCGACCTGCGCCGCCTCGACCCGGCGACCTGGGTTACGCAGAAGAAGAGTTGCTGGGACCTGGGCTGGGCGCTGGACGCGGCACGCCACTACCCGCTCATCGCGAGGAAGCAGGTGAAGCTGCTGCGCCTGCGCGATCCGCTGGAGCGCGAAGCGCAGAAGCTGTGCCTGCATAAGCCGCCGCGCAGAAAATGAGCGCCGCGGCGGAACTCCCGCGCGGGACGCGCGGAGACGGCGCGCAACAGTCTTATGCCGCTGCCACCTTGCTTCGATTCGCCTCCAGCCAGCCGTCGACCAGCGCGACGGTGCGATCGACGACGTCGGAGCGCATGCCTTTTTGAGCCGCTATGGCTTGCACCAGACGGTCTGTCCGCTCGATATTGCGCGCGCCGGCGGCCAGCGCGCGCGCTGCGGAAGACGGGCTCGCCAGTGATTTTGCCGCGCCGGCGTATTTTTCAAACGGCACCAGATCGTTTTCCGCCGCGCCCAGGGACACGCACAATTTCACCACCCAGTTGTAGACCGCGCGCGATGCTTCGATGTCGCGGTGCACGGCGTCCTTGATTGGAATCATTCCGTCCCTTTGTACGCAGCGGTAGTTGCCGGCCAGCAGCATGCTCCATTTCGCCAACGGCACGAACACCGAATCGTGCACCTTCAGCTTGACCGGCAATTCTATCCTGCCCTCGCCCGCGTCGAAGCGCGAGGCTTCGATATCCGCTTCCAGCCGGCGCAAAATCGCAGTATGGGCATCGGCATCGAAGCGGGCCGACTTGAAGTTGGTCGGCAGCCTGACCTGAAGCACATTCACCTTGTCGTCCGGCGGGCGAAATGCCTGCGGGTCCGGGCTGCACAAGGTCATCAATTTGGGATCGAACCGGTCCCACACGCCCGGGTCGGTGTAACAGCTCCTGCACGCGGCGACATTGATGCCCGGAATGCGCGCCAGGTACGGTAGCGGCGGCATGTTCATGATCGACATGCACGGGACCCGTGCTATGGCCACCGCGTCGAGCAGCTCGCGCACGCCCGGCGAACGATACTGCGGCTCCTGCATGGCGAGCGCAACCAGATCGAAATCAGCCGGGTTGAAGGCAGTGGTGCCGCCGGCGGACAATTGTCCGGGCAATTTTTTCGAATTGACCTCGACCAGCCCGTCGCGGCCCTTCACCGGCAGGCGCACGATGGCACCTTCCTCGTTGATCAACTTTGCCTCGGCCGGAAGGCATACCAACTTTACCGAGTGTCCCGCGAGCGCGAGCTTGGTTCCCAGGAGCGAACCGTAGGAAGCGCCCATGATCAGAATTCTGTAGGTGGTACTCATGAAATGACCCCTTTTTCTGTGGTGGAGAAAAAAGCCGGGGACGAGGCGAGCCCGGATCGCGGGCCCGGCCCCTGTGCAGCCTGGTTTATATCCGCAATAATGCGTGATCAGCCGTCGCGGCGCAATCGGAATTGCCGCGCCCGACGCGGCGGGACGGGGCCAAAATACACCCTTCCGCATTGATTTCCAGCAACTATCAAAGGATGCATCATGCCCGTTCCTGCCATGTTAGAAGGCAATCTGACCCTCCCCGTGATCGGGTCGCCGATGTTCATCGTCTCCACACCGGATCTGGTCATCGCCCAGTGCAAGGCCGGCATCGTCGGTTCTTTCCCGGCGCTGAATGCCAGGCCGAAAGAACAGCTGGCGGTGTGGCTGGAGCGCATTACCACCGAGCTCGCCGCTTACAAGTCGGCGCACCCGCAGAAGAAAGTGGCGCCGTTCGCGGTGAACCAGATCGTGCACGCATCGAATGACCGGCTGATGCACGACATGGAAACCTGCGTGCGATTCAAGGTGCCGATTATCATCACCAGCCTGCGTCCACCCGGTGAAATCATCGCCGCCGCACACAGCTACGGCGGCATTGTGCTGCACGACGTGATCAATGTGCGCCATGCGCGCAAAGCCGCCGAGGCCGGCGTCGACGGGTTAATCCTGGTGTGCGCCGGCGCAGGCGGACATGCGGGCACGCTGTCGCCGTTCGCGCTGCTGCCTGAAGTGCGCAGGTTTTTCGACAAGACCATCGTACTCGCCGGTGCCATTTCCAGCGGCGCATCGGTGCTTGCGGCGCAGGCAATGGGCGCCGATCTGGCATACATGGGCACGCGCTTCATCGCGGTGAAGGAAGCGAACGCGAGCGAGGACTACAAACAGATGATCATCAAGTCGGCTGCGAACGATATCGTGTATACGGCGCTTTTTTCCGGCATCAACGGCAACTACCTGAAACACAGCGTACTGCAGACCGGCCTCGACCCGGACAATTTGCCGCCGCCGGACAAGGACAAGATGAATTTCGGTTCGGGCGAAGGCAGCCATCGCAAGGCCTGGCGCGACATCTGGAGCGCAGGTCAGGGCGTGGGGCAGATCGAGGACATTCCCGGCACCGCCGAACTGGTCGAGCGCCTGCGCAGCGAATACCAGGCGGCACGCGCCCGGCTGGCGTAGCCAACGCACGCGCCCGGCTGGCGTAGCCAACGCGCGCGCCGGGTCCGGCGTTTCGTCGTCGCGTCAGGCGGCGCGCTTCTTCTGCTGCTTTTGCTGCGCCGCCTTGGAATGCAGCGCGGCGTAGGCGCCGTGCGCCGCCGCTTCGGCATCGCCGACGTGGATCGGCAGGCCCATGTCGGAGAGCACGGAACCGAGCGCCGACAGGCATAGCATCACGTTCTCCGGCTTGCACGAATAGCCCATCAGGCCGATGCGCCAGATCTTGCCTGCGAGGGGCCCGAGACCTGCGCCGATCTCGAGGTTGAATTCGGTGAGCAGCGTCTTGCGCACCTCGGCCTCGCGCGCTTTGATCGCCTCTGGGATGAGCACCGCGTTCATCTGCGGCAGCTGCGCTTCTTCCTTCACCAGAAACTTCAACCCCATCGCTTCGACGCCGGCTTTGAGCGCAATGTGATGGCGCATATGGCGGGCCCAGGCGTTCTCGATGCCCTCTTCCTTCAGGATCAGCAATGCCTCGTGCAGCGCATACAGGCTGTTGGTCGGCGCCGTGTGATGGTAGGTGCGGGTGGTCTCGCCCCAATAGCCCAGGAGCAGGTTCATATCCATGAACCAGGAATGAATCTTGTCCTTGCGCGCCTTGACGTGTTCGACCACGCGGTCGCTGAACGACACCGGCGACAGGCCCGGCGTGCACGACAGGCATTTCTGGCTGGCCGAATAAATCGCGTCGACCTTCCATTCATCCACCAGCACCGGCGTGCCACCAAGCGAGGTCACGGCATCGACTATGGCGAGCGCTTTGTGTTTGTGCGCGATCTCGACCAGTGTTTTCGCGTCCGACTGCACCCCGGTCGAAGTCTCGGCGTGGACGAATGCCACGAGGCGTGCGTCCGGATGTTTCTTCAGCGCATCTTCCAGCTTCTGCGGGTCGATGGCCTCGCCCCAGGCATCCTCGACAATTACGGGGGTGCCGCCGGCGCGCTCGACGTTTTCGATCATGCGCCCGCCGAACACACCGTTTCTGCAGACCACGACCTTGTCGCCGGGGGTCACCAGGTTGACGAAGCAGTATTCCATGCCGACCGATCCGGGGCCGGAAATGGGAAACGTGAGCGCGTTTTTGGTCTGATAGGCGTAACGCAGCAGCGACTTCAGTTCCTCCATCATCTCGACGAACACCGGATCGAGGTAGCCGATCGCGGGCAGGCCCATAGCCGCCATTACGCGCGGGTTGATTTCGGACGGCCCGGGCCCCATCAGCGTGCGCTGCGGCGGATGAAACGAACTGATGCGTTTGGCTGGTGCAAAATCACTCATGGCGTCACTCCCTGGAAGTTGCGACCCGAACAGATCGTCGGGACGAGATTTGACTCGGACGGGTTTCTTGGCGTTGGCTTCATCGAGCACTTCGATCGCCGCGACCCTGCCCTCGGTGGCGTGCTCGACCTCCATCGCCCAGCGCGCCGGAACATAACCGGATTTGACCCAATGATTGACGACCGCGCGGTCCAGGCGGAAACGCCTGGCCACTTCGGCCTGGCTGCCGAAAATAGATACCAATCGTTCAGCGCAATTCATTCCGAAATTCTAGCATGACAAACTAGGTTTGACATGCTGAAATTGATTGATTGGCTAGTCGTGCGCTGTCCGGATTACCAGAGGAGATACAGATATCGATGAAAAGTCTTCTGCATCAAAGGCTTTGTCACCATCCACCGCAGCCACCCCGGTCGTAGTCAACGCGGAAAAATCAAACTGACTGCGGTCCAGAAGATGCGACGGCGCAATGCGCTGCAGGCTGTTGAATATGGTTTCGACCCGCCCCGGGAAATCTTTTTCCCACTGCCGCAACAGCTGCTTCACCTGTTTTCTTTGCAGCTGGTCCTGCGAACCGCACAGATCGCAGGGAATGATGGGAAAGGCGCGCACCTCGGCGTAGCGCGCCAGATCCTTTTCCTTCACATAGGCGAGCGGGCGAATGACCACATGCCTGCCGTCATCCGAGGCGAGTTTCGGCGGCATCGCCTTCAGCTTGCCGCCGAAAAACAGGTTCAGAAAAAACGTTTCGAGAATGTCGTCGCGGTGGTGGCCGAGCGCAATCCTGGTCGCACCGAGTTCGCCCGCCAGACGGTAGAGCACACCGCGGCGCAGGCGCGAGCACAGCGAGCACATGGTCTTGCCCTCGGGAATCAGGCGCTTGACCGTCGAATAGGTATCCTGCTCCGCGATCAGAAACTCGACGCCGAGCGACTTCAGGTAATCGGGCAGTACCTGCGCCGGATAGCCCGGATGCTTCTGATCGAGATTGACCGCAACGATGTCGAATGCTATCGGCGCGCGCGCGCGCAGTTTGAGCAGCACATCGAGCAGGCCATAGCTGTCCTTGCCACCGGAGAGGCAGACCATGACGCGATCGCCTGCTTCGATCATGTTGAAATCGGCGATCGCCTGCCCGGCGAGGCGGCACAAGCGTTTCTCCAGCTTGTTCGCGTCGACGCGCTGCTTTTCCAGCTGTTTGTGATCGGGTGCGTTCATTTCTATACCTCGCGACTAGAAGCGCGCGCCCGTCGTTGCAGATCTGCTATTTTGCGCGGACGAAAAACCGTCCGCGCGGATCGTCGATAGTGCACGGATGAAGAATTTATCCGCGCACAATCGACGATCTCGTATGAAAACCCCGCGCCGTACTTGTTGTTAACCATAACCGCGCTTTCTGTACGGATGCTTCTTATCCGTACAGAAAGCGCGGTTGACGCGCGCAGCGCGCAAGTCCGCCGCTGGCATGCCACAATGTTAAAGATCCGGTATACAGGGGCGTTCATCTACATGCTCACGCTTCTGCCGCCGTCCACCGCGATGATCTGCCCTGTTACGTAGGGCGCCTCGGCGAGCAGGAAATACACCGCGCGGGCGATATCGTCGGGTTCGCCGATGCGCTTCAACAGCGTGTGCGAGATTACCCGCTGGCGCGTCACTTCGTCGAACGAACCGTCCTCGGGCCAGGCGATCGGCCCCGGCGCAACTGCGTTCACGCGCACTTCCGGCGCCAGCTCGCGCGCGAGCGAGCGGGTGAGTCCGGCGAGGCCCGCCTTGGCGATGCTGTAGACCACGTAATTCTTCAGCGGCCGCTCAGTATGGATGTCGGTGATGTTGACAATGCAGCCGCCGCTTTTGCGCAGTTGCGGCGCCGCCGCCTGACACAGGAAAAGCGGCGCTTTCAGATTGGCGCCGACGAGCTCGTCCCAGTTACGCTCGTCGATCGACCCTACCGGCGTAGGGTAAAATGCCGAGGCATTGTTGACCAGCGCGTCGAGCGAACCGAAGTGCTCGACGCAGGTTTTCACGATTTCTGCCAGGCCGGCGGTTTCCAGCAAATCGGCCTTCACCAGGATGACCGACTGGGCGCGTTGCAGGTTGAGTTCGGCCTGCAGCACGTGCGCTTCACGCTCCGATGAACGGTAGTGCAGCGCCAGCCGGGCGCCGGCCTGGTGCAGCCGGCGCGCGATCGCGGCGCCAACCCGCTTGGCGGCGCCGGTGATGAGGATGGTCTTATTCTGCAGCTGCGCCGACATGATTTGAAGATTTTACCGGAATCGCGCACTATTCCCCATATGTCCGCCCCCAATCGGTCCGGTCTTCCCGCCCCGTCGCCCGATGCGCTTGCGCACAGCAAGAAACTTGTCGCGCTGATCACGAGCGAAATCGCCGCCAACGCCGGCTGGATCCCGTTTGCACGCTACATGGAGCTCGCGCTGTACGCGCCGGGCCTGGGTTATTACACCGCCGGCGCACGCAAACTCGGACGCGAGGGAGATTTCGTCACCGCCCCCGAAATGACACCGCTCTACGGCCAGACGCTGGCGCGCCAGGCGGCCGAGGTGCTGGAATCCGGCGTAGACCAGATCCTGGAAATCGGCGCCGGCTCCGGCGCGCTCGCCGCCGCACTGCTGGCCGAACTGGAGCGGCTGGGGAGGGTGCCGCGCAATTACTACATACTCGAAGTAAGCCCGGACCTGCGCGAGCGCGAGCGTGATCTTCTCGCTTTGAAGGTGCCGCAGCTGCTGGAGCGCGTGATCTGGCTCAACCGGCTGCCCCCGCTGTATCAGGGCCTGATCATCGCCAACGAAGTGCTCGACGCGATGCCGGTGCACCGGGTCAGAATCGGCGCCGCAGACGTGGAGGAGGCCGGCGTCGAGCTAAAAGATGACGTCTTCGCCTGGAGCTGGCGGCCGGCGGCGGCCGAGTTGCGCGCTGCGCTGGTCCCGTTGCACCTGCCGCAGGGCTATCAAACCGAGATTCAGCTCCTGGCCTGCGGTTTCGTGCGCTCGCTGGCACAGGCGATGGAACGCGGCGTGATCCTGCTGATCGACTACGGTTTTCCAGCGCACGAGTACTACCATGCCCAACGCAGCGACGGCACGCTGATGTGCCATTACCGCCACCGTGCGCACGCCGATCCGTTTTTCCTCCCCGGGTTGCAGGACATCACCAGCCATGTCGATTTTAGTGCCGTGGCACGCGCAGGCAGCGAAGCCGGCCTGGAACTGCTCGGCTACACCGGACAGGCGCAATTTCTGATCAACTGTGGTATCACCGACATTATGCTGCGCACGCCACCCGAGAATACCGCAGCCTACCTGCCGCAGGCGGCCGCGGCACAACAGCTGCTCTCGCCTTCGGAAATGGGGGAGTTGTTCAAGGTCGTCGCCATGGGAAAAAACCACGCCGACCGGCTGATCGGATTTAGCAGCGGCAACCGGCGCGGCACACTTTAGGATATTCGCTTGGACATTATCTCCGCCACCATACTGCTGGTCCTGGTAATGGACCCGTTCGGCAACATGCCACTGGTGATCTCGGTGTTGAAAAACGTCGAACCGGACGCGCGTACGCGGGTAGTGCTGCGCGAATGCGCCATCGCCTACGCAGTGCTGCTCGCGTTCATGTTCGGCGGCGACAAATTCATGCACCTGCTGCGGCTTTCGGATAATGCGCTGGCCATAGCCGGCGGATTGATTCTGTTCCTGATTGCGCTGCGCATGGTGTTCCCGCATGCCGACGGCGTCCATGGTGACACCGGAGATACCGGCACCTTCATTGTGCCCCTGGCGATCCCTGCTATCGCCGGACCCTCCGCGCTCGCCACCGTGCTGCTCCTGGTATCGCGCGAGCCGCAGCGCGTTGTGGACTGGGTCGCTGCACTCAGCCTCGCCATGCTGGTCTCCACCCTGGTGATGGTTTCGGCACAGCGCATCAGCGGCTGGATCGGAAAGCGCGGCGTAAGCGCGGTTGAGCGTCTGATGGGGCTGGTGCTTACGGCGATCGCCGTTGAGATGTTGCTCGCGGGCGTCGTACGGTTCATCGCGCAGCTGCCGCACTGACGCGATTTGAAAGCAAACCGGACATTGCAAGGAACTGGCTTGAATACTTTTGCGCACCTGCTGGAAGATGTTGTGCGATCGCCGAACCCACGCGCACTGTGGGGCTCAGCTGCGGCACGGTTTTGCGCAGCAATCCTTCCGTTGCTGCTGGCAAGCTGCGGTGGCGGTGGCGGCAGTGGCGGCGGTGGCGCCCCTGCGGTTGGCGTGGGCATCGAGCCTTCGGCACAGTTCGCGGGCGCGCTCGAGAGCGCTGCCCCGGGCGCGGGCGCCCTCGCAAGCGACTGGGTCGGGGCCACCTGCACCGATGGCATGCAGAAAAACTGGGTACGTTCCCGGCTGTATGAGAACTACCTCTTCTACCGCGACGCGCCGCTGACGAGCATCGACCCCAATACCTACACCAATACCGTCAACAACCTCTTTCTGGACTACACCGTACGCGGAGTGCCGGCGAAGGATCGTTTCAGCTTCGTACGCACCCAGGCGGAGGCCGACGCCCTGTTTCAAAGCGGGACCGCGACGAATGTCGGATTTACGCTTAAGCGTGATGCAAACAACGGCAGCATCTATCGAATTGCGTATGTGGAACCGAATGGCCCCGCGGTGGCCGCCGGATTCGCGCGAGGCATGGTGCTGGCGACGATCAATGGCGTGGCCACTTCGACGTCCATCCCGACGGCCCTGTCCGACAAGCTGTACAACAGCGCCGCTGGCACTTCGTCGTTGATCGGCGTACAGGATGTTGTCGGCGGACCGGTGCGGACGTTGACCGTGGCGAGCGCGACCTACGCCACTTCGCCACTCATCGTCGATCGGGTCCTGCCCGACGCCACCACGGGTTATCTCGCATTCAATAGTTTCTCCACGCCGGTGGGCGAAATACAGCTGGCCGATGCGTTCAAACGTTTTGCCGCGGCGGGCGTAACCGATCTGGTGGTTGACCTGCGCTACAACGGCGGCGGTTTCATCGATATTGCCTCGCAGCTAGGCTATATGGTGGCGGGCCAGGCCCAGAGCAGTGGCAAGATATTCGAATCCCTGATTTTCAACGACAAGCGCAGCGCCGCGAACGTGAGTATTGCATTCAACAGCACTGTCACCAGGCTGTTCGGCAACAACGCGCGCGCGGGCGAGCCACTCAGCGCGCTGAACCTCAGGCGAATTTCGGTGCTGACGACCGGCAGCACCTGCTCGGCGAGCGAATCGTTCATCAACGCACTGCAGGGCATCGATATCGATGTTCTGCTGGTCGGGTCGGCGACCTGCGGCAAGCCCTACGGATTCATACAGGCCAATAATTGCGCCCTGGCGTTCTTCGGTATCGAATTCGAGGGCCGCAACAACAAGGGTTCGGTGACCCCGCTCACCGGCGTTCCGGCGACCTGCGCCGCCACCGATGATTTCGATCACGCTCTGGGCGACCCCGCCGAGCGTATGCTGGCGACCGCCGTCACTTATCGGCTCGCGGGAGTCTGTCCCGCACTGGCGGCGGCCACATCCGGCACACGTTCGCTGCACGCGGCCGGCGCGCAGAATTCCAGCGCCGTGAACGCGGACGTGGAATTCATGACCGATCCGCTCAACAGCATCAAACTGTATCGTCCGGCCAGATGAAGCGCTTCCCGGCCAACTTGGTTGTTTGCCTGCTTGGCAGTGCGCTGATTGCGGGTTGCGCCGGCGCCGGTTCGCGCCTGCCGCCGGTACCAGCAGTGCTGGTCGAAAGCCCGCAGCATTGTCGAGCGCAACTGACCGACGCCGTACGCGAGCTGACCGGCAAGTTCGTGACGCTCGCCGCCGATGCGTTTACGCAGAACGATTCCGTGGTGCTTTCGACTGCCGGCCAGTCCGCAAGCGGCCGCATGATGCCGCCGACGCAGATCTTGCGCCTGGAACTTGCGGCACAAGGCTGCCTGTTACGACTTGGCGATCAGGACCGGGCGGTAGTATTGCCGCAATGTAGCTGCCGCGCTGTCGCCGGCAGATAGTCAGGCGGGGGTGGCGCCCCACGACGCGCTGAAGTGGGACTCGAGTTGGCGCGGTCCTAAGTGCGGTCGAGTTGCAGCGACCGCAGCCACGCGATGACGCGGTCGGCCACCTTCTGCCAGTCGGCTTCGAGCATCATCAGGTGGCCCATGTCGGGGAAGATTTCCGCCACCGTGCCGTAATGGCGCGCGGCCTGCTCGGCCTGGTTCGGCGGTACCAGTACGTCGCTCGCCGCTCCCAGAATCAGCAGCGGCGGGCAGCGCTCTCGCCGCAGCTGCGGCAGATTGAAAAAGGTCATGTCCCACATTGCGCGCTGCGATTCGGGCTGCATCCGGCGGTAACAGGCGCGCAGCTGGTCGACTTCGATCGGCTTGGCGAAAAGCACCTTCTGCAACGCATCGAGCGAAACACGGCTGTGATGCATCATCTGGTTCACATCGGCGAACAGTCCGGGATTGGAGAATGCCAGCGCGATCGATGCCGACAGCAAACCCTGCGGCGGTACCGTAGCCATGAGCACTGCGGCCGGGGCGCTCGCATGCTCGAGGTATTTCTGCACTACGAAACCGCCCATGGAATGGCCGATCAAAACTGGCTCCCCGCCGACGGTTTCGACCGCCTGTTCCAGGTCGCGCACATAATCGGCAATGGAAAGCCAGTCGAGCCGCTCGCGTCCCGGACTGCCGCCGTGACCGCTCAGGCTTACGGCGCAGGCGCGAAATCCCTTTTTGGCGAAATAAGGAAGGAAGTGCTCGGCCCAGCACCAGGCACCGGCAAAGGCGCCGTGCACGAACAGAATCGGACGCGCGCCGGCGCGCTTTCGCGGAAGGACTTCGAGAATTTCCAGCTGTCCCGCGGTCTGCGAGCCGCTGCGCGCGTCCATAGTTTGCGCGGGCGCTAGGCCGGAACCGCCATGCCGCGCTGTACCGCGGCACGCGCGCCGATGGCATCGTACCAGCGCTTCACGTTGGGGAAATCGCTTAGTTCGGTCCTGTGCCAATCGTGCCGCGCCACCCATGGATAGGTCGCAATGTCGGCGATGGAATATTCGCCGGCAAGGTACGCGGCCTCGCCCAGGCGATGGTCCAATACCGCGTAAAGGCGGTCTTTCTCCTTGATGTAGCGCTCGGTCGCGTAGGGCACCTGCTCCTTGGCCGAACGCACGAAATGATGCACCTGGCCGAACATCGGTCCGACACCGCCCATCTGGAACATCAGCCACTGCAATGCGAGGTATTTGCCGCGGTCGGTTGCGGGCAGAAACCTGCCCGTCTTGCCGGCGAGATAGACCAGGATCGCGCCCGATTCGAACAGGGTAATGGGTTTTCCGTCCGGGCCGTCGGAATCGGCGATCGCCGGTATTTTCCCGTTCGGGTTGAGCGCCAGGAACTGCGGCGTGAACTGCTCGCCCTTGCCGATTTCGATCGGGTGGGTGTGGTAGTCGAGGCCGCATTCTTCCAACATGATCGAGACCTTGCGGCCGTTGGGTGTCTTCCACGTGTACAGATCAATCATTTTTCACTGCCTGCTCTTTTTGGTTGCGGCCAGTTTACAATGATTCGATGCTGAAGTGGCTCCTGACCCTGATCGTTGCGCTTGCGGTGATCGCCCTGTGTACCCCGTGGCTGAGGCAGTACGGGCTCGGGCGCCTGCCGGGCGACATCACCCTGCGGCGCAAGGGTCGGGATTACTACCTGCCGATCACCACCACCATCCTGCTGTCGCTCGCGCTGACCCTGCTCGGCCGGCTGATCTAGGCGCAGCGCGAACGCGGCGCGCCGGGTTGCGGCACGCCGCGCGTCGATCGCCTGCTTACACCTTCTCCCTGTGGCTGCGCTTCGCTTCGCGGTAGGCGCGCAGCTCCTCCGGCGTTAGTTTGCCATCCTTGTCAGCGTCAATCTGGTCGAATCGTTTCGCCAGCCGCGGCGCGTGTTTCGCTGCCTCGGCGCGGCTGATGGCACCGTCACCGTCGGTGTCCGCGTGGCGAAAGCGCTCGACTGCCTTCGCCTGGCGCTCGACCCGGTGCGCCTTTTTCCATGCCGCCAGCTCAGCCCGCGACAGTTCGCCGTCCTTGTTGCTGTCGATGCTGTCGAACTTCGGCGCCAGGTGCGGCATTGCCCGCGCGAACTCGGCGCGCGACAGCGTTCCATTGCCGTCGGTATCGGCATTGCGAAACTGCGCGGCGCGCCCGCCCTTGGCACCGACGGCGCCGTCCGCCGCTACGCCTATGGCGGGAACCAGAATCAGAGTTGCTATCAGGCTGTACTTGAACATGTTCGTCCTCCAATATAAAAGGTGTGAGGACAACAACGCGGTGACGACGCGAACGCGCACAACGGATACAAACCGTTACAACATCCGGCCGTGCGCAATATCGGCCCCCATGCCAATCCAGCAGGGCGCGTACCAGATTCAGAAATTTGGGTTTGGCGATCGTTTGGCGCATCGACGGTGCGCGGCTTGCGGTTTCCTTGCGAATCGGGTATTCGTCCCGGCATTTGGCGTGCCAAATACGCATAATGGATTGAAGAATGACAGGGGGCAGCGCAGAATAGGCTAGCGAGACCCCGCTTATCGGTGTTCGACTTTAATTCGGGCGTCAAAGATCATGGCCCGTTTTCCCTTGCACTACAGGGACCTCGAAAAGGCAAGACGATATGTCGAACGCCAAAGAAAGCGAAGAACTGCTAACTCAATTCCTCGAGGAAGTTTGGAACACCGGAAACATCGATGCATCCGACAAGTACGTTGCATCGAAGTACACGATTCACCACGACCCTGGTGATCCATGGGAAGGACAAGAACTTGATCTTGCTGGATACAAAGAACGCGTTCGAGTATCTCGAGCACCCTTTCCAGATCAATGCTTCACCATTCAGGACGTTCTCGCCGAGGCGAACAGGGTAATGATCACCTGGCTGTGGACCGCCTCGCATAGGGGAGATATTCCCGGCTTTCCGGCGACAGGTAAAAATGTCAAAATGTCCGGAGCCACCGTCTATTACTTTGACGGCGGACGCCTGACGGGTCACTGGCAAATTACAGACCGTCTGGGCGTCTATATGCAGCTGCGTCAGGGTATGGCGGGCGCGTAACCTGTGTCGCCCAACCCATCTTTTCAGCCTGCTGTCTTCGGCAGCCGCTGAATCCAATCGTTGCCTACCGTGACAACACATTAGGCAGGAGCGAAGGGCGCAAAGAGGAGGAGCCTATGCCGGTTATGTTGCGGGGCGGCTTGAAGATTGACTATACCGAGGACGGTCAGGGGGAAACCGTCGTCCTGATCCACAGCTCGGTCAGCGGAAACCGCCAGTGGAAGCGGCTGATCCTGGACCTCGGGAAACGCTATCGCGTACTTGCTCCCAATCTCTACGGTTACGGCGAAACGACGCCATGGCAGACGGACGGGACGCAGACCCTCGCGGATCACGTCGCCCTGGTTGAGGCAATCTGCGATAGCGTCCCCGGCCCAATCCGGCTCGTCGGGCATTCCTTTGGCGGCGCGGTCGCCTTGAAGGTGGCCGCGGACCTGGGCGAACGCATCTCGCATCTGGCGCTGTACGAACCCAATCCGTTCTACCTGCTGGAACTCGGCGGTCGCGATGAAGCATTCGCCGAGGCGATGGCCCTGTGCCATGACGTGAAGTCACTCGGAAGGCAGAAGAACTGGCTCGCGCTGGCTGAGCGTTTTTCGGAGTATTTCTCAGGCGACGGCTCATGGGCCGGAATGCCACCCGAGAGGCGTACGGCATTTGCGCAGTTGCTGCTGCCGAACTACTACGAATGGGATTGCGTGCGCAGCGACGCCACTACAATCGCGGAGTTCAGCAGATTGCCCGCCAAGACCCTTCTCATGCACAGCGTAGACACCAGAATGGCGCTTCGGGAAATCGCCGAATTGTTTCAGGGCGCGTGCCCCCACTGGACATTCGTGGCGATTCCGGAGGGCGGACACATGGCGCCGCTTACGCGCCCGGAAGCAGTCAATCCTGTCGTGATACAGTTTCTCGATTCCACAGCCACATGACGGTGCGGATGGCGACGCCCAACTCAACCAACACGGACGCGCGCAAACGGCGCCGTTTGATCCGGAATCGTCGCCACCCGCCGCGGGCCCGGAAGATTGGCGTCTTGCCAGCGCCGTGGGACGTGAAGATGTTCTGGCGTGAGCTGAGTAAAGTACGTCCGATTAGTTTATGAAAGGAAATCAACCATGATGCAAAATCCGGTCGGCTGGTTCGAAATTTATGTGCAGGAGATGGCACGGGCCAGGACGTTTTATGAAACGGTGCTGCAGGTCAAACTCGAGCAATTGAACAGTTCGACGCCGGAGTTGTGGAAGTTTCCACAGGCGATGACAAGCTACGGAGCATCGGGCGCTTTGGCGAAAATGGATGGCGTTCCATCAGGCGGCAACAGTACATTGGTCTATTTCAGCTGCGCCGATTGCGCCGCGGCGTTAAAGCGGGCTGTCGCCGCCGGGGCTAGAACGATGAAGGAGAGATTTTCCATTGGCGAGTACGGCTTTATTGCGTTGGCCTTTGACACTGAAGGTAACCTGTTCGGGCTGCATTCGATGCAATGAAAAAGCCGTCTCACCCGGAGTCCAGGCGGAGGCGCGCAAGCAGCCGCGCGACCCGCATGACCGCTTAACGAGGGCGCTCTTATGTTGCACGGAAGTTGCCTTTGCGGTGGTGTCCGGTACGAGATCACCGGCCCGCTGTCAGGCGCACTCAACTGCCATTGCTCGATGTGCCGGAAGGCACACGGCGCGGCCTTTCGCAGTCGCGCGCGCATCAACGCCGCCGATTTCCGTTGGGTGCAGGGCGAAGCGCTCGTGACCTACTACGAGTCCTCTCCCGGCAACCACCGGGGCTTTTGCCGCGTCTGCGGGTCACCCCTGCTCAGCCGCTTCGATCACCATCCGGCTTCCTACGGCCTTCCTCTTGGGGCGCTCGACGACGATCCGGCGGTGAAACCGAAATTTCATGTATTCGTCGCATACAAAGCGCCGTGGTTTGAAATTACCGATGCGCTACCGCAATTTCCGGAGCTTCCAAAGAAAGCTCCCTGAGCACACCGTTGACACAGACGCAAAATGCAATACCTGACAACCATAAGCGAACTCGAAGCACTGTTTGAACCGGTGGGCGAGGCTTCATTGAGGAAGGAAGTGGCTGCCGTACACCCGATCTATCGCGCATGGATCGAGGCTTCGCCCTTCGTGGTACTCGCAACGGCCGGTCCCGCAGGGTTGGATGTTTCACCACGCGGGGATCCCGCGCCTGTGGTAATGGTGAAAGACGAAAGCACGCTGTTGCTACCCGAACGCAGGGGAAACAACAGAATAGACAGCCTACGCAACATCGTCTCCAATCCGGGCGTATCGATGATCTTCTTCGTCCCGGGTGTGCGCGAGACTGTTCGGGTCAATGGAACCGCCAGGATCTGCATCGAGCCGGACGTGCTCGCCCTATTTTCCAAGCAGGGAGCGTTGCCCAAGTGCGTTGTGGAAGTCTCCGTCCAGGCTGTGTACTTCCAGTGTGCCAGGGCTTTGCTGCGTTCATCTCTTTGGTCCAAGGAGCAGATTGCAAACAGACCGACTGTCCCGACTGCAGGCGAAATCCTCGCGGCGGTGACGGACGGGTCTGTCGGCGGCAAGCGCTATGACGATGAACTGCCGCAACGCCAGGCGAAAACGCTCTACTAGCGATCTGCCGGCTCTAGAGACGTCCAACAGCGTGGAGGCACCATGGTGGTTCGCGTAGTCAGGCTCGGTACACCCCGCGTTGAAGGCGAAGGCACGCGCGTTGGCACGGTACGCCGGCCCCCGCGCGGCGTTCCGAAGTCATTGTTCGCGGCACAAGACTGGTACGACGTCTGGTTTCCAGTCCTGGCGCCGAGCGTCGAAACCATGAAGCTCGGGCAGCAGGCAGACACGCCCGCCGCATGGGCTGCATTCGCGCGGAAATACCGCACCGAAATGTCGAAACCCGAAGCCAGCCACTCGCTTTCTCTGCTTGCAGCACTTTCACAGCACAGCAATTATTCTGTCGGCTGCTATTGTGAATCCGAAGCACACTGCCACCGCTCGGTACTGCGCGAGCTGCTGATCGAGAATGGTGCCAAGGTCGCGCCGAAGCGTGGTCCTGCATGTTAGGAACAAGCGAACGACGACCACGGACCCCAGCACCAAATTCATCGGGGCCGCGAAAGTCGGCACTGTTGTCTTCGCCGAGTGTATCGCGCTGCACCGGGGCAGAACGACCATGGTCTGGCAGACCTCCATCAAATCGGAAAGGGGAAAGCTTTGTGCGGTCGTCACGCAAACACCGCTGGTACGTGACGCCTGAGCGTTCGATCGCGCGGGTCTCAACCGACATACCGGCGCGGGCCGATCATGCATGGCGTTGAGGGAGGGACCCTGCCACCAGGATCGACTGCGTTCGAATTGCTCATACTCGACTGCGACGGAGTCGTCGTCGACAGCGAATCCATCACCACTCGCGTTCTCACGCAAATGCTCAACGCACTGGGCGCCTCGATCGATGAGCGCGAGGTCGCCAGCCGCTTCACCGGCCACACCTTCGCGCGCACACTGGAACTCATCGGGCAGTTGCTGCCGGCACCATTACCCGCAGACTTCGTTCACCGCTACGGTAAGCGCACATACGCCGCCCTCGAAGCCGAACTCAAGCCGGTACCGGGCATCGGGGTCGCGCTCGACCAGATCGCAATCCCCTACTGCATCGCATCGAACGGGCCGCACGAAAAAATGCAGAAGACCCTGGGTATTACCGCATTGCTGTCACGCTTCGAGGGGCGCTTGTTTAGTTCCGCCGATGTTCCACGCGGAAAGCCGTTTCCGGATTTATACCTTTTCGCAGCGCGCCATTTTGCGAAACCGCCGTGCGCCTGCCTGGTCATCGAAGATAGCGAAAGCGGCGTGGTTGCAGCGTTGGCCGCAGGCATGTCCGTGTACGGTTTCTGTAGAGACAAGACGGACGGCAGGCTCCTGGCCGCCGGCGCCCACCGGGTTTTCCATGATATGTCCGAGCTGCCCGGACTCGTGGCCGCCCGGATTGAAGCGCAAGCGTAGCCACCCGATTCGCTTATGAAAATCGAAATCGACGACTTTTCCCGAACGGATATCCACGCGTTGCTGCATGAACACCTGCAAAGCATGCACACCCTGTCTCCGCCCGAGAGCGTTCACGCACTCGATATTGAAAAACTTCGCCAGCCCGGGGTCACGTTCTGGTCCGCCTGGGAAGGTTCGCTTCTGCTTGGCTGCGGCGCCCTCAAAGAACTCGACCCGAGTCATGGCGAGGTAAAGTCGATGCGCACGCCCAGCGCGCTTCGCCGTCAGGGCGCCGGACGGGCCATCCTCACGCATATCATCGACGTCGCCAAGTCCCGCACCTATGAGCGCCTGAGCCTTGAAACCGGCGCCATGGAGGCGTTCAAGCCGGCGCAGAAGCTTTACGAGAGTTTTGGCTTCACCTACTGCGGTCCATTCGGAGACTATGTCGAAGACCCGTACAGTGTGTTCATGACATTGCGCCTGTAGGCGTTGTGCTTTTGCGCCGTGCCGCCCGATGGTTGCGCGGCAAGACGTCACGTTCTCGACAAGGATTCCAGATGCCCATCATGCTTAGAAATCTTCTAGCCCTCCTCGTCGGCATTGCAGTAGGCGGCGCCGTCAACATGGGCATCATTCTCCTGGGCCCGTCGATAATCCCTCCCCCTGCGGGAGTCGACGTGACCAACGCCGAGAGTCTTCGCGCCGCGATGCACTTGTTCGAGCCGCGGCATTTTGTCATGCCGTTCCTGGCGCACGCGCTGGGCACGCTCGCCGGCGCGCTGGTGGGCTGCGTGCTGTCGGCGACGCACAGGACGGCGATCGCGTACGGGGTCGGCGCGGTGTTCCTCGCCGGAGGTATCGCGGCCAGTTTCATGATTCCTGCGCCAGCCTGGTTCGTGGTTCTCGATCTTGTCGCCGCCTACATTCCCATGGCGTGGGTCGGCCTTAGAATCGCGGATCACATGAAGCAAGGCGGCGCACGCCAGAAACGTTGGTGAAACCCACCGGAATTCCGCGATTCATCGTTTTGCTTCGAGGCGTCAACGTCGGCAAAGGCAATCGCGTGCCGATGGCCGAGTTTCGCGGCTTGCTCGAGGCCCAGGGCTACACCGAAGTCCGGACACTATTGAACAGCGGCAACGCCGTGTTCAGCAGTGCAGGGCGCTCCGCCGCAGCCCATGCAACGAACATTGCCGATTCGTTGCGACAGCGCCTCGGTCTGAATATTCAGGTCGTGGTCAAGTCATCGGCCGGGTTTCTGGCAGCAGTGGCCGAGAACTCCCTTTCACCCGGGGAGTCCGAGTATTCGCGTTTATTGGCGGTGTTTTCGCAGGAGCGGCGGTCGCTGGAGAATCTTTCGGCTTTGCAACCTTTGGTTCGTCCGAACGAGCGCTTCGTCATCGGCCGGCAAGCTGCATACCTGCATTGCGCCGGAGGAATTCTGGAGAGCAAAGTTGCAACCGCGCTACTCGGCAAGACAGGAGGCTCCTTCACTACCAGGAACTGGGCCACGGTGCTCAAGCTGAAGGCGTTATTGCGTGGCTGCGTGGCTTAACCCAGGGCGTAGGCGTCAGCCGACGGGCGACGGCCCGCTTGCCACGTTCACTGACCCGGCGCCGCCAGGCGCGTCTCCAGGCTACGCAGCTTGTCGCTCATGGCCCTGCCAATATTCATCTGCGGATTGGAGGGCGTGAATTTCTGTTCGCGTTCGCGCAGCGCCACCGCATCGCGCGCAAGCCCGAACGCCTCGGTAAAGGAGCGCGTGCGGCGCAGCGCTTCATCGAAGTAAGCCTTGCCAAACCAGGTGAGCTTCTGCCCGTTGCCGCAACCGAACGACTGGTTGTTCGCGTCGGTAGCTGTGATGATGAGCGTGTTGTCGTCCTTCAGCGGTTCGATGAATCCGCCGGAATAGCAGGCCGAAATCACCAGTACCTTCCACTTGATGCCGCTCTGGTGCAGCATGCGCGCGAGCGCCGCCGGCCTGATCTGCGACAGTTCGAGCGGCGGCAGCGCGACCGACAACTCGCCGTTCTCCGAGCCGTGACTGGTGATGTACAGGAACAGCAGATCTTCATCCACATTCATGATTCGTCCAATATGCGCCAATGCAATGCGCAGATTGGTCGCGCTGGCGACCGGCAGGTCGCCCAGGGTCGACGGATCGTTCGCCAGCAGCAGCGATCGTCCGGCGCCATCGAAACGCCGCGACATCAGGCGCGCCACCGTCGCGAGTTCCCTGCCGAACACGTCCTCGGTACCGTCCGGAGCGAAACCGACAAAATACAGATCCGAAATCCCGGCGCGCTGCGGCTGCAGCGCAGCCAGCCGCGCATCGAGCAATCCGTCCTGGGCGTGAAACAATTCTTCCTGCACGATAGAGGGCTGCCCGGTGACGTCGTCCTCTGCGACCGCCCAGAGCTCGGTGCGCGGCATGACATTCTCCAGCACCAGGAACAGCGCGATCAACAGCACGCCGCTCGGGATGAATTGCCGCCGCTGCCAGCCCGCCGCCACCCAGAGGGTGCGCAGGAAAATCGTGAGCACCCAGACGAGATATGCGGAGTACACCGCCAGATGTGCTGCGGGCGAGGCGTCCTCGCCGGCGCCCTGCAGCGCAAGTGCGATGGCAGACGATACGAGTTCGAACACGGCGTCGGTTGAAATCAGGAGCAGGGCCAGGCGCAGCTGCAACTCGTGCCTGCGATACCAGTAGGCAATGATGGCGCAGGCAAGCAGCAACAGCGGAATCTCGGCCAGCGCCGCCGGCAGCGCGGCGAAGTCGATATGTCCGGAAAGTCCTACGCGCAGCATGCCGCCGGCCAGCCATACGAGCAGGTTGAACAGCCACAGCAAGGCAAAATCGCCGGGCGAGACGCGGAAATCGTAGTGGCTCACGGGCAGAAAAGCGGCAAGGCGCACGCCGGATTTCAGATTTCGGTTCAGGCCCTGCAACAGCAGAGCCGGGGCGGATTTCATGCCGGTTCGATCCGTTGGCAAATCTAATCGGTATTGAGCGCGGATCTAACTGCCGCCACGCGTGCCGAGCGCAGCCGCGCCGCGATCTTGTTCGGCTCGGGCTCGAGCCGGGCTATCGCGCCGGCGTTCACTGCGCGCGCGGCGTGCAGCGCGGCGCGCAGGCGAAGAGCAGCGGCCAGTATCCGGGCGCGACCGGCATCACAACTCTCGACCGCCTGCAACAACTCACCGAAGCGCGCCGGCCTGCGCCACGCATCGCAGGACTGGAACAAAGCGACCAGAGCTGGCGCGCCAAGCTTCGCGCCGAGCTCGATCGGTTCGCGCTGGCGCAGCGCGAGCAGCGCCAGCTCGCGCGTGTCCGCCGGCGCGCGCAGGCGCGCGCACATGCTACGCAGCTCGCGCTCGGGCGCTTCGACGGCGGAGAGTGCGCAGGCGAGCACGGCGTAGCGCACTTCGAGCGCGTAGTCCTGCGCTGCGGCGTAGTCGAGCGCGCGACGCGTGCGCGCGTACTGCCCGCGATGCGTCCATGCCGCGTTGAGTTCCGGCAACACGCGCGCCAGGGCGCCACAATTGCGCAGCAGCACAAACATGGCCGACGGCGCGGCCTCCATCAGTCCGACGGCGAGTTCCTGCCAGACGCGTTCGGGCACCAGCGCGTCGGCTTCGCCCGCCTCCACCATCGCGCGCATCAGGCGCAGCGTGGCCGGCGCCACCTTGAAGGCGAAGCGCGCGGCAAAGCGCGCCACGCGCAGAATCCGCACCGGGTCCTCCGCGAACGCCGGGCTCACATGGCGCAGCACGCCGCGTTTCAGATCCGCCGCGCCGCCATAGGGATCGACCAGACGGCCCTGCGCATCGCGCGCGATGGCGTTGATGGTGAGATCGCGCCGCGACAGATCCTGTTCCAGCGTCACCTCGGGCGCGGCGTAAACCTGGAATCCCCGGTAGCCGCGCGCGGTCTTGCGCTCGGTGCGGGCCAGCGCATATTCTTCGTGCGTGCGCGGATGCAGAAAGACCGGAAAGTCCTTGCCCACCGGCTTGTAGCCGAGGCGAATCAACGCCTCGGGCGTTGCGCCGACCACGACGTAGTCGCGATCCTTGACCGGGAGGCCGAGAAGTTCATCGCGGACCGCACCACCGACTGCGTAAATCTTCACCGGAAGCCTGCTACGCAGCCGGGCCGGCGCTATGCATAGGGCTCGTCGGCGCGCACGACTTCGGTCTCGCGACGCGCCTGGGCCACCCACGCGCGTACCGCAGAAAGCGCAAGCAGTGCGTCGGCGTAGCGCTGCGCCAGTGGCGGCAATTTTACGGCGTAGGTGAGAAAACGCGTCGCCACCGGCGCATAAAACGCGTCGGCCGCGGTGAAGTGTCCGAACAGCAGCTCCCCGCCTTGGCCGTAACGGGTGCGGCAGGATTCCCAGATGGCGACGATGCGGTCGATGTCCTTCCGTACCTCAGGGCTCATGCCTTTGCCCGGCAAAGACGCGCGGATGTTCATCGGCATGTCGTCACGCAGACTGCGGAAACCGGCGTGCATTTCGGCGCAGACCGATCGTGCGACCTGGCGCGCGCGCGCGTCCGCCGGCCACAGATTTTTGCCGGGATCCATCTCGGCCACGGCTTCGCAGATGGCAAGCGAATCCCATACCGGTTCGCCCTCGACGATCAGTACCGGTACCTGGCGCGTCGGCGAGTAGGGTTCGATTCCGTTGACCTTGCCCTCGTCGCTGAATTTGAGCTGGATTTCCTCGAAGGCGATGCCCGCCTGGGTAAGCAGCACCCACGGCCGCATCGACCAGGAAGAGTAATTCTTGTTGCCGATGGCAAGTCTGAGCGGCTTCATGCTGCGCGCGTCTTTCTGCCGGCGTGGCCGCGCAACAGGCTGAAGCGCGCGCGCACCGACTTGTCCTGCAGGTAAAGCGGCGCCGCCGCTTCCAGCGCTGCCGCGCGGATACCGAAGGGAAAAGGCCGGGTGCTGGTGCTGTCCTGCGACATCGACAGCACGTTGTCCCGGCTCATGAGCCTACCCGGAAGCCATTCCATGATCCACGCCTGCAGCATCGAGTACTTCGCGTTGAGGCCGATTACCGGTCGTGCATGGCCGCTGGCGCGGCCGGCGAACTTGACCAGTTCGCGCAGCGTGTAGACCCTCGGTCCGCACAGGTCGTAGGTGTTGCCGAAACTGCCGCGATCGGTGAGCGCCTGCACGATCGCCTGCGCCACGTCCTCGACATAGACCGGCTGGAATTTCGCCTCGGGGCAGGCGAGGAACACCGCAGGCAGGAAGCGCTGCAGCTGCGCGAACAGATTGAGAAAGCGGTCCTCCGGGCCGAACACCACCGACGGCCGGAACACGGTGATCGCCAGGCGCCTGCCTTCGGCGAACAACCAGTTCTCGCCGTCGCCTTTGGAACGCAGGTAGGCGCTGGGCCCTTTGCTCGATGCGTTCAATGCGCTCATGTGCACCAGGCGCGGAATGTTCAGGCGTTCGCAGGCCGAAACCAGATCGCGCGCCAACTCGGCATGCGCGCGGCGAAAATCGACGCCGTAGGGTTCGCCCGGCTGGCTTTGCAGCACGCCCACCAGATTGATCACCGCGTCGCAGCCGCGCAGTACGGCGCCGAGCTGCGCCGGATCGCGGGCGTCGACCTGCACTACCTCTACGGTGGGCAACATGAACAGGTGCTTGGCGCGTTCGCGCCGGCGCGTGGGCACGACGGCCTGCTTGCCCTGCTCCGCCAGCATGCGCACCACATGGCGGCCGATGAAGCCGCTGCCGCCCAGGACGGCGATGCGTTCGATGTTCACTGCGGTTCTTCCTGCTCGGCTTCGCGCTCGGCGATGATGCGGTCGTTGCCGCCGCGTGGCGCGATGATGCCCAGGCGCGCTTTCAGCGGACGCACGTGGCCGCCCAGCATGGCGGCATAATACATGGTGTTGTTCATCACTTTCTTGACGTAGTCGCGCGTTTCGTTGAACGGTATGGTTTCGGCGTAAATCGCACCCTCCAGCGGGTGCGTATCGCGCCACCTGCGCGCGCGCCCGGGCCCTGCATTATAAGCCGCCGCCGCGAGCACCGGACTGCCGTCCAGGTCGTCCAACACGTGGCGCAGGTACCAGGTGCCCAGCGCCGCGTTGACGCCCGCATCGGTCACCCGTCTCCAGGAATAATCGCGCATCCCCATGCGCCCGGCGACCCACTTCGCCGTGGCCGGCATAAGCTGCATCAGCCCGGCGGCTCCGGCCGAGGACTTGATCTCCGAAATGAAACGGCTCTCCTGGCGCACCAGCCCCAGTACCCAGGCTTCCTCCAGCTGCTGCGCGCGCGCACTTTCTCCCAGTGCGTTGCGGTAGGGCGCGAGATAGCGCACGCTGAAATCGTGCAGCGCCTGCGTTCGGTCTGCGGTATTGATCGCGCGGTCGAACATTTGGTTCTGGCGCGCAAACTCGGCCGCGGCCAGGAGCTGTTTGTCGTCCATGCCGCGTATGGTCCAGATCCATTCGCGCGCCGAATCCAGGCGCTGCCCCAGCTGGTACAGCGCGAGCGCGCGCTGGAAGCCGGACTGGCGTCCGATCGCGGCCACGTCCTCCGCCGTCGGCGTAAACCCCTTGGGAGGAATATCGAAGGCGAGACCCAGTTCCTCGGCGGCGAGCCGGGCGTAGAAATGGTGCTCGCCGGCGATGCGAGCGAACTGGGTGCGCGCCTCGGTATCATTGCCGAGCGCCTGCGCAGCGCGTCCCTGCCAGTAGATCCAGGCCGGCTCGTTGGATTGCGGCGGCGACATCAAATGCGCCGAGACCAGCACCTGGCCCCAGTCGCCCTGGCGCAGCGCGGCGCGCAGACGCCAGGCGATTTGTTCCTCGGACAGCTGCGCGCCCGCCTCCGCCGCGTGCCTGTACCACTCCAACGCTTCGGGCAGATTGCGCCGCGCCGCGCGCAGCGCCAGCTGGCCCCAGACATAGCCCTGCTCTTCCTCGGAAAATCCGGCGCGCAGTTTTTTGTCCCAATAGCCTGCAGCCGCGACGGGGTCGGTGCGCGCCAGGCGATGCAGGGCAAACATGGTGAGCTCGCGCACCGCACGCTTCGACCAGTTCTTTTTCTTGTCATCCAGAAACCGCTGCGGTCCCGCAGCGACCGCAAACAGCTGCGCTCGATTCAACGCTTCGCTCGGCGGCAGATACTCGGCGCTGCGCCAGGCCGAGCTCACCGCGCCGGCTTCGAGCAGCAGGCGTATGCGCTCCCACACCTGGCGGTTGGTATATTGCCCGCTGGCGATCATCGCCTCGGCCAGCGGCACGCAGCCCGCGGGCAAATCGCGCGGCGCAACCCATTTTGCGCGGACTTCGGCCAGGGCCGATGCATCCTGCTGCTCCCAGCGCGCCTGCAGCGCATAGCAGGCAACGTCGTTGTCCTCGCCCACGAACAAAGGATACTCGGCGCGGAACAGGTCCCATTGGCGCTTCTTGCCCAGCGCTTTCAGCCATTCCCTGCGCACTTGCTGCGCCAACACGGTACCGTCCTCGCGTTCGAGAAACGCGCGCACACGCTCGGCCGGAAGGTCCTCCAGGCGCGGCAGCAGCCGCCAGGCCTGAACATAGGGTTGAAGCAGATAGCCTTCGAGCTGCGCCTCGTACTTGCCGAGCTTGTCGTAATCGTCAGCACGCACCGCGGCGCGCGCGGCGAGAAAGATTTCGTCCTGCGTTAGTGGCGGGGACGGTTTTGCCTGCAGCGCGGGCGGTGCCAGAAGCAACGCGGCAATCAGCGCGTGCAGCATCGGTGCTATAGTAAGTTTTGCTGCTAAACCCATGATGAATCTAGTATAAACGCTCTATGAGACAGATGGATGACGCGCGCCAAATATATGCAGCACGCTGAATTGATGGTCTGGCGAAAAGCCCTGCGCGGCGGGTTGCTCGCGCGCCGGCAGGCGGTGAGCGCGGACCAGCTGCAGCTCTGGCGTATAGCGATCGACCGGCATCTGCAATTCGGGTTCCCCGGCCTGGCGAAAGGGGTGGTTGCATTCTGCTGGCCGATCCGCAACGAATACGACGCGCGCCACCTGCTGCACCGTTTGCGCCTGGATGGCGCGACTGCGGTGCTGCCGGTGGTGATCGCACCGAAGGCGCCGCTCGTTTTCCGCGAGTGGCATCCGGGCGTGGAAATGGCACTGGGCAAGCTCGACATCCCCTATCCGAAAGCAGGGGCCGAGCTGATACCGAATACGGTCCTGCTGCCGATGAACGGTTTCGATCGGGCGGGCTATCGCCTCGGATACGGTGGCGGTTTTTTCGACCGCACGCTGGAGCACCTGCGCGCGTCGAAGCCGCTGGTGATCGGCGTGAGTTTCGAACTCGCCGCGATCGACACCATTCACCCCCAGCCCTGGGACCTTCCCATGGATTACGTCGTCACCGAACGCGGCGTCTATCGCCGCGATGAGGACAGGCTCGAGTTTCTCGGCGTACCACAGGCGCAGCGTGTCGAACTCAGTTCGCCCGTATGCTACGCGGCCGACATCGCGCCGGGATATTTCGGGGAAGATCCGGCCGGCGGCTAGGCTTTTCGCTGTCGCTTTCGTGATTGAGCGTTGCGTCGATTCCGCACGCTGCCGTCGCCCGCAAAGCCAGGAAGGACGCGGTTCTACAAAGAATCGCGCGATACAGTCCCTCTGATCCGATTATTCGAACGACAGCTATCGGGAAATCTTGGCAGGCGTCACTCTCGGCCATTATGGAGAGGTGTACATAAAGGTCGTAAGTGACGATTCGCGTTTTGGGAAAACTGACGTTGGCCGGAATTTCAGCAGGCGGCGGATGTAAGAGGTAACAACCGGGCCATCACCGGACCGTTGCGAATTTCCTCGGTTTCGGCCATTGGAATACCCATATTGACAATTTAATGACAAGCGATAGGCGGTATCATTTAGACGGCTCCAGTGTCCGCGCGAGCGGCCTGTACCGGGCAGAATGGGCCCAACTCTAAAATCAACTATAGGGAGAGTAAGAATGTCAGAAGCAAGCAGAGAACTCGTGGTCCTGATGACTGTGGGTGCCGACCACGAACTTTCATCAGTAGCTTTCACCATCGCGTGCGGCGGAATAACGGCTGGTCTAAAGGTTTGTGCCTTCTTGACCAGTTCGGCAGTGGATCTGGTGCGGCGGCGGAGCATAGACATGACACATGTACAACCGCTCGATCCGTTGAAGACAATGATTGAAGATTTCATCAAACGCGGCGGGATGGTGGTCGCCTGCCCGCCCTGCGTGAAGGCGCGTGGTTATACCCAGGAGGACTTCATTGACGGCGTAACCATTGCCGGCGCCAGTGTCATTCATGAAAAATTCAAAGCGGGAGCTGCCAGCCTGAGTTTCTAAGCCAAAGGTCCTGAAACGCGTTTGAATTAGTCTCCGCTGCAAACAGCCGGGACTTTTCGGTAAGGTAAAAATCTGCCGCTGGCCGGCCAGGACGGGCTATTCAATCACCCGGTCGGCGCGCACCAGCACTGACCGCGGAATGGTGAATCCCATCGCCTTCGCGGTTTTCATGTTGATCACCATCTCGAACTCCAGCGGCTGCTGAGTCGGCAGGTCGCCGGGCTTGGCGCCTTTCAAGATCTTGTCGACGAAGCCCGCGGCACGGCGGAAATTGTCAGGGATGTTGGGCCCGTACGACATCAATCCGCCCGCGTCGGCCATCGGCGCCGCTACATAGATAGCCGGCGCCTTGGAGCGGTATACGTTATCGACGAGCGCCTGGCGCTGGGCGATGAGCAATCCACTCGAGACTGGCAGATACGCCTGGACACCGAGTGCCGCGCCGCGATCGAAGGCCGGCCCGATGTCGGCGGCCTGCTGCAACCCGAGCAGGGTAACGCGCATGCCCAATGGTTTGGCCGCGGCCTCGACATCCTTCGCCTGGCCGGTACTTACGGCGTCTTTTGGCACATACAGCACGCCCACATGCACCGCGCGCGGAAACGCTTCCTTGAGCAGTTGCAGCCGCTTCGGGCCGAGTTCGCGCAACAGGTTGGTCATGCCCGTTGCATTGCCGCCGGGCCGCTGCAGACTTGCAACCAGCCCGTTGCCTACCGGGTCAACGGAAAGCGCAAACACGATCGGTATGCTGGGCGTCCTTTGCATGAGCATGCGCGCCGAGCCGTCCCCGACCACGAACAGCAAATCGGGCCGGGACGCAACCAGCTCGTCTGCAACGTCTGCCAGGCCCCGCTCCGAGTCGGCGGCATAGCGGATATCGATGACATAGTCGCGTCCTTCGACCCACTTCAGTTCAGCCATTCCCGTGCGAAACGCGGCTGACCATTCGGGGTTGTTACGGCCGGCCGGCCCGGACAACCAGGCAATGCGGCGCACGCGCTTGTCCTGCTGCTTGTCCTGTTGCGCGAGCGTCGGAGCAGATGCGCAGAGGGCAAGCGTTCCGAGGGCAAAAATAACTTCCCGGCGAGTAGACACGCGGTTTTGCCTCTATTCAAAATTAGCGGAAAACACCGGAATCGACGGGCGGATCGCCGCGTCGATGCCAGCTGGCGGTCAGTCTACCCTTGAAAGACAGCTTTCAGGAAGTAGCGGGAAGCAACTCATGTTCAGTGGCTTCAGGGATGTGCCTGCAATAGTATCAACATCGCCTGGCCCCAAAAACGCAACGCATAACAGGTGGTGTGGCCTCTCTGCAGATTTCTGTGCAATCGGTTGACGCGCAGCCCGTCGTTGCACCTGATTCTTCGATATCGGTCTCTGTTCGCTGTCGTACAGACCTCGGCAAACCGCGAGCGTATCTTCGTGGTTACCCAGCCCGGGTGGGAGATCCAGGGATGTCATCGAATCGACGCGCGGCAGTTCCCGCGCAGACCCAGAGACGCGGACCGCATAAGTCGTATGCAACGCGAATCGTGCCGCCGCTGGCGCTGCGCGCGCCACGGGAATTGCTGGTGCAAGGGTAACTAATAGGGAGCAGGTCGATGGAAAACAAGACCAAAGTGTCCAAGCTGCTGCTGCGAAATGTTCCGCTTTTCGCGATGCTGCCGGAGGACCAGCTGGACGCGCTGACGACGGTGTTGGGCCGCAGGAGTTTCGCGCGTGGAGAAGCCGTCGTCACGGTCGGCGACTCAACCGATTCTCTTTACATCGTGATCACCGGCAAACTCAAGGTCATCATTGGCGACAAGACGGGTCGTGAAGTAATCCTGACCCTGTTGGGTCCCGGCGAGTACTTCGGTGAAATGGTGCCAATCGAGGACAGCACGAGATCTGCGAGCGTCATTGCCCTGGAATCCTGCGAGCTTCTGATGCTGTCGAAGCACGATTTCAGGAAATGCCTTTCGGATAACTTCGAGATGGCGATGACAATGCTGCGCTGCGCGGTCCAGCGCTTGCGCGAGGCAGACCGGAAGATCGGCAGACTGGCGCTGATGGACGTGTATGGCCGGGTAGCGGCGCTGCTGCTGGAGATGTCCAAGACCATTGACGGGCGACATGTCATCACGCAGAAGATCGTCAAGACGGATATGGCCGGAATGATCGGCGCATCGCGGGAAATGGTGACCCGCGTGATGAAGGATCTGGAGGCGGGGGGCTTTATTGAGGTTCGGGGCGACTCGATCTATCTGCGCGACAACATAGCCTCGATCGAATGAGCGTGCGGTCTCAGAATCCGCCCACAGCAAACCGGTAAATGGTCAGCGCTGCCCCTGATCGAAGCGCCTCGCGTCATCACGTCGTTTTTCCAGCTTGAACAACACGTCGGTCCGTATGAGAACCAGCAAGCGCTTGGCGGCGTGATTCCTGACGGCCCGGAGTTCCAGATAGGTCTGAACATCGGCTTCGCCGAAATACGCGTGCTTGCCCTCTCTCGACAGGGCAACACCACGCCATTCCAATGCATCCTTGGCGGGCGCGGACGTACCCACGGCGGCGCAGATGTCGCTGGCGACGAACCTCGGATTTCCGTCCTCGCCAAAGTCATAGCGGATCTTGTATTCGTCGCCGTCGGTGTGGAGCATTTCGCCGTCCCATTTGGGATCTGAAAGACGCGAAAGCAAGCGCACCAGCCACGGAACCCCGTCTATCACCGATACTGACGCGAACATGATTCCCCCGACCGTAAAAAGCCCTCCCCCCATGAACAGCGCAAAGTGTCCCCATCCCGATTTGGCGAAGACGCCGAACAGCAGCAATAGCGCGCCGATCGCAAGCATCACCTGCGCAAAGCGTCGACGCATTTCGTTCGCCGCACTCATCTCACGCCACTTGTCCGGTTAAGGTCATTTCGTCCCGACCCTGGCTGCATTTACGACGCAGCGAGCTGCGCCAGGTACAGGTGCAGGGCGCGCAGGTCGGTATCGCTCATGGTCTTCAACGACGCAAAAGGCATCACGGCTATGGCGCTGCCGTCCGCGCGTTTGCCGCTGCGCATCATCGCCACGAAAGCATCGGCGTCCTTGTAGCGCGGCATGGCGCTGCCTTCGCCGGGCGCCAGGCGCGCCGCTGGTGGCCAGTCGGGCGGGGCGCCCGCGATGTTTCCGCCCTGCAGGCGCGCGCCGTGGCAGCCGGCGCACATTTGCGCGACATAGCGGCCGTGCTCGATGCTCACGCCCTCGGCCACCGGCTTCGCCGGAGGCAGGCTATGGTCGATCTTGGTCACGGCTTCGGGAATGCGGCCCAGACCGTACATCACGCGGCCCGGAAGCGGCAGCCGGATGACGCCCTGCTCGCGCCCGGGCTGCGCCGCCAGCTGGCGCACATAGGCCACGATGCTGGCCAGGTCATCATCGGTCAAACGGTTGTAGTCCTCGCTCGGCATCAGGCGCAGCGCGCGGCCGTCGGTGCCCACGCCGTGGCGAACGCTGCGCACCCAGTCCACCGGCTGGTAGGAGGCCATACGTGGATTACCAGCGGTGAGGTTGGGCCCCGCCAGTTTGAGTCCCTTGGCGTCGTCTTCGGCCAGCGTCGCGCCGCCACCGTTGGCGCCGTGGCAGTCTATGCATCCGCGCGACTGATACAAATAGCGGCCGCGCTCGACCGCAGCGGCATCGTCGCGCAGCGGAACCGGCGCTACAACAATGTCGATGCGGCGGGCAATGCGCTGCTCGCCCAGGATCAATCCGGCGGCGATGAGGGCGCCAATCCCAAGCGCCAGGATCAGCACTGCCAAAACGCCTCGTTTCAGCCAACGGTTCATCGATGTCTGCCCCGGTTGATCCTGTTGATGCGACAAACGCGCCGGCGTAACAACGCGCTTCCGCGATTATCCGAGAAACAGCGCATACGCCGGATTCTTGCTTTCGTCCCAGAACGGATAGCCCAGATCGCGCAGGAAACGGCGGAACTGCGGCATTTCCCCGGGCGGCACCTGCATGCCGACCAGCACGCGGCCGTAGTCGGCGCCGTGATTACGGTAGTGAAACAGGCTGATGTTCCAGTCCGGACGCATGCTGTCAAGAAAACGCATCAGCGCCCCCGGGCGTTCGGGAAACTCGAAGCGGTACAGCAGCTCGTTCTTCGCCAGCGCCGCATGCCCGCCGACAAGATGACGCACGTGCAGCTTGGCCATCTCGTTGTCCGACAGGTCGATGGTCTTCAGACCGTGGCGCTGCAGCGTGCGGATCAGGCGCGCGGTCTCGTCGCGATCGTGTACCTCGACACCGACGAACACATGCGCTTCCTTCGACCCGGCGATGCGATAATTGAATTCGGTCACGTTACGCGCGCCCAGCGTGGCGCAAAATTTCTTGTAGCTGCCGGGACGCTCCGGAATGGTCACCGCGAGTATCGCCTCGCGATGCTCGCCCACCTCGGCGCGCTCGGCAACGAAGCGCAGGCGGTCGAAATTGGTGTTGGCGCCGCAGGCCACCGCCACCAGGGTCTGGCCGCGCACGCCCGTCTTCTCGACGTAGGCCTTGGCGCCGGCGATCGCCAGCGCGCCGGCCGGCTCGAGGATGGTACGCGTCTCCTCGAACACGTCCTTGATCGCGGCGCAGGTTTCGTCGGTGTCGACGAGTATGACCTCGTCGACGAATTGCCGGCACAGGCGAAAGGTTTCCTTGCCCACCTGTTTCACCGCCACGCCGTCGGCGAACAGCCCTACGTGCGCGAGTTTGATGCGCCGGCCGGCCTTGAGCGAACGCGCCATCGCGTCCGAATCCACCGGCTGCACGCCGATGATGCGGATCTCCGGGCGCAGCCGCTTCACATACGCCGCGATGCCCGAGATCAGCCCGCCGCCGCCGATGGCGACGAAAATAGCATCGATCGGGGTCTTCGCCTGGCGCAGGATTTCCATGCCGATGGTGCCCTGGCCGGCGATTACGTCCGGATCATCATAGGGATGCACGAAGGTGAGTCTGCGCGAGCGTTCCAGCTTGAGCGCCTCCGTGTAGGCCTCGTCATAGGAATCGCCGCAGAGCAGCACTTCGGCCCCGCGCGCCAGCACTGCGTTCACCTTGATCCGCGGCGTCGTTACCGGCATCACGATCACCGCCTTGCAGCCCAGGCGCTGCGCCGCCAGCGCCACACCCTGCGCATGGTTGCCGGCCGAAGCGGCAATGACTCCGCGCTTCAGGCTTGCCGCGGGCAGTTGCGCCATTTTGTTGTACGCGCCGCGCAGTTTGAACGAGAATACCTCCTGCACGTCCTCGCGCTTGAGCAGGAGATTGTTGTGCAGGCGCGCGGACAGGATGGGCGCTGTCTCCAGCGGCGATTCGATGGCCACGTCGTAGACGCGCGCTTTGAGGATTTTTTCGAGGTAGTCCGGATGCATGGCGGTTCTGATTCAGTTGAATACAAGCGTGCAAGGGTAGCAGGATGTGCTTTGCAGGAGCAAGACGCATGCGCGCGCGCTGAGCGCAAGGCCGCTGTTTGATCGACGCCTGGGCCAGCCTCGCTTCGCTTTTCGTCGCGAGTTTTATCGCCTCGACCCTGGTCCCGATCAGCTCCGAAGCGGCGCTGTTCGCCGTGCTCAAGCTGCATGCCGACCTCGTCTGGCCCGCGATCGGCGTGGCCACGCTGGGCAACACCCTGGGCGGCCTTACCACCTACTTGATCGGGCGCTACATCGGCTCGAAAAAACCGCTGACCCAGCTCGAGCGTGTCAAACGCTACGGCAGCCCGCTGCTGGCGCTGGCCTGGCTGCCGTTCGTCGGCGATGCGCTGTGCCTCGCCGCGGGCTGGGTCAAGCTCAATTGGGTCGCAGTCTCGTTATGGTCGGCCGCCGGACGCTTTGCCCGCTACTGGCTGGTGGCGCAGGGAGCACTTTGGTAAGCTTATAACCATGATGACGAGAAAACCCACGAAGAACACCAAACCATTCTGGGAGCGAGGCTACGATACCCACGGCTACTGGCAGAAGAAGAAAAAAGTCGGCTGGGTAGCGCTCGAAGGCAAAGGAATGAATTGCCGCTACCGCTGGCAGGCGGGCAACCGCGCGGGCGAGGCGAAGACGCTGGCCGAAGCGAAACGCGAAGTCGAGCGGACGCTCGAGTTCGGCGCGCGCCAGCTGGGCCTGTTCGATGCCGGCGAAGCGGGCTGAACCGGTCTAGCGAAAACGCTCTTTGAGCTGCAGCAGCGGGCGCTCGAGATAGCGGTAGGAGGCGGCGGCCATCGCAATGCTCACGACTATCTGCGTGGCTCTAATGGCGACAATCTCCCAGCCACTCATGGGACTCCCGGGAAGTGGCAGAAACACCGACACGTTGTACACGGTGGCGACGATGAAATACGCCAGCGTATGATAAAGGTAGACGCCATAGCTTATTTTTCCAAGCAGGCGCAGCGGCCGCCAATTCATCGCCTCAGACAGGCGCGTAGCCCCGCTCAGCACCAGAATCAGCACCGCGCCGAACACCAGTGAAGCCAGCGTCAGAAACCACATGTTGCCGGGAAGCGGCATCCATTGATTGGTCGCGGCATACGCCGCGACCCCGGTTGCACCTACCAGCAACGCGAGTGGAATGCCGGCGGCGACAAACAGCACGCCGCCGCTGCGCCGGGTGAGCCAGATGCGCAGCCGCGCGTCGCGCGACACCAGGCAAATCGCCGCGCCAATGGCAAGGCCGTCCAGGTGAGCGGGCAGCGAGGAAAACGCAAGCAGGGTATTGTCCGATGCCCAGACAATCCCGATCCGCAGCAACGGCGCCGCCGCGACCAGTGCCGCGCAAAGCAGGAGCAGGGTCCGCGGGCCCAGGAAGTAGACCAGCAGCGGCCAGATCAGGTAGAACTGCTCTTCCACCGCTAGCGTCCAGCTGAATCCCATGAGATGGGAAAGCGGTGTCTGGAACCACTGTGCGGCCATCCAGTAGTTCTGCACATAGAGCACGAAGTAGATCCATTCGGGCACCGCCGAAACAATCTGCGGATCCGGGGCGCTCAGCGTAAACTCGCGCTTCATCCACCAGGTCAGGCCGAGGACGAAGTAATAGGCGGGAAAAATGCGCAGCGCCCGGCGCGCATAGAAACGGCCAAAATAGCCGGCGCGCTCCTTGCCATCTAGCAGGATGCCGGTGATCAGGAAACCGGACAGAACAAAGAACAGTACGATGCCGGTCCAACCCAGACTGAATAATTCGGCATGAAACAGCAGCACGCCGAAGATCGCGACGCCGCGCAGTCCGTCGAGCTGGGGAATGTAGCGCGCGCCCGGCGTCATGACGCCCGATCAGGCGGCGCTGAGCTTGGCGTATTCAAGCGTCAACCACTTCATCCCCTGGCGGCCGAAATTGATCTGCACCCGCGCATCCGTTCCCTGGCCTTCGGCATCGACGATCACGCCCTGGCCGAATTTGGCATGGACCACGTTCTGGCCGATGCGCCAACCCATCTGCGTCGCGCGCGGCAACGGCCGCGGAATCGCCGCGTCGCGCGCCGAAGCGAGCACCGGCTCGGGCATGGGCTGGCTGCCCAGGCGCGGCGTCAGCCACTTCACCAGGCCCGCCGGAATCTCGTCCAGGAAGCGCGACGCCACGTTGTAGCGCGTCTGCCCGTGCAGCATTCGGTTCTGCGCAAACGACAGGTACAGGCGCGCGCGCGCGCGTGTGATCGCGACGTACATCAGCCGCCGTTCCTCTTCCAGCCCGTCGTCCTCGTTGCGGCTCTGCTCGTGCGGGAACAGGCCCTCTTCCAGGCCGGTGACGAACACCGCCTGGAATTCCAGCCCCTTGGCCGAATGCACGGTCATCAGTTGCAGCGCATCCGAGCCCTCTCCCGCCTGGTGTTCACCCGCCTCCAGCGCGGCGTGCGCGAGGAACGCGGCCAGATCCTGCTGCTCTTCCTGCTCCTGCACGAACAGCGCCGCCGCGTTGATCAATTCCTGCAGGTTCTCCAGCCGGTCGGCGCCGTCCTTCTCCGCCTGAAAATAGGCGAGCAGCCCGGACTTGGCCAGCATGTGTTCCACCACCTCGGGCAGCGCGAGCCCTTCGGTCTCGTGGCGCAGCGCCGCGATCATCGATACGAATGCGCCGAGCGCGTTGCCCGCCTTGCCGGCGAGCTTTGGTACCGCGTTATACAGGCTGGTGCCGCCGGCTTTGGCCGCATCCTGCAGCGCTTCGAGCGAACGCGCGCCGATGCCGCGCGCGGGAAAGTTGACCACGCGCAGAAACGCGCTGTCGTCCTCGGAGCTGGCGATGAGGCGCAAATAGGCGAGCGCGTGCTTGACTTCCATGCGTTCGAAAAAGCGCAGGCCGCCGTAGACGCGATAGGGAATGGCGGCCGAGAACAGCGCATGTTCCAGAATGCGCGACTGCGCGTTGGAGCGGTAGAGCACGCCGATTTCGCGCCGCGCCAGGCCGTCGCGGTTGAGCGCCTGCACTTCCTCGGCCAGCCAGTGCGCCTCGTAGCCGTCGGTCTGCGCTTCGTAAATACGCAGCGGCTCGCCGTGTCCGGCCGCAGTCCACAGGTTCTTGCCCAGGCGTTTGCGGTTGTTCGAAATCAGCGCGTTGGCCGCATCCAGAATATTTCCGTGCGAGCGGTAGTTCTGCTCCAGCCGGATCACATTCTCGACGTGGAAGTCGCGCTCGAAATCGGCCATGTTGCCGACATTCGCGCCGCGGAACGCATAGATCGACTGGTCGTCGTCGCCGACTGCGAAGATCACGCTGGCAGGGCCGGTGAGCAGTTTCAGCCAGCGGTACTGCAACCGGTTGGTGTCCTGGAACTCGTCGACCAGAATATGCTGGAAGCGCGCGCGGTAGTGCTCGCGCAGGATTTCGTTTTTCGACAGCAGTTCGAAACTGCGTAGCAGCAGTTCGGCGAAGTCGACCACGCCCTCGCGCTGGCACTGTTCGTCGTAGGCGGCGTAGATCTCGGCGTAGCGGCGGCTGAAATCGTCGTAGGCCTCGGCCTCGCTTGCACGCCTGCCTTCTTCCTTGTTGGCGTTGATGTAGTGCTGCACCTGCTTCGGCGGAAAGCGGTCTTCGTCGACGTTCATCGATTTCAGTACGCGCTTCGCCAGCGACAACTGGTCGGCCGAGTCGAGAATTTGGAATAGCTGCGGCAGTCCTGCGTCGCGGTGATGCGCACGCAGCAGGCGGTTGCACAGGCCGTGGAAAGTGCCGACCCACATGCCGCGGGTGGAAATCGGCAGCATCGCGGCGATGCGCGTAAGCATTTCCTTCGCCGCCTTGTTGGTGAAGGTGACGGCGAGTATGCCCGCTGGACTGACGCTGCCGGTCTGGATCAGCCAGGCGATGCGCGTAGTGAGCACGCGCGTCTTGCCCGAACCCGCACCTGCCAGGATCAGCGCCGACTGGTTCGGCAGCGTAACGGAGGCAAGTTGTTCCGGATTGAGATTGGCAAGTAGCGACATCGCGCGGCAGACAGTTTTTCGAAGCGCGATTCTACCGCAGCGGCGGCTGCGCCCAGCCGGTGATTTCGCGCACGCGCGTTATGACAATGCGGCGCTCGCAGGTGCGCGCCGTGCCGGGAGCGAATGCTTACCTCGATACACGCGGCTCGGCCACGCCGAGCTTGCCGCGGATCGAGGCAGCCAGTGCGTCGGCTTCGGCCCGAGACGGAAGGTGCGCGAGGCGCACGTCGTAGATCAGCTTCTCCGCCCTCATCGCCGGCCGGATCTCGGCCGCATAGCCAGCGGCACGCAGCGCATCATAGAGCTTGAGCGCGTCGGCCTGGGTGTCGACACTCGCCGCGATTACTTTCCATTTACCGCCACGCTGCGCCGCGCCCGCTCCTGGCGCGATCTGGGTTTCAGCCGACCAGATTTCGAGCTGCTTCGGATCGACCGGAGCCACCGGCAGCGCCGGCGCGCCACGGGGCGCAAGGTAAAGCGACAGCGGCTGGTCCATCAGTACCGGCTGCGCCTGCCCGCGTTGCACCTCGATCTTGCCCTCTATCAGCAGGATGATGTCCCTGTCCTCTGTCGCCTTGCCCCAGAGGTCGGTGCCGCGTATTCCCGCCGTCGCAGTGGCGATGGTGATATTGATGTTGCGCCGGCGCCGCACCTGCACCAGATCTGTGGTGAATCGAAACGCACCTTGAAGCACATTCAATGCCGCGGCGAAAACCCGGTCCCCGCCCTCGGCCATCTGGTCAAGGAGCAGCGTGCCGTTCTCGCCCAGCCGCACCAGCGAGCCTTCGCGCATTTTCAGCAGCAGCTTTGCATTGGCACCGGTGCGCAGCTGATCCCGGTCATTCAGTTGCATGCCGGGCGTGAGCGGAATGTTCGCATTGCCTCGCTGCACCCAGGCGGGCATCTGCACCGCCTCGACCGCCGCGTTCGGCGTTGCCGCCACTGCGAGTTGCGCCGCCAGCAGCAACGCCGCGCCCGCGATGCCAAACGAAATCGTCTTCATTCTGCTTTCCTCCGTTCACGTACGCGCGCCGGCGGCCTCAGCTCAAGTCTGATACGAGGGGCGGCCTTGTATAATGCGCCAATTCTCACATATAGAAACTTCCATGCAAGCCCAGTACCAAGCCGAGACCATAGAACGCGCCGCCCAGCAGCACTGGGAGCAGACGCGGGCATTTCAGGCGACGGAGGAGCCGGCGGGAGCGGGTTCGCGCCCGAAATATTATTGCCTGTCGATGTTTCCCTATCCTTCGGGCAAGCTGCACATGGGCCACGTCAGGAACTACACCATCGGCGACGCGCTCACGCGCTGTCACCGCATGCGCGGCTACAACGTGTTGCAGCCGATGGGCTGGGACGCGTTCGGGCTGCCGGCAGAGAACGCCGCCATGGCCAACCGCGTGCCGCCGGCAAAATGGACCTACGACAACATCGCCTACATGAAGCAGCAGCTCCAGTCGCTCGGCTTTGCTCTGGACTGGTCGCGCGAAGTGACCACCTGCCGCCCCGAGTACTACAAGTGGAACCAGTGGCTGTTCCTGCGCATGCTCGAACAAGGCCTGATGTATCTGAAGACCGGCACGGTCAACTGGGACCCGGTAGACCAGACCGTGCTCGCCAACGAGCAGGTGATCGACGGCCGTGGCTGGCGCACCGGTGCCCCGGTCGAAAAGCGCGAGATTCCGATGTATTACCTGAAGATCACCGCTTACGCCGAGGAACTGCTCGCCGCGCTCGGTTCACTCCCCGGCTGGCCCGAGCGGGTGAAGACGATGCAGGCCAACTGGATCGGAAAAAGCCATGGAGTAAGTTTTGGCTTTCCCTATGACTTTACTTCCGCCGCAGGCGGAAGCACTGCGCTCCCCTCGCCCTCAGGGAGAGGGGCTGGGGGTGAGGGTGGTTTTCCGTTGAAAGGCACGGTCAAGGTGTTCACCACCCGCGCCGACACCATCATGGGCGTGACCTTTTGCGCGGTAGCGGCAGAGCATCCGCTCGCCGCTCACGCTGCCAAAAACAATCCGCGGCTCGCCGCCTTCATCGACGAGTGCAAGCGCGGCGGGGTGCAGGAGGCCGATCTCGCGTTGCAGGAAAAAAAAGGTATGCCAACCGGCCTTGCCGTGACCCATCCGGCTTCGGGCGAACAGATTCCGGTATGGGTCGGCAATTACGTACTGATGAGTTACGGCGAAGGCGCGGTCATGGGCGTGCCCGGACATGACGAGCGCGACTACGCCTTCGCCCTGAAATACGGGCTGCCGATCAAGTGCGTCATCCGCCATCCGGCCGGCGATGCGGTGCCCGAGCCATGGAAGCCCGCTTATGCCGAGCATGGCAGCTGCATCAATTCGGGCAAGTACGACGGCCTCGACTACCGGCAAGCAACCGACGCCATT
>QYQC01000153.1 GCA_007280315.1 Betaproteobacteria bacterium | reverse complement strand
CATCCGGTCGGTACCGGTCCGTTCCGTATTGGCGAATGGAAGCGGGCCAGCAAAATAGTGCTCGAAGCCAATCCGGGATTTCGTACCCTGCGCTACGAGGCCGAGCCGGGCGACGATGCGCAATCCCAGGCGATATACGCGCGGAACCGCGGCAAGCTGCTGCCCCTCATAGGGCGCATCGAGTACGTCGTCGTCGAGGAATCGCAACCGCGCTGGCTGGCGTTTGTGAACGGTGAACTGGACATTCTCGAGCGCGTGCCCAATGAATACGTCAACCTGGCAGTGCCCAACGGCAACCTTGCGCCGAATCTGGCCAAGCGCGGTATTTCAGCGCACCGCGGACACGAGCCGTCGCTGTTCTTTACCGTTTTCAACATGGAGGACCCGGTGGTCGGCGGCTATACCGCGGAGAAAATCGCGCTGCGGCGTGCTATCTCCTTCGGCTACGATCGCGACGCCGAGATCGCGGTGATACGCAAGCGCGAGGCTGTTCCGGCGGAGCAGCCGATCGGGCCGGGTGTCGCCGGCTTCGACCCGGAATTCCGCAATCCCATGAATGGCTATGACCCGGCACGCGCCAAGGCCCTGCTCGATCTGTTCGGTTATATCGATCGCGACGGCGACGGCTACCGCGAGCGTCCTGACGGCAGCGCGCTTTCCATTGAGTATGCCTCGACGCCGACGCTGCTCGATCGACAGTACGACGAATTATGGAAGCGATCGATGGACGCCATCGGCATTCGCCTCACTTTTCGCAAGTCCACCTGGCCCGATCTGCTGAAGGCGGGCCAGCTCGGCAAATTGCAGATGCGCACAATAGGCTGGCTCGCCAACATACCGGATGCCGACAATTTCCTGCAGCTGCTCTACGGGCCCAACGCCGGCCAGAGCAACGATTCGCGCTTCAGCCTCGAGGCCTATGACCGCATCTACCGCCACGCCAAAAAGCTGCCTGATTCGCCGGAACGCAACCGGCTGTATCACGAGCTGTCGCGGCTCGCAGTGGCCTACGCACCTTGGAAATTGGGCATTTATCGGATCGAGACCCATCTGGCGCAGCCCTGGGTCACCGGATACAAGCCGCATCCGACGATGCGATCGGTGTTGCGCTATGTTGACGTGGATCTGGAGAAGCAGCGTGCTTTCACGCGCTGATGCTCGCCACTGCTGCATCGCAATGTGCGGCGAAAGCGCTGGTTGCTGGCGCGGTTCGCGCAACGCCAGCGAATGGCGCCTGTGAACCCATGGATTTTGTTAAGATTCACCGGTTTCGCAATTGGCGCAACCCGGTCTTCCCACCAGATGGAGAGTGCATGAATTTCCCCAAACTGAAGCGCACCCTGCTCGGAAGTCTGCTCTTGGGAACGTCTGCGCTAGCGTTTGCGGGCGCGTCAAGTCCGCCGTCGGCACGGGTAGTGCTGCAGGTGTACGACGCCGCCGAAATAAAATCGGTGTGCGCGGCCGCAATTGCCAAGGCGCAGCTACAGGTCAGCCAGATCGAAGCGTTGCCGCTCGACAAGGTAAGCACCGCCAATACGATCGATGCCTGGAACCGGATGTCGATAGAAGCAGATAGCGCTATCGACCTGATCTACCTGCTGGGAAGCGTGCATGTCGACAAATCCGCCCGCGACGCGGCGGAGGCATGCATTCTGCAAGGAACGGCGCTGCGCACTGAGTTCATGCAACGCGAGGCGCTGTATCGGCGTTTTCTTGCTGTAAAGCCCACCGCGCCTCACGCACGCAAGCTGAAGCGCGACCTATTGGATGAGTTCGAGGATACCGGTGTCGCGCTCGGCACCGAGGCGCGTGCTCGCGCGAAGGTGATCATCAACCGGTTGGAGGAACTCAACCAGGAGTTCAGCCGCCACGTGCGCGAGAACAAGACGCGGCTGACTTTCACGCCGGACGAGCTGCGCGGCATGCCCAAGGACTATTTGGAAAAGGCAAAGCGCGACGATCAAGGCAACTATCTGCTCAGCTTCGATTACCCGGATTTCCTCCCGTTCCTGGCGAACGCGGACGATGAAGCCGCACGCAAACGCTACTACATCGGCTATCAGCGGCGCGGCGGCGAGCGCAATCTGGTGATCCTGAACGAGATCACCCACCTGCGCCTTGAATTGGCGAAACTCTACGGACTGCCGAGCTTTGCGCACTACGTGATCCGCCGGCGCATGGCGGAAACGCCGGAAAATGTCCTAGACTTCCTCGACGGCGTGAAGGACGCGGTGCGCGAGTTGGAGAAGCGCGAAGTGGAGGAGTTGCGCGCGTTGAAGGCGACGGCACTGGGCAAGCCGCTTGCCGAGGTTGTCATCGGGCGCTGGGACGTGCCCTACTACCAGGAAAAACTGCGCAAGTCCCGCTTCGCGATCGACGAGGAGGCGCTGCGCGCGTATTTCCCGACGCTCCCGAGCGTCGAATGGGCGCTCAACGTGGCGAGCCGGCTCTATGGGGTGACGTTCAAGCAGGTAAGTGTGCCGACATGGCACGAAGACGTGCGCTACTACGATGTGCTCGATGCGCGCAGCGGTAAGTTCCTGTCCGGCATTTATCTCGACCTTTTTCCCCGCGACGGCAAATACAAGCATGCTGCCGCATTTCCCGTACGCAACGTTTCGAAGAAGGCCGGGCGCACTCCGGTGTCGGTTCTGGTTACCAACTTCGACCGCAAGGGCCTGACGCACGAAGAGGTCCGAACCTTGTTTCACGAACTGGGCCACGTGCTTCACGGCGTCCTGTCGCGCGCCGACTATGAACCGCAGGGCGGCACCAACGTAATGCGCGACTTCGTCGAGGCGCCGTCGCAGATGTTTGAGGAATGGGCGCGACGCGCGGAGTCGATCGCGCTGCTGCGGCTGT
Source organism: Betaproteobacteria bacterium (assembly GCA_007280315.1). Lineage (GTDB taxonomy): Bacteria > Pseudomonadota > Gammaproteobacteria > Burkholderiales > SG8-39 > 2-12-FULL-64-23. The sequence continues at coordinate 6,580 of QYQC01000153.1, read as the reverse complement.
CCTGCGGGGGCTGTCCGGTATTGGGACCCGACCTGATCGGCCGGCTCGACGAGGCGCGCAAGTACGGATCGGGCGTCAAGTACAGCCGCCAGCATCTATACGCCGCGTTCGACATGGCCCTGGCCGGGCCAATTCCGGGCGACGCGATGACGACCTGGATTCGCATGGAATCGGAGACGCCGCTGGGGTATGTGGAAGGGACGCAGCTTCCCGGCAACTTCGGGCACATCGCCGGCGGCTATGCTGCAGGTTACTACGGCTACATGTGGTCGGAGGTGCTGGCGCTAGACATGCTGTCCGCGTTCGGCAGCAACATCATGAATCCCAAGGTCGGACATCGTTTCCGCGATGTCATCCTCGCCAACGGCGGGCAGGTGCCGGCGCAGGTGCTGGTAAGAAAATTCCTTGGCCGAAAGCCTTCGAGCAAGGCGTTTTTCGCCGAAATCACCGGGAAACGCTGAGACGTGAATAACAGGACCAAGGACGGAGTATGACCGCCTATATTATTCGCAGACTGTGGCAGATGATTCCGACGATGCTCGGCGTGGTGCTGCTGATATTCGTCTTGTTCAACTGGGTCGGTGGCGATCCGGCGCAGGTGCTCGCCGGCAAGATTTCGAATCCGGAACAGATCGAAAACATCCGCAAGCAGCTTGGCGTCGATCAGCCTTACTGGAAACAACTTCTAATCTTTTGCCAGCAGATCGTCACCGGCGACTTTGGCCGCAGCTGGAGCACCAACGAGGAGGTGTCGCGTATTTTTGCGACACGCATCGGACCGACGCTCACCATCATGTTCCCGCTGTTGCTGCTGGAGACCACGCTGGGCATCCTGTTTGCGCTGGGCGTCGCATATGTCCGCGGCTCGCTAACCGATCGCGCCATCATGATCGCCTGTACCTTTGCCATGTCGATTTCGTTTCTGGTCTACATCATTATCGGCCAATGGCTGTTCGGCTTTCTCCTGGGCTGGTTCCCGGTGCAGGGCTGGAGCGACTCCTACTGGAAAAACCTGGTGGTGTATGCGCCACTGCCGGTGTTCCTGGCGCTGCTCGTAAGCGTCGCGCCGACCCTGCGTTTGTACCGTTCATTCTTCCTCGACGAAATCAACCAGGATTACGTGCGCACCGCGCGTGCCAAAGGTCTGTCGGAAACGACGGTGATGTTCAAGCATGTGATGCGCAATGCCATGATTCCCATCCTGACAAACATTGCGATTGCGCTGCCGGGGCTGATGATCGGATCGTTCCTGCTGGAAAAGTTCTTCTCCATTCCAGGACTCGGTCGCGAAGTGATTACCGCAGTTGAACGCAGCGATTTTCCCGTGATCAAGGCGATCACCGTGTATCTAGCGGTGTTCACCATGTTCCTCAACCTGCTGGTCGATGTGCTCTACAAGTGGGTCGATCCGCGTGTCGAATTCAAGTGAGGCCTGTATGAAGTCAAAGTACATCGAGCGGGGGCCGCTATGAGTGCCGTGATCGAGAGCACCTTCGCCGAAACCAGGCACGACTCTGCCGGTCCGTGGCGCGCCGCGTTCCGCCGTCTGCGCAATGATCGCGTCGGCATGATTTGCGTGGTTATCGTCGCGGCGTACATGCTGCTGGTTCTGGGCTCGGCGCTGGGACTTTTCGCCAAGGATTGGAACCGCGAGGTCGGCGTTTCCTATGCCAACCCGAGTTTCCTGCCGCACCTGGAGAATCTCGAAGCCGAGTCGAGCCGCAACCTTACGGCGGTGTCAAAAGTGGCGCCGGTGGACCTTTCCGATATCGATCCGCTCGCGCCCTACTACAAGGAGCTCGACGAACGCACCGCGAAAATCAAGGTGACCGAAATCCAGCGCTCCGACACCCTTCCGTTCGGCGGCGACAAATGGGGCAAGGACATCATCAAGAAGACGGTGAAGGGCGCCGAGATTTCCATTTTTGTCGGTTTCGCTGCGGCGTTGCTGGCCGCCGTTCTCGGCACGGTGTTCGGCGCCTGTGCCGGCTATTTCGGCGGTCGCACCAACGATCTGTTCGAGTGGATATACAACGTTTTCACCTCGATACCCTATATTCTGCTGATCCTTGCCTTCGCCGCCGTGTTCGGCAAAGGCATCGCCACCGTGATCATGATCCTCGGCATCACCGGGTGGACCGGCATCTACCGGCTGTTGCGCGCGGAGTACCTAAAACATCGCGAACGCGAATACGTGCGCGCGGCGGATGCGATCGGCGCCTCCAACATGCGCCGCATGTTCGTGCAGATCCTGCCCAACGTCAGTCATGTCATCCTGGTGCAGCTGTCACAGCACGTGGTGCAGTTCATCAAGGCCGAGGTGATTTTGTCGTTTCTTGGTTTTGGCGTGCCGGTGGAACTGGTGTCCTGGGGCACGATGCTCGCCGAAGCGCAAAATGAACTGGTGATCGGCAAATGGTGGCAGCTTGCCGCCGCAACCGCCAGCATGGCGGTACTGGTGACCGCGTTCAGCCTGTTTACCGACGCGCTGCGCGATGCGCTCGACCCCAAACTCAAAGCCGTGTTGTAGCGCCATGACCGAACAAAAGAACCTGATCGAAGTGCGCGACCTGCGGGTGCGCTTCCGCCTGGACAAGACGCAGACGTTCGACGCCGTCAAGGGCGTGAGTTTTGACATCCCGGACCGCAGTACGGTGGCGCTGGTCGGCGAATCCGGCAGCGGCAAATCGGTTTCGGCGATGGCAATCATGGGGTTGCTGCCGCCGGAGTCGGCGCTGATCCTCGAGGGCAGCCGCGTCATCTATCAAACGCGCGACCTGCTGCGGGAACCGCGCGAAAGGCTGCAGAAGATCCGCGGCAAAGAAATCTCGATGATATTCCAGGAGCCGATGACCTCGTTGAACCCGGTGTTCACCGTCGGCGACCAGATCTGCGAGGTGCTGCGCCTGCACATGGGCCTTGGCCGCGCACAAGCGCGCGCTCGCGGCATCGAAGTATTGAACGAAGTCGGCATTCCCGAGCCGCAGCTGCGCGTCAATTCCTATCCGCACCAGCTCTCCGGCGGCCAGCAGCAGCGCGTAATGATCGCGATGGCCATTGCGTGCGAACCGAAACTGCTGATTGCCGATGAGCCGACCACGGCGCTCGATGTCACTATCCAGAGACAGATCCTGGAATTGCTCGCGGGTCTGAAGCAGCAGCGCGACATGTCGGTGCTGTTCATCACGCACGATCTCGCGCTGGTCGGCGAAATAGCGGACCATGTGGTGGTAATGCAGGAGGGCGAGATTCGCGAATCGGCGTCAGTGGCCGAGATTTTCGAGCGCCCGCAGCATCCCTACACCAGGGCGTTGCTGGAATGCCGGCCGCGGCTGGACCGCCGGCCGCAGCGCCTGCCGGTGATCGACGATTTCCTGCGCTCGGATGGCAGGCCCGCGGGGCAGCAGGAGCGCAAGCGCGGCGTCGTGGAAGGCGATGCGATCATCCTCGAAGCGCGCAACCTGTCCAAGGATTTCCTCCTGCGCGAGGGGCTGTTCGGGCACAAGGCGTTTCGCGCGGTCGAGCGCGTGTCATTCACGCTCGCCAAGGGAAAGACGCTGGGCCTGGTCGGGGAATCGGGCTCGGGCAAGACCACCATCGGTCTGGCGCTGATGCGGCTTATCGACGCCACCGGCGGTGAAGTGCTGTTCGAGGGAACCGACCTGCTCAAGCTGTCGCGGCGCGAGCTGATGCCCTTCAAAAGGCGCATCCAGATTATTTTCCAGAATCCCTATGCTTCGCTCAATCCGCGCTTCACCGTCGGAAATATTCTGATCGAGCCGATGCAGATCCACGGCATCGGCGCCGACCTCGCGGCCCGATCCAAACTGGCGTACGAACTGCTCGACCGTGTCGGCCTGGGCCGTGTCGCATTCAACAAGTATCCGCACGAATTTTCCGGCGGTCAGCGTCAGCGCATCGCCATCGCGCGCTGCCTCACGATGAAGCCCGACGTGCTGATCTGCGACGAATCGGTGTCCGCGCTCGACGTTTCGATCCAGGCGCAGGTGCTGAACCTGCTGCAGGATCTGCAGGACGAATTCCACATGAGCTACATCTTCATTTCGCACGATCTCGCCGTGGTCAAGTACATGTCCGACCAGGTGATGGTGCTGAACGAAGGGAAACTGGTGGAAATGGCGAATTCGGACGATATTTATCTCGCGCCGAAGCAGGAGTACACGCGGCGGCTGCTGTCAGCGATTCCGCGCGGTTTCGTGCCGGCCGCGGCGCGAGTGTAGCGTTTCGCGTCTTAAGTTCCACCGCAAGCGACTGACAGACATGCGCGCTGCGCGCGCCAACCGTGCTTTTTGTGCGGATGGAAAGCACATCCGCACAAAAAACACGGTTATTGTTAACCCCGAGGGACGTGCGGGGGTTTTATACAAGATCGTTGATCGCGCCCGGATGGGCTTTTCATCCGAGCGCGATCAACGATCCGCGCGGACGGGTCGCCGTCCGCGCAAGTCCGATCGCCGCAGCTTGGAGGCATAGGGGGCCGGCTCGGCGCGCCGGCCGGCTTCTACTTCTTTGTCCGGGTACGGCGCGTTTTCTTCGCTGGCTTCGCACCTTTCGCCGGTGCGGCCTGGCGCACCTGAATCACCAGGCGCTGTCCTGCGGCGAGCCGGCCGATGTTGTTCCACAGTCGCAGATCGTCAGTGCTGACCTTGTAGCGCTGGGCGATTTTGGGGAGTGTGTCTCCGCGCTGCACCGTGTAGCTGATCTTGCGCACCACCATGCGTGCCTCGGGCGCGGACGGCGGCTGGAACATGGCCGGCAGCGGTTCCAGCAGCGCGCCTTTCATCGGCAACAGCAGCTGATAGCCAGGCGCGATCTTGGTGCGGCGGCCGATACCGTTCATTGCCTTGAGCCGGGCGAGTGAAATACCGCTTTTGGCGGCGAGACGTTCGAGCTTGTCGCCCGAACGAAGCGTATACCGCTGCCAGGAAACCAGCGGCTGATCATTACTCTCCAGGTTCGCGAGAAATATTTTCGCGCGGTCCGCAGGCAGCACCAACGCAGGCGATCCGTTGGCCACAATGACCGGACGGTTGTGTCCGGGGTTGAGCGCCAGAAATTCCGCCAGCGGCATATCCGCAAACTTGGCCGCAAGGCGCACGTCCATGTCGCGTGTCGTTTCCACGGTGACGAAATAGGGCGTATTGGGAACAGGCTCCAGATCGACGCCGAAGGCATGCGGACTGGCGATTATGTTTTTCAAAGCCTGGAGCTTGGGCACGTAGTAGCGTGTTTCGGTGGGCATGCTCAGCGAGAGGTAATCGGTGGGCAGCCCTTTGGCCTTGTTCCTTTCGATGGCGCGGGCCACGGCATTTTCGCCCCAGTTGTAGGAAGCGAGGGCCAGGTGCCAGTCTCCGTGCATGTCGTACAGAAACTGCAGGTAATCGAGGGCAGCGCTGGTCGATGCCACGACGTCGCGCCGGCCGTCGTACCAGGAGTTCTGCTGCAGGTTGTAATTTTTTCCGGTGGAGGGTATGAATTGCCACAGACCGGAGGCATGGGAACGCGAGTAAGCCATGGGATTGAACGCGCTTTCCACCATCGGCAGCAGCGCGAGTTCGGTCGGCATGCCGCGTTTTTCCAACTCCTCAACAATGTAGTACAGGTAACGCTTACTGCGTTCCACCATGCGCTTGACGTAGCTCGGCTGACTCGCGTACCAGATCTGCCGGTCCTGTACCAGCGGACTGGCCAGATTCGGCATGGAAAATCCGGTGCGGATGCGATCCCACAAATCGGGCGGCACCGCCGTCAGGTCGATCGTGGGGATGGCGCGCAGGCTGTCGTTTATTTCGCGGGACGCTGCGCTGGGCAGTGCCTGGATCGGCAGCGGCCGGGCGATCGGCGCTGCCGGTATTGCCGTCGCGGTACTGCCCGTCGACTTCGGCGCAGATGCATGAGTTTCAACGGCCGGCCCGGGCTGGTGCTTTATCGCGCTATCGGTCTGCACCGGCGTAACGGCGCAACCATAACTTAGCGCGGTAAAGGCGAGGGCCGCGAAAAAACGCAATTTCGGCACTACGCCTCCCACCTAATAGGACAGAGGCCATGATAGCCGAGCGTACTGGTCGGGTCAAGGAAAGATGAGGAAAAATAATGTCTTAGGGCGGAAACTTAAACGCTCGAATTGAGTTCGATCAGGCCTCGTTCTTCCATTTTCGGATGGCGGCGAACACCTGCACCGGATCGCTCACGCGCGCGCCCAGGTATTTGTTGGCCGACGCGATCACAGCCGGCTGCAGACAACGCAGGAATGGGTTGGTCTTCTTTTCGCGTCCTATAGTGGAGGGAAGCGTTGGCAACTCGCTTGCGCGCTTCTTGGCGTCGCTTGCGGCGCGCTCCACCAGATCTGCATTGTCGGGCTCCACCGCACGCGCGAAGTCGATGTTAGCCAGCGTGTATTCATGACCGCTGTAGACCAACGTCGCATCCGGCAGGGCCGCCAGCTTGGCCAGCGAATCGGACATTTGCTGTGCCGTGCCCTCGAACAGCCGCCCGCAGCCGCAGGCGAACAGCGTATCGCCGCAGAACAGGGAATTTGCGCCATAATAAGCAATGTGTG
>QYQC01000241.1 GCA_007280315.1 Betaproteobacteria bacterium | reverse complement strand
GCAGCCGACCGTGCTCGCATTCGCAGCCGCCGAGCCGCCGGCCGAAATGGTAGCGACACGCAGTCCGCAACCGACGATGCTGGCGTTTGCGTCTGCTGAACCACCTGCCGAAATGACCGCCATGCGCCGCGCGCAGCCGACAGCGCTCGCATTCGCCGCCGCCGAGCCGCCGGCGGAAATGGTCGCGACCGAGGTGTCACGCGCCGACTACGCAGGCGAAGGCAGCCGATTGAAAGCAGAATCAGCGAACCTCCGCCGCGCACTGCGGTCCGCGCCCGCGGTTATCGTTGTCGCACTGGCGCAGCATGCCGGCGGTGCGGCCCCGCAGCAGGATGCGCCAGTGAAGGAAGTGCTTATCGAGCGTCGCGCGCCGCGCTATTTCACCGACTACCGCGGCGCCGTGTTCTTCATGTAGCGGTACCGGCGCTAGCTGCCGCGCTTGGCCAGATAGATCCCGGCTAGCACCACCACCCCTCCCAGCAGTTGCACCGGCCCGACGGCTTCGCCCAGCAGTGCCCAGGCGTAGATCGCGGCCAGCACCGGCTGCAGCAACAAGCTCACCGCGGAGAAGGACGCCGGCAGATGCGCGAAGCCGTAGGCAATCAGGCTTTGTCCGCCGACATGAGCGACGAGCGCAAGACCGATCAGGACCAGCCAGCCCGACGCCGACTGCGGCAGGAAGACGTCGGCGGTGACAAGGGCGTAGGGAAGCAGGACGATGGCGGCGACGCTGGTGCTGACCGCCATGATGCCGGCGGTCGATGTGCGTTCGCTGGCTGACTTGATCGCCAGCATGTAGCCGGCGTAGAACACTGCTGTGAGCACGCCCAGCGCATCGCCGAGCAGCGCGCGGCCGCCGAGCGCGAAATTGGGACCGACCAGTAGCGTGGCACCGCCGAGCGTCACGGCCAGCGCGATCAGGAACAGGCGCGACACGCGCTGGCGAAACAGCAGCCAGGCGCCCATGGTCACGAAAATCGGCGCGAAATTCGCTTCCAGGGTCGAGTTGGCAACCGAGGTATACATGATGGACACATGCCAGGCGCCGAGGTCGCCGGCAAAGCACAGTCCGGCGATGACCAACGGTTTCCACGGCAGGCGTGCAGCGATTTCCTTTCGCAGCGTCAGGCGCATCCACAGCCACAGCGGCAGCGTCGCCAGCGCCACGCGCCAGAAGGCGCTCGCGGTCGGCCCGGTGTCCGACAGGCGCACGAAAATCGGTGCAAAGGCGATCGCCGCAGCACCTAGCAGCAACGCGGCGATAGCGAGTGATTTGTGGGGCGAATCGGCGACGCTCATGCGACTGGTCCCGGCCCAGCATGGGTGACGCTAAACGGACGCAAGGCTGCGTCCAGGGCTATGCGCTGGTCAAATACGAAGCACGCGCCGTGAAAATGCGCGCCGCCGCACTGTGTAAAGTAATTCAGGATGCCGCCGTCCAATTGATAGACCTGGCGAAATCCCTGAGTGATCAGCCAGGGCGCGGCTTTCTCGCAGCGTATGCCGCCGGTGCAAAAAGTGACTATGGGCCGTTCCTTCAACGCATCAGGCAACGCCGGTGTCGCGCCGGGGAAATCACCGAATGACTTCAGTCCAAGCGCCAGCGCGTTGTCGAACGATCCCAGTTCCACCTCGAACTGGTTGCGCGTATCGAGCAGCACGACGTCCCGTCCTTGGTCCAGCCAGCGCTTGAGCTCCTGCGGCGCGAGTCGCGGCGCCGACACCTTGCACGGGTTGATTTCCGGACGCCGCATGGAGACGATTTCGCGTTTGACTTTCACCAGCAGACGCTTGAACGACTGCTCGGTTGACCAGCTGCGTTTGACCTCAATTGTGGCGAAGCGCGCGTCCGCGCACAGCGCCCGCAAAAAATCCTCTACGTCCGCGGCCGCGCCGGCAAGGATCAGGTTGATGCCCTCGGCGGCGAGTAGGATGGTGCCCTTGAGCCCCAGCACTTCAGCGCGTTCCGTTAGCGCACTGCGTAGCTGCGCCGGGTCGTCCAGGGCGACAAATCGGTAGGCGGCAATGTTGAGGATATTCATAAAATCTTCGCGCCGGCAGACTGGCGCAGCGGGGCCGCAATTATACAAGAGGGTGGCGGGCGCGCTGACGGACGCCGGCTCGTTGCGGCACCACCGGGACCGAGCGAGGTCGCAGGCCGTTGATTTCCCTCGAACGTCCTGCCGGCCAATATGCCGGTGGTAAAATTTCAGTGACCCAGTCCAGTGCATCCCATGACTCCCACCTTCGTCCATCTACGCCTGCACAGCGAATTCACCGTTATCGACGGCATCGTGCGCATCGATGCGGCAGTGGCGCGCGCGGCAGAGGACGGCATGCCGGCGCTGGCGATCACCGACCTGGCAAACCTGTTCGGCATGGTGAAGTTCTACAAGGCAGCGCGCGGGCAGGGAGTGAAACCGGTCATCGGCTGCGATGTCTGGATCAGCAACGAAGCCGAGCGTGAAAAACCGTCGCGACTGCTGCTGCTGTGCTGCAACCGCAAAGGATTCCTGCGCTTGTCCGAGCTGCTCACCCGGGCCTGGCTGGAGAATCAGGTGCGCGGTCGCGCCGAGATTCGCAAGGATTGGCTGCGTGGCGAGGGTGCCGACGGGTTGATTGCGCTCTCCGGCGCGCAGTCCGGGGAGGTAGGCATCGCGCTGGCGCAGGACAACAACGCCCAGGCCGAGCTACTTGCGCGGGAGTGGGCGCAATTGTTTCCGCGGCGCTTCTACATCGAGTTGCAGCGCGCCGGCGCCGCCTCCACCGAGTATTACATTCAGCACGCGCTTGCGCTCGCCGCCCGGCTCAAACTGCCGGTGGTGGCGACCCACCCGGTGCAGTTCCTCAAACCCGAGGAGTTTCTCGCGCATGAGGCGCGCGTGTGCATCGCCGAGGGCTATGTACTCGCCGACCAGCGGCGGCCGCGCGTATTCTCGCCCGATAGCTATTTCAAGACGCAGGCGGAAATGGCGGAACTGTTTGCCGATATTCCGGAGGCGCTCGCCAACAGCGTGGAAATCGCGCGCCGCTGCAGTCTGGTGCTGGAACTGGGCAAGAGCAAACTACCGCCGTTTCCGACGCCGGCGGGGGTGAGCCTGGAACACTATCTGGCGCAGCAGGCCGGGCAGGGGCTCGCGCAGCGCCTGGAAAAACTTTTCCCCGATGCACTTGTGCGCGAACGACGGCAACCGGAGTACCGCGCGCGCCTGGATTTCGAAATCAAGACCATTTCCCAGATGGGCTACTCCGGCTACTTTCTGATCGTTGCCGACTTCATCAGTTGGGCCAAGGCTAACGCCGTGCCGGTTGGCCCGGGACGCGGCTCGGGCGCCGGTTCGCTGGTCGCCTATTCCCTGGGCATCACCGATCTTGACCCGTTGCGCTACGATCTCTTGTTCGAGCGCTTCCTCAACCCGGAGCGGGTATCGATGCCCGACTTCGACATCGACTTCTGCCAGGACGGGCGCGACCGGGTGATCGAATATGTAAAGAAAAAATATGGCGCGCAGTCGGTGTCGCAGATCGCCACCTTCGGCACCATGGCGGCAAAGGCGGTGGTACGCGACGTGGGCCGGGTGATGGAATGGAACTACGGCCGCACCGACGAACTGGCCAAGCTGATCCCGTTCGCTCCGGGCAAATTGATTACCCTCGCGCTGGCGCGCGAAATGGAACCACGCCTGGCGGAGCGCGAGCAAAGCGACGAGGAAACGCGCGAGCTGCTCGCGCTTGCCGGACAACTCGAGGGCCTGACGCGCAACGTCGGCATGCACGCAGGCGGCGTGCTGATAGCGCCGGGCAAGCTCACCGATTTCTGCCCGTTGTACACGGCGCAGGGCGCGGAGAGCGTGGTGTCGCAGTTCGACATGAAGGATGTCGAGGCCGTCGGCCTGGTGAAATTCGATTTTCTCGGGCTGACCACGCTCACCATCCTCGACTGGACCATGCGCCACATCCGCGGCCGGCAGTATGGAGAACGGCACCCGGATTTTTCGCCGGAGGCGATTCCGCTGGATGATCCCGCGATCTACAGGATTTTCGCCAGCGCCAATACCACCGCCGTGTTCCAGTTTGAATCGCGCGGCATGCGTGACCTGCTGAAACAGGCGCGGCCCGACCGCTTCGAGGACATCATCGCCCTGGTGGCGCTGTACCGCCCCGGGCCGATGGACCTGATCCCGGATTACATCGAGCGCAAGCAGGGCAGGCAACGCGTCGAATACATGGATGCACGCCTGCAGCCGATCCTCGGCTCGACCTGCGGCATCATGATTTACCAGGAACAGGTGATGCAGATCGCGCAGGTGATCGGCGGCTATAGCCTCGGTAGCGCCGATCTGCTGCGCCGCGCGATGGGCAAGAAGAACCAGGAGGAAATGGACCAGCAGGGCGACATCTTCGTCGCCGGCGCGGAAAAGAACGGATTGGACAAGAGGAGGGCGAAGGAACTATTCGATTTGATGCAAAAATTCGCCGGCTACGGCTTCAACAAGTCGCATGCTGCCGCCTACGCGCTGGTGGCCTGCCAGACGGCTTACCTGAAAGCGCATTTTCCGTCCGAATTCATGGCGGCCAACCTGTCGGCGGTCATGGACGATACCGACAAGGTGCACGCCATCTACGCCGACGCCGCGGCAAGCGGATTGAAGATGCTGCCGCCCGACGTCAATAGCGGTGATTACCGCTTCGTCCCGGTGGACGAGAAAAGTATCCGCTATGGCCTGGGCGCGGTGAAAGGCACGGGCGCGTCCGCCATCGGCGCGGTCGTAAGCGCGCGCGGGCAGGGCGGTCCGTTTCGCGACCTGTTCGATTTCTGCGAGCGCATCGACAAGCGCGTGGTCAACCGCCGCGTGATCGAGGCGCTGGTGCGCGCGGGCGCGTTCGATTGCATCGACCCCGAGCGCGCGCGGCTGTTCGCGTCGGTCGGCATCGCGCTCGAGGCGGCGGAGCAGCGCGAGCGCAACGCCCAGCAGGTCAGCCTGTTCGGCGAAGCGGGTGACGCGGGAGATGAGCGCCCGGCGCTGATCGGCGCCGAGCGCTGGGACGAGGGGCGGGTGCTGAAGGAGGAAAAGGCGAGCCTTGGTTTCTATCTTTCTGGACATCCTTTCAGCGCCTATCGCGCCGAGGTTCAGCGCTTCGTGCGCGGTTCGCTGAAGAACCTGCAGCCCGGCGCCAACGGCGACTACCAGCAAAAGAGCCAGCTCATCGCCGGCGTGGTCGAATCGGTGCGCATCCAGCGCACGCAAAGCGGGCGCATGGTGATCCTGAATCTGAGCGACGGCAGCGCCACGCAGGAAGTCACCATCTACAGCGAAGTGTTCGACCAGTACCGGGACCTGTGCAAGGAGGATAACCTGCTGGTAATAGAGGCCAAGGTGAAAACCGTGCGTCGGGCAGCCGCGGGCGAGGAGGGCGACGTCAGCTTCATGCGCATCATCGGTGACAGGATTTACGACCTGGCGGCAGCGCGCGGCCATTTTGCCAAAGGCATTCGACTGTCGATCAACGGCGAGGCGAGCCGCTCGGGCTCGGCCGCCGCCGCGCGCCTGCGCGACCTGCTCGCCCCTTATTGCAAAGGCGGCTGCCTGGTGAGCGTGTCATACGACAACGGCGCCGCCAGCTGCGAAATGCGCCTGGGCGAGGAATGGCGTGTGCGGCCGGAGGACGGCCTGATGCAGTCACTGCGGGAATGGCTGCGTCCCGAAAACGTGCAGGTGATCTATCCCTGAGCGCAACGCCTGAGCGCGTCGCTTTATTTTGTTATCAACGCTCATTCGATCGGCCGCAATTCGAAACCGGAGAACGTGCCCTCGGCGTCGGTGACGTCGACCCGCTCAACGCTCGCCGCCGCAGGACCTCGCCGTGCCCAGGCAATCAGCGCTTCCACCGCTTCGGGCGCACCCGCAACCATGGCTTCGACGCTGCCGCCGCGGCGGTTGCGCACCCAGCCCGCCAAGCCCAACCCCTGGGCCTGCGCCATGAAGTGGTAGCGAAAGCCCACCCCTTGCACCAGGCCGAAAATCTGGAGATGTCTGACCATGCCCGCCCAAGCGCCGTTGCGTGCATAACAATATAGCGGAAACCTGCGGCGAGCGGCTTGCTCCGAAGAGGGCTGGGCGCCGCGGCGGACCACCCCCGCGCACGGCGGCGGCCATCTCGGCGCGGCCGGGTGCTATTTGTTTTGGCTGATCATGTATTCGACCGCAGCCTTGACATCGGCTTCGTCCTTCGCTCCGCCCTTGGGCGGCATCGGCTTCATGCCTTTCATGACGGCTGCGGTCAATGCGTCCGCGCCCTGTGCGATCAGCGGCGCCCAGGCGGTCTTGTCGCCCATCTTCGGCTTCATCGCAGTATGGCAGCCCTTGCAGGTTTTTTCGAATACCGCCTTGCCGTCGGCCGCCGCAACCTGCCCGCCCAGCGCCAGTGCCGCAACGGCTCCGGCCAGGATCATCGCTTTTTTCATTTTGCCTTCCTTTCAAGTTGATATTGCATTGTCAATCGAACACAGCTGCCTGCAGAAGCAACACCGGTTGATCCGGCAGTCATGTTGCGCTTCCGCCAAATCAAGGGAGTTCAGGAGTGCGCGTGCGTTGCCGCGTCCGACCACGGCGGAAACAGGCGCGTCAACACATAGAGCAGGCCGAGCGGTGCCAGGGTCAGCGCTATCGCCATGAACGCGCCCTCCTTGCCCCAGAACGGCATGTGATAACTCAGCAAACCTTTGCCGGTCTTGGAGATTTCCTGCCCGCCGATGACCACGTTCCAGCGCATCATGAACACCGAGAACAGGACCAGGCAGGCGCATATGGTCACGCCTACGATCAACGCCTTGCCGCTCGTGCCGCGCCAGATCATGTACGAAAGCCACAGGAATGGCGTGATGGCGCCGATGCCGAACTGCAGGACAAAGTAGGGAACCAGCAGGGGACCGGTGACGTATTGCATGATCATGTCCACGCCCTCGCGCCCCTTATAGACGATGTTGGCGAATTCCAGACCCTCCAGCACCAGCGCCACCATGATGAAGGCCCAGATCGTATACGCCAGCCCTTTGAGGCAGCCCAGATCCACCGCTATCTTGCGCATCTTGCACGTGGCGACGTAGAGCACCGCGAGCAGAGAAACGCCGGAAATGATCGCAGAGAACAGAAAAATGACCGGCATTAAATCCGAAGACCACCATTCGCGCGACTTGAGCGAACCGTACATGAAGCCGACATAACCGTGCAGACCGTGCGCCGCGGGAATGCCGATGACCGCAAGCGCGAATATCCATTTCCGGTCGTAGCGCATCGCATGCTCCGACACGTCGTAGGAACCCAGCGTCAGCAGGCGATAGAAACGGCCCAGGAGATCCGTCCGCTTTTGCGCCTGCGCCACGATGAACGGCCGGTACGCAAACCAGCCTTCGAGAATCAGCAGCGCGACATAGAAGCTGGCGAAGAAGCCGAACATGGCCATGGCCGAGGTCAGGTGCGGGGTAATGGTGGAATTGAATGCGCGCTCCGGGTGCCCGAGGTGCAGCAGCAGCGGCGTGGGCACGAAAATCATGAAACTGAGCGAGGTCAGCAACGCCATGTGCGCGACCGGCTTCAGGCGCTCAAAGCCAAACACCTGGTACAGACTCGAAACCGTGAACGCACCGGCGACCAGTCCGGTGAGATACGGATAGACGGCGATCAGCACCGACCATTCGAACACGGTTTCGTTCGGATAGACCCAGCCCGTGTAAGGGGCGAAATGAATGACCGGTTCCATTAGTTCACCTCTTTGTCGATGCCAACATAGAAAACGTTCGGGGCATTACCCGTCTCGGGCCTGAGCACCTGCACGCGGTTGTTGCGTATGAACAGACTGATCGGGCTTTCCTTGTCCCTCTGATCGCCGAAAATTCGCGCGCCGACCGGACACACCTCGACGCAGGCCGGCTGCAGGCCTTTGGTGATGCGGTGATAGCACCAGGTGCACTTGTCCGACACGCCCTGTTCCTCGTTGAAGTAACGCGCGCCGTAGGGGCAGGCCTGGACGCAGTATCTGCAGCCGATGCAATAGCCGTGGTCGATCAGCACTACGCCGTCCTCGGTGCGGTAGGTAGCGCCGGTCGGGCACACCTGCACGCAGGCCGGATGGGTGCAGTGATTGCACAGCTTGGGCACGAAGAACGCCTTGTACACCTTGGCATCCTTGTAACGGTTGGCAAAGCGGAAGGTCTTCTCCGAGCCGGAGGCTTCGATGTTCACCGGATCCTGCTGGCTGTCTATGTGCACTTCGTCGTCCCCCTCCAGGTGAACGTAGCGCTCAACCCAGGTGCGGAACTGGTGCGCATTGGCGGGGACGTCGTTTTCGCGCTTGCACGCCTCGACGCAGCGCAGGCAGCCGATGCATTTCGTCGCGTCGACGCCGAAGCCCCACTGGTGCTTGGTCCAGTCGTAATCTTTGGTGGGAAAGGCGGCGCCATCCGCTGCCGGCTCCGTCTTTGCCGACGCGCCCGGTATGGCCGCCAGCGCCGCGGCTCCCGCCGCGGCGCAGGTCGCGGCGCCGCCGAGCTTGGTCAGAAATGCGCGCCGTGCGGCCAGCGTGGGTTTGGATTCTTTGGTCATGGTTTCACCTTCCCTTACTTGGTCGACTGACAGTTCTGTGCCGCATAGAAGGCAGCGAGATTCGCGATGTCGGTGTCGCTCAGGCCGCGGGCGACGCCCGCCATCATCGGATCCTTGCGCAGGCCGGCCCGGAATGCCTTGAGCACGTTCACCAGGTAGCCGGGCTTTTGCGCCGCCAATTTCGGCCATGCCGGATTGCCGCCGCTGCCGGTCTCGCCGTGACAGGCAGCGCAGTTCTTTGCCAGCGCCTTGCCCGCGGCGGCATCACCGCCAGATTTGGAACCGTCCGCCGATTTGCAACTCAGGCGGGCGTAGAACGCGGCAAGATTCTGAATGTCTGTGGCGCTCAGTTCCTTCGCCAGCGGGGTCATGATCGGATCGGTCTGGTCGCCCGACTTGTACGCGCTGAGTATCCGCACCAGATAGGGCGCGCTCTGCCCGGCAAGGCTCGGCCAGGATTCGTTCGGACTGATTCCCGCGGCGCCGTGGCAGCTGGCGCAAGCGGCTGCACGCTGCTTGCCCGCTGCGGCGTCGCCGCTCACCTTGGTCGCAGCCGAGGAAATCTTGGGCGAATGCGGGTTGTGGCAGACCGTGCACTGCTGTCCGCCGGAATGCTCGGCCACCTGGATTTGCGGCTGGGATTTGGGTCGTCCCGGCATGGCCTCGTGGCACAGGGTGCACAACTTTACCGCGTCGGTGGGGATGGGCAGCTTGCCGCTCTGGGGATGACCCGTCGCCGGACCATGGCACACCTCGCAAGTGACCGTCTTGTGGCTGCCGGCCGACCATTGCGCGCGGCGCTCGGTGTGGCAGCCGTAACAGTAGCGCGGCGTCTGATACACCGGTTCCTGCGCGGCGATCTCCGGCACCGAGTTGGCGCGGTAGTGACCGAAGCGGTAAAACGAATCGACCGTGAGTATCGGTTTGGCGATCGCTGCCACGGCGAGCACGGCGACTAGAATGAGGATCAAGCGAACGATATGTTTTGGCATGGTTGCCTTTCAAATCACCGGGTGAGACCGTCAAGGAAATTGGGAGATGGCTTGCGTTCGACGAAGAATTTCTCGCGCTTCAAGTCCTGATAGGTTCCGCCGAAATAGCTGCTGTTTGGAAATGCATTGCGCGAAATCTCCTCGGCCACGCCGCGCGCTTCGCGAGCGCTGTCGGCAAACACGACAATCCGCGTATTCGGATCGAGATAGCGCAGGCGGCGGTCTTCCTTGGCCAGGCTCGCCTCGCCGGCTCGAATGCTCTGCGCGGTCGGTATGGTGCCGGCGGCGTATTCGTCGCGTCTGCGCACGTCCACGATGACCGCGTTGCCCGAGCGGAACACTTCGCGAAATCCCTGCAGACTGGTTTCCGCGGCATTGCCCAGCAGGCGCCACACCGGCAGGCCGAGTTGGTAGCGGCTCACCCTGGAATAGCCCAGGCGCACCAGTTCATCGGATTTGATTCTGGCCAGGTCGCAGAACGGCCCGTTGGAATAGACGACTATCGCCGCCGCCAGGTCGCCGTAGGTCTGGGTGAAGCGACCGAGCTTCGTCTCGTCCAGGTTGACGCTGCCGGGGATATGCGCGACCGCGTATTCGTTCCTGGGGCGTGCGTCAAACACGATGGCGCTTCCAGAGGCCAGGACCACCTTCAATTCGTCCGTTGAAATTTCCGGCGCGGCCTGGCCGTGATCCTGCAATATCGCGCCGTATACGCTCGGCCTGTCGCCTGATGCAGCCGCCGGCACCATGGCGCCGGGCGAGAGCGCAACAATCGCAACCAACATTACTTTGCGAATCGGCAGGCCCGGTATTTTTGGAGATCGCGTAGACATGGCGCTTGTTCTTTACCTTGCAGCAGATGATGCTCAATCGCGCGCCGCGTCGCAACGGACTCAGGGCGCGATTTCATGGGGCGCCGAGCGACCTTGGTCTGAGACCATCGACGCTGGCGGCGCCGCGCCGCGCCTGATACGCTGTTGCGCTAGACTTGCATCGCCATGAACGCGTTTTCCAGGCTCAGCCTCGTCCACCGATTTCTGCTCATCGGGTTCGTGATACTTTTGGGCGGAATGGCGCTTATCGGTACCTGGGTGGGCCGGCAGATCGAATCCGGCGTCATCAGCGGCACTGGCGTGGTCACCAATATGTATCTGGACGGGGCAATTTCGCCCCATGTCCAATCGCTGGCCGGGAACGAGCACCTCGATGACGCCGACCGCATCGCGCTCGACCGCCTGCTCTCGGGAACGCATCTGGGCGAACACATCGTGGCGCTCAAGATCTGGGGGCGCAACGGCCGCATCATCTACGACAGCGCCAACCCGGCCGAGGTAGGGAAGGTGTATGCGATGGAACGGCCGCTGGCGTCGGCGTTCGCCGGCGAGGTGCGCTCGCGCGTCGTGGAAAAGGCCGAACTGGAGAACCTGTTCAAGGACGACCGCTGGTCGCGCCTGATCGAGACTTACACGCCGCTGCGCTCCGAACGCGACCGCTCGGTGCTGGCGGTGGCGGGTTTCTTCAACACGGCCGAGGGCCTGGAGCAGAGCGTGCGTGCGGCGCAGCTGCGCAGCTGGGGCGTGCACGGCGCGATCACACTGGCGATCCTGGTGCTGCTTGCAACTCTCGTGCGCGCTGCCAACGACACCATCACGGCGACGCAGCGCGAACTCAACGAAAAAGTCGCGCAGCTCACGGCGCTGCTCGCGCAGAACGAGCACTTGCACGACAGGGTGAATCGGGCTGCAGCGCGCACCATGGCGTTGAACGAACAGTTCCTGCGCAATATTGCCACCGACCTGCACGATGGTCCGGGCCAGGGACTCGCGCTGGCGTCGATGCGCATCGAGGCACTCAGCGACGCCTGCGGCAGCTGCGAACATTCGGTCGGGCGGGGAAGCAGCGTGAGTGAGGAATTTCGCACGGTGCACATTGCGCTGCAATCCGCGCTCAGCGACCTGCGCGCCATTCTGCGCGGGTTGCAATTGCCAGAAATCGAACAGCTGTCCCTGGTCGAGACGCTGCAGCGCGCCGCCGACGACCACCGGCGCAAGACCGGGGTAACCGTACCGCTCACGCTCAGCAACGCCCCGGAAACGGCGCCGTTGCCGGTGAGAATTACCTTGTTCAGAGTGCTGCAGGAATCGCTGGCAAACGGTTTTCGCCACGGCGGCGGCCGCAATCAGCGCGTCGCGGTGACCGGCGCCGGCGGCGAGGTGAGCGTCGAAGTGGCCGACGACGGTCCCGGTTTCGACCCGAAGGCGCTCAAGGCGGATGGTCATTTCGGCCTCGACTGGATGCGCGAGCGGGTCGAACTCCTGGGCGGCAACTTCGAAGTGCGCAGCGCCCAGGGGCAGGGCGCCGTGGTGCGCGCGTCGCTGCCGCTGACGCAGTTGGCGTACGGCGATGGCTGAGAGCATCAGCATCCTCGTCGCCGATGATCATCCGCTGTTTCGCGAAGGCGTGGTGCATTCCCTCGCCGCGCAACCGGACATCGATGTCGTGGGGCAGGCCTCAAGCGGTGAGGACGCCCTGCGCATGGCCTGCGATCTCGCCCCCGATGTGGTGATGCTGGACATCGGCATGCCGGGCTGGGGCGGTATCGTGACCGCCGACAAGATCAGGACCGCCTGTCCCGCCACCAGGGTGATCATGCTCACCGTCCTGGAGGACGAGGACAAGCTGCTCGCATCGTTCAAGGCAGGCGCCCGCGCCTATGTGCTCAAGGGCGTCTCGGCGCACGAACTTGCGCGCGTGGTGCGCTCGGTGGCCCAGGGCGAGGTGTACGTCACGCCGTCGCTGGCCGCCGGCATCCTGGTCACGCTCACCCGAAGCCCGGCGCCGCACGATCCGCTGGAGGGTTTGACCGAGCGCGAGTCCGAAATCCTCAAGCTCGTGGTGCAGGGCCTGACCAACCGCGAGATCGGCGAACGCCTGCACCTGTCCGAGAAAACCATCAAGCACTACATCACCAATATCCTGGAGAAACTGCACGTGCGCAGCCGCATGGAAGCAGCGATGCTGGCTGTGCGCGGTGCGCGGCCGGACACCCAAAAATAGCCTGTCGCCTGCGCGTTCGCAGCATTCGTTCTTACTGTGAAAATTGCCGGATCATGTTAAAATTCTCGACTGTGCTGACTGGAAAAACATTAGGCGCGGACCGTTAGACTTAACCCCCGTTTCGAAGTGGTGAATTCCAGCGATGATCGGTCTCGCGGGCGTGGGGTGTTGCGGGTTTGTATAGTCGTTCGAGGGCATGTTGATGAAACGAAGTGCACGGTTTTTTGTTTCCACTGGTCTGGCGACAGGCACCTTGATCGCTGGGGTCGTCGTCGCGGGCGCCGCACTCGGCGCCGCGCCGGATTCGGGCGGTGGACTGCGCGCCGCATTCGCGACACCGCAGGATGTCGCCGAGGGCAAGCGCGTAGCCGAAGCGTCCTGTGCCAGCTGCCACACGCTGAACGGCGTGGCGAAGGCCAAGGACAAGGACATGCCCAATATCGCCGGCCAGCGCCCGGGCTACCTCTACAACGAACTGCGTGTTTATCAAGTCGGCGGACGCGGAAATACGCCGATGAACAACGCGGTAAAATTCCTGAGCGATGACGCTCTGGTCAAGGTGTCTGCGTACTATGCCAACCAGGATCCGGCGCAGCCGGTGGCCGTTTCGAGCGCAAAGGGCGGGTCGGCCAAACCCGATCCGCTGAGCGCGGGCAAGGCTGCTGCGTCCGGTTGCGCCGGCTGCCATGGCGAGAACGGAATCAGCAGCACGCCGGGCATGCCGAATCTGGTCGGGCTTGACCCGAAATACCTCGTTGACGCGGTCAAGGCCTACAAGGCCGGCCAGCGCAAGCACGACATGATGAAGACACTGGTCTCGGCGGTCACTGATGCCGAACTCGACAACATCGCGCTGTTCTACGCGCTGCAGAAGCCGGCCAAGGCGAAAACGCCTTCGCCGGGCAATCAGACGAAGGGTAAGAGTGCAGCCGTGGCCTGCTCCGGGTGCCACGGCGAGGGTGGGGCGAGCACGGGCACGGCGCCCAGTCTCGCCGGCCAGGACGCGCAGTATTTCATCGAGGCGATGAAGGCCTACAAGGACGGCTCGCGCAGCGATGCGGCGATGAAGGCGCCGGCCGCTTCCGTCGACGATGGTGCGATCAAGGACCTTGCCGCGTTCTACGCGAATCAGACGCCGCAAGCGCCCAAGGTGCGCAAACCGCTCACGACGGATGAAATGGCACAGCGCTGCGATCGCTGCCACGGCGTCGGCGGCAACAGCACCGACCCGCACTCGCCGGCGCTGGCCGCGCAACGTCCGGAATATCTGGAGCGGGTAATGCGCGCATACCAGAAGGGCGAACGCAGGAGCACGGCGATGAGCGCCATGCTCGACGGGCTGAGCGAAGCCGATGTCGGCGCGCTCGCTGCGCATTACGCGCGGCAGAAGGCGCGGGCAGTCGTATACGTGCCGCTACCCTCGAAGTGAAAGTCGGTATTGAAGACGGCAGCCCGGCGATCGTGGCGCGCCGGCCGGAAACGGACAACCGCTGTACCAGTTTTCAGGGAAGGGCTTGCCGCGCCAGAACATCGCCTGGCGCGACGGTTCCGCAAAAAAGTCAAAGGAAACCATCATGAGCGTCGCCCCGCTGCACCGGCTCTATAACCACTATTCGGAACTGCCATTCAGCATGCGCATCCTGTATACGGGCGCGTTATGCATACTCGGCATGGGTTACCTGTTCGGCATGCTGTACCTGGTGCACGTCTACTCCGGGCGCGATGGAAAGCCCGGTCTCTCCTACGAGGATCTGGTCATTGCCTACGCCGGCAGCGGCAAGGGCTCGAGACTTGAGTCTGCCCTGCGCGGGCCGATGTCGAGCATGCTGCCGGCGGAGGAGGCCGGCGCGCTGGTGAACTGGGCGCAGAAGGGTGCGGACCGTCCGACCTACGAAACCTTCATCCGACCAACCATCGACAAGCGCTGCATGTCCTGCCATGACGGCAGCAACCCGCACCTGGCAAACCTTGGCGGATACGATAACATCAAGAAAGTGACCGAGCAGGACACCGGAACTGACATCTACACGCTGGTGCGTGTTTCGCACATCCACCTGTTCGGGATGACGTTTATCTTCTTTATAGTGGGTATCGTCTTCAGCCATGCCTACGTGCGGCCGCTGTGGTTCAAGTATCTGGTCATGGGACTGCCGCTCGTGTGCGAGGCGGTCGACATCAGTTCGTGGTACCTGGTCAAGGTGTACCACCCGTTTGCCTGGGTGACGATGGCCGCGGGAGGTTTGATGGGATTGAGTTTCGCCACGATGTGGTTCATATCGATGTATCAGATGTGGATCGGCAAAACCCCGTCAGCAGTGCTGAAACGGGGCGAAGACGAAAGCGTGGTTATCGGCTGACGGTCGCCCCGAACCAACAGTCGCGTGAGCGACGCAAGCTCAAACAGCCCGGCTATGTCCGGGCTGTTTGCTTAGCGGGCGCCAATTCGGACAGCTACTGAAGCGTGTACCGGATTGGTGAAAACGGGGAGAGCGGCCAGGCTGTAGTCGGCTTAAATTTGACCAAAATCAAACCGGTGCTGGAGTGTTGGCGTAACTTGGACCTGCACCTTGCCGCTGCTTGGAGAGAACACTTCGGTACCAGCCTGCGCTGCAGCGACGGGACTTTCTTTGGAAGGACAGCCGATGAAATCATCCATTTCCGTATTGCTCGCGGCAGCCACGACCGCGGCGTTTGTCAGCACTGCCGACGCGGTACCGGCCTATGGCGATCCGGGAAAAAGTCCGGTCGCTTATCCGATGGACTGCGCCAGGGCGAAGGACAAGACCCGCTGCGAAGCCCTCAACAAGGACATCGCCGCGTGCAAGAACAAGACCGACGACGAGTGGCGCGAATGCATGCGCCGGCCTGCGCCAGCCGCCTCGGTCGCGCCGCCCAAGCAGCGCGACTGCACCAAGGCGCGCAACCAGGAGCGTTGCGAAGCACACAACGCCGCGTTGGACGCTTGCAAGGACAAGACCACGCGCGCCGCGCACCGTAAGTGCATGGCCGGACAGTTGCCCGCATCCGGCGCGCGCTAGGCACCGAGCGCCGCGCGATGCGCGCCTGCACCTGGGTTGCGCCGCAAGTGGAATTAGATTGGATGCGGCGAGTACCGGTCCTATGTGAGCCGGCGCTTATTTTGCCGGCTGGCCAGCGTACCAGGATGCCAGACTCTCTATGATCGCGTTGCTGTAGGGGAAGCTCATCCTGTGCATGGTTGAGCTTTCACGCTTGTCGTCACGATAGGCTCGCAGCGCCATCACCAGGTAATCCTTGTCCTGTCCTTTCATCTTGGGTGCCGCCATGGTGGGCGTGGCGTCCTGGTCGTGGCAGCGATCGCATTTCGCCGCCAGTTCCTGGGTGGAGGTCGGCACCTGGTCGGCGGCCTTGGGCGTTTGCGCTGCGTAATAGGCTACGATATTTTCGATGTCCTTGTCACCCAGGCCGGCGACATAGCGCTGCATTCCCCAATTCTTGCGCGTCGTGCGGTAGGCCTTGGTTGCCTTCATCAGGTATTCTGCGTCCTGACCCGCGAGGCTGGGAGTCGCTGCATCGACACTCACGCCATGCGCACCGTGGCAACCACCGCACATGGCGCTCCCCGGCTCGCCGGCCTTCGGATCGCCGAAGGTCGCTTCCGCGCGCTTGATCGGTTTTTGCGAAGCGAAATACAAGGCCATGCTTTCCAGTTCAAGCTTGTCCGATTCGCGCAAGCTCGATTTCATCGCTCCCTTGGCGCGGTCCCCCTGGTGGTACTCCTGAATCGCCGCAACCAGGTAATGCGGTTGCTGGCCTGCCAGACTGGGCGTGCCGGGAATCTTGCTGTTGCCGTCTTCGCCATGACACTTGGCGCAGGCGGCGGCAGCGACCTTGCCTTGTTCATAAGGAGACGAGTGCTTGACGTCGGCCGTTTCGACACTTGCAATCGGAGCAAGCCGGGAAAAGTGTGCGGCGAGATTGCGCAAGTCCGCTTCGCTCATGTTGTTGGTCATATTCTTCAGCGCGGCATGGGATCGCCGGCCGTCTTTATACTCTTTCAGAGAATTGAACAGATATCGCTCCCGTTGCCCTGCCAGGTTCGGAATTGCCGGCGCGACGCCCTTGCCATCGAGGCCGTGACATGCTTTGCAATCGCGATCCGCAATGATTTTTCCTGCGGCGGCATCGGCTTGTGGCAGTTTTGCGCTGGGTTGGGGCTTATCCGAGCAGCCCGCTAACGCGATCGACAGCACAATAACGCACAGGATAGGTTTTTTCATTGTTTGTCTCGAAGATTGGCGGTTCGGCAAATATTTTCGGGCTTGCTGGCCGGGACATGCCTAAAATCCGGCTCCATCCGCGCGCATTCACATTCTATTCCGTTAGTCGCCGAAAATATAGTCAGCCGCCACCCGTCAGCCAAGTGTCGCCTCAGCCGGTCACGCTGCCGATAAAGCCAGTCAGCACAAGCACCAGCAGGAACAATC
>QYQC01000102.1 GCA_007280315.1 Betaproteobacteria bacterium | reverse complement strand
TGGTCAGAATGACGCCGTCTGAACTTACGATGAAGCCGGATCCCTGGCCGTGCTCGATTCCGCGATCCGGCTGACCGCCATGCGGCACGGCGCCGCGGAACTGGCGGAAAAATTCATAGCACGGGCTGTCCGGATCCATGCCCTCGAACTGCGGCATGTTCGCTGCGGTTTTGCCGGCATGGGTGACGCTGATGTTGACTACGGCAGGACCGTTGCGCTCGACGATGCCGGTGAAGTCGGGAAGCGGCGCATTCGCTGTCAATATGCTTGACGCGGTGAGCGGTGCGGCGGCGCTTGCCTCCTGCGGAAACCAGTGACCGGCGGTGAACACACCCGCACCCATTGCCGCGACGACAGCCGTCGCAATCGCGGTTCGAGCAAATATTTTTGGTTGCATCATGCACTCCTTAAGTGGCTTGCCGGGGAACATCCCCGTCATGGTCAGCAGTTTGGGAGTGCAGACTTAAGGCAAACTTAAAGCGGGATAACGTCGTGCGGACGACGCCAGAACCGGTTGGTGCACTACGCGCTAGACTGGAGCGAAGCCAATCGACACGCGCAATCCCGGGCCAGGTACCCGGTTCTCCAGTAGAACGGTAGCGCGATGGCGATCGGCAATATTTTTCACGATCGCAAGGCCGAGCCCGCTGCCCGATTCCTTTGTTGCCTCGCGCCGGTAGAAGCGATCGAATACCCGCGCGCAGTCCTCCTGCGGGATTCCGGGGCCGGTGTCGGCGATTTCGATGGCCGCCTTGCCTTCGTTCATACGCAAGGCGACATCGACGGTTCCGCCTGCCGGGGTGTAGCGAATCGCGTTATCGACCAGATTGCCGAGCATGACGCGCAGGGCCTCGAAGTCGCCGGGAACACTTGCCGGTTCCTCGTGGGTGAGACCGAGATCGACCTGCCGTTCCGCCGCCAGGGGTGCGTATTCGGACACCACCAGCCGCGCAAGCGCAGCCAGATCGACCGGAGCCTGTGATCGCGGCGCGAGGCCGGGCTCCTGGCGCGCAAGTGTAAGCAGCTGCTGCACCAGATGGGCGGCGCGCGCCTGGCCGCGCTTGAGTTGGGCGAACGCGGCTTCGCGCTCCTCTGCAGTATTCGCGCGCTCCGCCAGCTGTATCTGCAGCTGGACTGCGGTGAGCGGCGTGCGCAGTTCATGCGCCGCATCGGCGACGAAGGCCTTCTGCGATTCGAGCGCGCGCGAAAGCCGCCCGAGCAGCTCGTTCAAAGCCTGGACCAACGGCCGGATTTCACGCGGCAGTCCTTCCTGCGGCAGCGCATCGAGCGCGTCGGGCGTGCGCTGTCCGAGCGCGTCTGCCATACGGTCAAGCGGCCGCAAGCCGCGTCCTACGGTGATCCAGATGAGGATGCCGAGCACCGGCAGCAACGCGAGCAACGGGAACAGCGCGCGCAGCGCCATGCCTGCGGCCAGGTTCTGGCGTACGCTCATCGGCTGTGCCACCTGGACCACGTTGTTCTGCTCCAGCGCGCTATACACGCGCCAGGCGCCGCGAGATGTATCCACTGTGGAGAAGCCGAGCTCGGCACGCTGCGGCAGTTTCGACGCCGGCCGGGAAAAATACAACTCCAGACCGTTGCGGTTCCAGATCTGAACCACCAATCCGTCTTCGGCCGCCAGTTCGTTCAGATTGGAAGGTGGCAGAGGCCCGAACGAGTCGCTCGGCAGCGAAGCGGCCATCTGCTGGAGATGGTAATCGAACAACTCATTGGCTTCGGCCAGCGTCTGGGTATAAATGCGCGCGCCGGCGGCGACGACGGCAAGCGCGAGGCCCGACAACAGCCATAGCAGCAGTCGGCGGCGGATCGAGTTCATGATGGCTTCGGCATCACGTAACCGACGCCGCGCACGTTCTGAATCGCGTCCGCACCGAGCTTGCGTCGCAGGGAATGGATGTACACCTCGACCGTATTGCTCTCCACTTCATGTCCCCAGCCGTAGAGCTTCTCCTCGAGTTGCGCGCGCGACAGCACCACGCCCGGACGCGCCGCGAGCGCATGAATCAGCGCGAATTCACGCGCGGACAGCGCGACCGGCTCTGCGTCGAGCGATACCTCATGCGTCGCCGGGTTGATGCTCAGATTGCCAATTTTAATCACCGGGTCGGCGCGGCCGGATTGCCTGCGCAGCAGTGCGCGGATACGCGCCGCGAGTTCTTCCAGGTCGAACGGCTTCACCAGGTAATCGTCGGCGCCGGTATCGAGTCCTTTGACGCGATCGGTAACCGCGTCGCGTGCGGTCAGGATCAGCACCGCAATCGCGTCGCCGCGCCGGCGCAGGGCGGCGAGCACATCCAAGCCCCCTTTGCGCGGCAGCCCCAGATCGAGCAGCAGCAGGTCGTACTGATTGGTCTGGAGAGCGAGTTCGGCGGCACGGCCGTCCTGCACCCAGTCGAGCGCGAAACCGTCCTGCTGCAGGCCGGCGCGGACGCTTTCACCTATCATCGGGTCGTCTTCGACAAGCAGCAGGCGCATAGACTGGCGTCAGCGCGCCGCTGCCATTTTCGAATAGGTCTCGGCGGTGGCGAGGATGACGTGCTTCGCCACCGCTTGTTCGCGATGCACGTTCGCCGCCGCATAATCGGGCGAGTCCATCATGTCGAGAAATGCCGCGCGCGACGGGTAGCGCACCAGCACCACGTAATCCCAGCGGTCGGTGTCGGTGTCGCCGAATGCCACCGCTTCGCCGTCGCCCGCCCACAGCACGGTGCCGCCGCGCGCTCTGATCAATGGCATGGCAAGTTCGCTGTAGCGCTTGTACGCGGCGCGATCGCGCAGGCACAGCAGGTTCACCATCACCACCGGACCCGCGTCCGGCAGATTGGCGATCAGTTCCGCGTTGATTTCTTTCGGTCCCGCCATGTGTCGCTCCCGTCGTCGGATTCCGTCCCTCGTTGGCCGGTCTTAGCGCCCCTCGAATTTTGGCGCGCGCTTTTCGGCGAACGCAAGCACGGCTTCGTGCTGATCGTAGGTGTGCTGTACCAGCGCCTGCATCGAGGATGCCATTTCGAGCGCAGTCGCCAGGCTGGCCTGCTGCGAATCGCGCAGCAGGCGCTTGGTCAGGCGCAGCGAATGCACCGGCTGCGAGGCGATGCGCCGCGCCAGGACCATGGCTTCCTCCATCAGCTTGTCGTCAGCCACGACTTTCGATACCAGGCCTACGCGACGCGCTTCCTTTGCCTCGACGAAATCGCCGGTGAACGTCATCTCGCAGGCCTTGGACATGCCGACCGCGCGCGGCAGGAACCAGGCACCGCCATCGCCCGAGACCAGGCCGACGCGCAGGAAGCTTTCGGCAAAGCTGGCGCTGCGCCCGGCGATGCGAATGTCGCACATGCAGGCGAGGTCGCAGCCGGCGCCGACCGCGGCGCCGTTGACGGCTGCGATCGACGGCGCTTCCAGCCCGTACATCGCCAGCGGTATGCGTTGAATTCCGGTCTGATAGCCGCGGCGAATGTCGACCGGGCTGCCACCGAATAATTCGGAACGATCCTTCATCCGTTTAACGTTGCCGCCTGAGGAAAACCCCTTGCCCGCGCCGGTGAGAATGACGCAGCCGACGCTCAGGTCGGCGTTGATGCGCTCGGTGCATTCGACCAGCGCTTTCACGATTGCCGGCGATATGGCGTTGCGTGTCGTCGGTTCATTCAGCGTAAGGACGACGACGCCGCGGTCCTGTTCATAGAGCACCGGGAGGCTGTGGCTCATGTTCCTGTATCCTCGTTTGTGTATGGCCAGCGCATGGAACCATGCAATCACCGACCGATCGCAGGGTTACGCATTTAACGCAGCGGATAAATTTTACCTTTTGCGCGACCGCAGTGTCTCGGCTATATTGGCCCAGTCGGGTTTTCTTTGATGTGGCGCAGATCTGCGCGAAATCTGCGCCGGGAGGCAGAAGATGCACGAGTTCAGGTTCGATCCGGTCCAAATGCCCGCGGGCACGGAGGCCCTGCGCGGCTCTGTGCGTGCGCTCATCGCAAAGGAGGTAGCCAGGGGCGCGATTACGCCGAGCCGCAATTCCTGGTCCACTTTCGATCCGGAGTTCAGCCGCAAATGCGGCGCGCACGGCTATATCGGCATGCGCTGGCCGAAGCAGTACGGCGGTCAGGAGCGTTCGGCGCTGGAACGCTATGTGGTGACCGAGGAAATGCTCGCCGGCGGCGCGCCGGTGGGCGCGCACTGGATCGCCGACCGGCAAAGCGGCCAGCAGATTCTGCGCTATGGCAGCGAGCGGGCGAAAAAATCCATTCTGCCGAAGATCGTCGCCGGGACCTGTTATTTCAGCATCGGCATGAGCGAGCCCGACTCCGGCTCCGACCTGGCTGCGGTGCGCACGCGCGCAACCAAAGTCGACGGTGGTTGGAATATCAGCGGCACCAAGGTCTGGACCAGCAGCGCGCACCGGACGCATTACCTGATTGCGCTCGCGCGCACCGCGCCGAAAGCGGAGGACCGGCACGCAGGCATGACGCAGTTCATCGTCGATCTGTCACAGCCCGGTGTCAGCGTACGGCCGATCCACAATCTGTATGGCGGGCACGATTTCAACGAAGTCGTGTTCGATGGCCATTTCGTTGCCGACGACATGGTCATGGGCGAACCGGGCATGGGGTGGAAGCTGGTGACCAGCGAGCTCGCATTCGAGCGCTCCGGCCCGGACCGCTTCCTCAGCACCTACCAGTTTCTGCTCGAGTCGATCCGTGCCATCGGCCCCGAGCCCGATGCGCGCTCGGCCAGCGAGATCGGCCGCTTCGTCGCGCATCTGGCGACGCTGCGGCGCATGTCGACCTCGATCGCAGGCATGCTCGAGCGCGGCGCGCAACCCGTCGTCGAAGCCGCCCTGGTAAAAGACATCGGCACCGCGCTCGAGCGCGAAATGCCGGAGACCTTCCGTCATCTGCTCCCGACCGAACCGACTCTTGGCGCTGGCACCAGCTACGCGGAACTGCTCGGCATGACCATACTGAGCGCACCGGGATTCACGCTGCGCGGAGGCACACGCGAGATACTGCGCGGCATGATCGCACGCGGACTGGGGCTGCGATGAACGAAATGCGCAACGATCTGCTGCACACCGTCGACCGGATATTCGAGGAGCAGTGCGAAAGACCGGTGCGCGAGGCGGCTGAAGCCGGCGACTGGCCCGCCGCACTGTGGCAGGCACTGGAGGCGGTCGGCCTCACGCGCGCCACATTGCCGGAAGCCGCGGGCGGCTCGGGAATGGAATTCGGCGACGCAATGCTGGCGCTGCGCCGCAGCGCTTATCACGCGGCGCCGGTGCCGCTGGCGGAGACCATGCTGGCCGGACGCATGCTCGCCGCTGCAGGCCTAGCGGTACCCTCAGGCGCGCTGAGCGTGGCGCCGGCGCGGACCGGGGACCAGCTTTCGTTGGTGCAGCATGGTTCCGGAACATCGGTGCAGGGTGCGGCGCAGCGCGTGCCCTGGGGAAATTTGTGTGCGCACGTCGTCGTAGTCGGTAATCTGGACGGCAGGGGCATGGTGGGTCTGGTATCCACATCCGGTTCAGTGCGCAGCGTCGAAAAGAATCTTGCCGGAGAGCCGCGCGCGCAGCTCGCGTTCGACCGGTCACCGCTGCTTGCGTGCGCGGCGTTGGAAAACGCGCCGGCGCGGCTGGAAGCCGAGGGCGCGCTCTATCGCAGCGTGCAAATGGCCGGCGCGCTGGAGCGAACGCTGGAATTGTCCCTGCAGTACGCGAACGAACGCGTTCAGTTCGGCCGGCCCATCGCGAAGTTTCAGGCGATACAGCATATGCTGGCGCAACTAGCCGGGCAGGTCGCTGCCGCCGGTGCCGCAGCCGACGCCGCGATCGAAGCATCGGCGGTTGCGCCCGACGAGTTTGCGATCGCCGTAGCCAAGTCGCGCGCGGGAGAAGCCGCCGGCAAGGGTGCCGAGATCGCGCATCAGGTGCATGGCGCCATGGGCTATACGCGCGAGCACAGCCTGCATTACCTCACGCGCCGCCTGTGGTCATGGCGCGATGAGTTCGGCAACGAAACCTACTGGCAGAGCCGCATCGGCCGTGTAGTCGCGGCGCAGGGCGCCGATGCGCTGTGGCCTATGCTGACGCGGTTATAAGCCGTCGCGGAGGTCAGCGCCCCTTGAACAGCGGCGGACGTTTTTCGACGAAGGCGCGCGCCGCCTCCTGATGGTCCTCGGTTTTGGCGGCGGTGACCTGGTGCAAGGCTTCCAGGTCCAGCAGTTCAGCTAGCGAGCCGCTTTCGGCGGCATTGAAATTCTTTTTCATCAAACCGAGCGCGACGCCCGGTCCGCGCGCCAGGCGCAGCGCCAGCGTCATTGTCGCCTGCGCGAGTTCGGCATCGGGCGTCACCTGGCTGACGATGCCGAGCGCGAGCGCCTCGGCGGCATTCAGGGGATCGCCGGTGTAATACAGCTCGCGCGCCTTGCCGGTGCCCACGAGTTTGGACAGGAAGTAGCAGCCGCCGAAATCGCCGGAAAAACCGACTTTGACGAAGGCGGTGATGAATCGCGCCGAGTCGGATGCGACACGCAGGTCGCAGGCGAGCGCCATCGCCAGCCCGGCGCCGGCCGCAGGCCCGTTCACCATGGCGATGGTCGGTTTCGGGATCTCGTGCAGCAGGCGTGAGACCTCCATGCGGCCGCGCAGCCGCTGCACCGCGTCCTCGGCGCCGAGCTGGCTCGAACCTTCGGCCATGCTCTTGACAGCGCCGCCGGCGCAGATACCGCGGCCGGCGCCGGTCAATATGCCGACGGCGATTGCGGGATCGGCACGGAGTCGCGGCAGGGCTTCGAGCAGGCCCTCCAGCAT
>QYQC01000164.1 GCA_007280315.1 Betaproteobacteria bacterium | reverse complement strand
GAAACCCGAATTACAGGCCACGACCTTGCCCGGTAAGGCGGATATGACGATGAGGACAGCTTGGCGCCCATCGCCTATCTGACCGACGCGCGTAACGAGCCCTCGCAGCTGCTCGAATCCGTCGAAACCGGCCGCGTCGAAGCGCGGGGCCTGCAAACGGCGCTGGCCAGCCTGGACGAGCGCAGTCGCCGCATTATCGAAGCGCGCTGGCTGCGCGAGAAGGATCCGGCGACGCTGCATGACCTTGCGGCCGAGTTCAATGTTTCAGCCGAACGCATACGCCAGGTCGAGGTCAAGGCGATGCAGAAAATGAAGGGCCTGCTCGCGCCGGCGTAAGTCGCGCGTCGATAGAGCCCATTTCAAAACGGGGGGATACATCCCCTCGTGCTCCCCTGAGCCATTATCCCTGCTTCAGCAGGCTGCGCAGATCGGCGACCAGGTTGGCGCCGCCGTCGCCATGGCGCACGAACAGCCGTACCTTCCCCTGCGAATCAAAAACGTAGCTCCCGGCACTGTGGTCTACGGTATAGCTGGTAGGCGTGGGGCCGGGCTGCTTCTGGAAGAACACGCGGAATTCCTTGGCCGTTTTAGCCGTCGTTTCCAGATTGCCATACAGTCCGAGAAATCCGGGGTCGAACGCGGGAACGTAATTCGCCAGCAGTTCGCGCGTGTCGCGCTCCGGATCGAGCGTTACAAACAGGACCTGCACGCGCTGCGCATCCGCACCGAGTTGCTGCATCGCCGATTTCAATTCGACCATGGTCGTGGGACAGACATCGGGGCACTGGGTATAGCCAAAAAAAATCACCACAACCTTGCCGCGAAAATCCGCCAGCGTGCGCGCCTTGCCGTGATGGTCGGTCAGCTGGAAATCCCTGCAGCAGTCGGCGCCGGTGACGTCGGTATTCCTGAACTGCGGCGACGAGACGCCGCAGCCAGCCACAGTGAGGGCAAGGAAAATCGCGCCCAGCCAGCGCGCGCCATTAAACATAGTGATCCAGCAGCAGCGCGGTGAATAGACCAGCCAGATAGACGACTGAAAAACGAAAGGTCTGCTGCGCCAGACGATCGCTATAGGCAGTATAGATCTTGATCGCGTAATACAGGAACATGGCGTCCAGAACCAGCGCGCCGGCCAGATAGATCCATCCACTCATGCCGTAGGCGAAAGGCATCAGGGTGGTCGCGATCAGCACCAACGTATACAGCAACACATGCAGCCGGGTGAATTTCTGTCCGTGCGTCACCGGCAGCATGGGTAACCCGGCGCGGGCGAAATCCTCGGTGCGATACAGCGCCAGCGCCCAGAAATGCGGCGGCGTCCAGGCGTAAATGATCAGCACCAGAAGCAGAGCGTCCGGCGCCACTTCGCCCGTTACCGCGGTCCAGCCCAGCAGCGGCGGCATCGCCCCGGAAAGGCCGCCGATGACGATGTTCTGCGGCGTGGCGGGCTTGAGCAAGATAGTGTAGATGATGGCGTAGCCGACGAAAGTGCCGAAGGTGAGCCACATGGTGAGCGCATTTACATAACGGTAGAGCAGGAACATGCCGATGCCGCCTATCGCGCCGGCGAACACCAGTGTCTGTTGGGCCGTCAACTCGCCGCGGGGCAGGGGCCGCGCCCGTGTGCGCGCCATCTTGGCATCGATCTCGCGCTCGATCAGGCAGTTGATGGCGAAAGCCGCGCCCGCCAACAGCGCGATGCCGGCGGTTCCCGCAAACAGCACGCGCCAGGGCACCATGCCTGGCGTGGCGAGAAACATGCCGATCACCGCACAGAACACGGCCAGCAGCGTCACCCGCGGCTTGGTCAGCGAGTAAAACTGGCGCAGGCGCTGCGCGGTGTCGTGCAAAAGGAGTTGTGAGGCCATGCACCCGGAGAGGAAATGTTGCAGCTCAGTTTATCACGACGAATACGAGCGAACAGCCCCAACGGGCGTTGAAAAGGGCGCGCGCCCTTTTATATCCCCCGGCTCGGAGGCTGCTAACCGATGCGCGATGCCCGCAGCAATCGCGCCATGTCCTTGTGCATTTTGCCCGGATCGGCGTCGCTGGGAAAGCGCAGCATCAGATTGCCGTGTGGATCGATCAAATAGACGTGATCGCGCGCAATTCGAACCGGCGAAAACTCGGCCAGCATCGGGCTGCCTGCCGCGCGCAGCATGCGCGTACCGTCATATTCGCGTATCAACAGTGTCTCCAGCGGTGCCTCGTCCAGAATCAGCCAGACGCGTTCGACGCGCTCCATTTCGCGGCCCAGAGCGAGGCGCACCTGGCGCATGTTGTAGAGTTTGGCGCGGCAGGAAATGTCACACTCGGCAGCGTCCAACGTCAGCAAAACCCACTTGCCCCTGAGCTCGGACAACTTGAACGCACGTTGATCCAGGTGGCGCAGCGGCGGGTCGGCCAGCGTGCGCACGGGGATGAGTTCGCCGTAGTTCATGCCGCCTTGCGGCTGCCAGTAAAAGTAGGCGATGAGCGCAGCGACAAAAGGCGCGAAACACAGCGCCGCGATCGCCAGCATCGTTCTGCGCCCGGGGCGCGGGTCAGGCGGTGCGTCTAAGGCTGAGGGCGACATAGGCAATAAGAATAACGGTTGCGAGGGCATACCACTGGAATGCATAGCCGCGGTGCTTGTCGGCGCCGGTGTCTGGGCGCGGCCAGACGCGCTCCAGGCCATCCGCAAGTTCGCTGGTCTGCTGCAACACCAACGGCTGCAGCTTGAGTCCAGACGATTTTGCATAGCGCTCGAGTACCAGGTTCTGCCACACCATGCCGTCCTCGGTGTTTTCACCGAGTTCGAAAATGTAGCTCCCGGGCACTATTGCGGTCCCTTCCACCGCCACGATCCCTAAGGGTGTCTCGATCCGCGGCAGGATGTCGCGACGCGTGCCCGCCGCCATCCAGCCGCGGTTGACCAGCACGTGCATGTCGCCACCGGCAATTCTCAACGGTGTCAGCACCTGGTAGCCGGCGCTGCCGCGCAACACCTTGTTGTCGAGCAGGATGGTGTGTTTGGCCGAATATTCGCCGCGCGCGCTCACCGTCCTGAATACGTAGGCGTGCGCATCGACCGGAAACGACGGCAGGGACAATACCGCGTGGCGCGCAGCTTCATCCAGATCGCGCCCGAGCGCGAGTTTTTCTTCGGCTCGGCGCGACTGCCAGTTGCCCAGAGACAGCATGAGCGTGATCGCCGCGACCGCAGCCACGCCGGGCAGAACCGCGGGACGAAACTGCCACCTGCCTAGCACGAGGGCGCTTCGCGTCTGGTATCCCCGGTTGGCCTGGGATACACTGACACGATTCCGCTGGCGCCTGCAATGCGAATCGTCGTCATCCTGTTCATCATACTGATCCTCGCCAGCCTGGGTTCGGCGTTGTTCTTCCTGATCAACGACCGCGGCCAGTCCAAACGCACCGTTGCCGCTCTGGCAGTGCGCGTCGGCCTGTCGCTGACACTGTTCCTGTTGCTGATGGCAGGCTACTACTTTGGCCTGATCCCGGGAAAGATTTCCTGAGCGTGCGATTCCCGCGCAGGCCGATCGAAGCGCTCGATTGTGAGCGCTACACCCAGTAGACGAAGACGAACAACAGCAGCCACACCACGTCGACGAAGTGCCAGTACCAGGCCACCGCCTCAAACGCGAAGTGCTGCTTCGGCTTGAAATGACCGGCGATCGAGCGCACCAGCATGGTCGTGAGCATGATCACGCCCACGGTCACGTGAAAGCCGTGAAATCCCGTCAGCATGAAAAAAGTCGTGCCGTAGATCCCGGTGCTCAGCTTGAGATTGAGTTCCGAATAGGCATGCGAATACTCGTAGATCTGGAAACCGAGGAACGCGACGCCCAGGGCAACGGTCAGAAACAGCCACAGCATCAACTTTCCGCGCTTGCCCTCGGTCAGGCCCAGGTGCGCAATGGTCAGCGTCACACCCGAAGTCAGCAGCAGCAACGTGTTGAGCGCGGGAATACCCCATGCTGCCATGGGCGTGAACGGGTCCTTGAATCCCGGACCGGCGCTGGGCCAGTGCGCGCTGAAATCGGGCCAAAGCAATTCCCGGCTTTCCAGGCTGCCCAGATCCGGAACGATCATCACGCGCGCGTAGAACAGCGCGCCGAAGAACGCGGCGAAGAACATGACTTCCGAGAAAATGAACCAGCTCATTCCCCAACGGAACGAGAGATCCTCGCGCCTGCCGTACTTGCCACCTTCGGATTCGCGCACCACGTCGCCGAACCAGCGGAACATCATGAAGGCTAGCAAAACGAATCCGGTCAGAACGCTGTAGCGGCCGAGGTGGGCACCGTTGAACCACATCGCCGCGCCGCCCGCCAGGAACAGCAGCGCGAATGAACCGATGATCATCCAGTGGGATGGCTGCGGCACGTAGTAATGCTGAGCAGGATCGCTCATGTTTTTCCTCCTCGATTCATACCAGACTGCCGATGATTAATCGCACCAGCAATACCAACCCCAAAACAAAACACGCCGCACCGATCAGGCCGGCAACAATCACTTGCTGCGGTTTCAATTCGACGCTGTCCACCTCGTAATCGCTGCGTTTGCGTATGCCGAGGAAAGACCAGAACACCGCCTTTGCCACCTGCATCGGCGAAGCCTTCCTGGCTATCGGTGCCTCCATCACCCCTTGCCCGCCTTTGCATTCGCGCCATCGACGCGAAAAAAGGTATAGGAAAGCGTGACGGTATTAACGTCCTTGGGTAGGTCCGGATCGATCACGAACACCACCGGCATCTGCCGCACCTCGCCCGCGGCCAGCGTCTGCTGGGTGAAACAGAAACACTCCAGCTTCTTGAAATACTGCGCTGCCAGTCGCGGGCTGTAGCTGGGTACGGCTTGCCCCGTGACCGGCTCGGCAAGCGTATTTCGCACCTCGTATACCATCCGCGTCAGCTCCCCCGGGTGGATTTCCACGCTCGAGGCCATGGGCTTGAACGTCCAGGGCAGCATGCGGATATTTGAATCGAATTCGATGGTCACTTTGCGCGTCAGGTCCACCTGGGTGTTCGTCGTGCCGGGTTCGACCTGGCCCGGCTGCCATAGGTTGCGCAGACCGGCAATCTCGCACACCTTTTCGTAAAACGGGACCAGCGCAAAGCCAAAACCGAACATACCCAGCGCCACCACCAGCAGCTTCTTCAGCATGCGCTGGTTGGAGGCGGACGCCGCAGCCGATGCGCTCATTTCGACAGCCAGTACTTGAGCATGATTGAGACAAAAAACGCGAGCGCGACCGCGGCCAGGATCAATGCCGTCTTCCGGTTGCCGCTGCCCCCGCCGCTCATGTCCGTTACCGTAATCACTTCACTTCCGGTTGATCATGGAAGCTGTGATAGGGCGCGGGACTTGGCAGGTGCGTCCATTCCAGGGTATCGGCGCCTTCCCACGGCCTGGCCGCGGCTTTCTCGCCTTTGCCAAACACGCTGCACTTCAACACAACGTACAGGAACAGCAGCTGTGTCAGGCCGAAACCGAACGCGCCTACGGTGGCAATCTCGTTGAACCCGGTGAACTGGCTGGCGTAGTCCGGGATGCGCCGTGGCATGCCCGCGAGCCCGAGGAAATGCATCGGAAAGAAGGTGATATTGAAGAATATCAGCGACAGCCAGAAATGCCACTTGCCCAGCGTCTCGTCGTACATGCGGCCGGTCCATTTCGGAATCCAGAAATAGGTGCCGGCGAAAATCGCGTACAGCGACCCGGCCACCAGCACATAGTGAAAATGCGCCACCACGTAATACGTGTCCTGCAGCTGCACGTCCACCGGCATGATTGCGAGCATCAGACCGGTGAAGCCGCCCATGGTGAACACGAATATGAATCCGACCGCAAACAGCATCGGCGTCTCAAACGTCATCGAGCCCTTCCACATGGTGGCGAGCCAGTTGAACACCTTCACTCCGGTGGGCACGGCGATCAGCATGGTTGCGTACATGAAGAACAGCAGCCCGGCGGTGGGCATGCCCACGGTGAACATGTGATGCGCCCAGACGATGAAGGACAGGATCGCGATCGACGAACTCGCATAAACCATCGAGGCGTAGCCGAACAGGGGTTTGCGCGCGAATGCCGGAATCACCTGGCTGATGATGCCGAACGCAGGCAGGATCATGATGTACACCTCGGGGTGACCGAAGAACCAGAAGATGTGCTGGAACATCACCGGGTCGCCGCCACCTGCGGCATTGAAGAACGAGGTACCGAAGTGGCGGTCGGCGAGCACCATGGTAATCGCGCCGGCGAGCACCGGCATCACCGCGATCAGCAGGTAGGCGGTAATCAGCCAGGTCCAGACGAACATCGGCATTTTCATCAGCGTCATCCCCGGGGCGCGCATGTTG
>QYQC01000137.1 GCA_007280315.1 Betaproteobacteria bacterium | reverse complement strand
TCGCACGCCGAAGGGCGCATCGCCGGCAAGGCGATGGTCAAGTTCTGTCTCGACAACAAGGACTGGAAGCCCGAGCTCGACCGCAGCACGCAGGAGCTGGTCGACGAGATCTACAAGCCGGTGCGCACCTTCCTCGAGCACAAGGACTACACCACCGCGATCGACATCAATCCGCACTACATCACGCCCAAGATGCTGCAGTTCCGGCTGCAGAAAATCATGGACGAATACGTCGCCGGCGTGGGCACCTACTACCGCACCAACAAGAAGATGCTGGAGGTGGCGGAATTCAAACTGGAGATGCTGAAGGAAGACTCGCTCAAGATGCGTGCCAAGGACCTGCACGAGCTGCTGCGCGCCTGGGAGAACTACCATCGCATCATGTCCGCCGAGGCGCACATGAAACACATCCAGTTCCGCGAGGAAACCCGCTACCCGGGCTTCTACTACCATATGGACTACAACTACATCGACGACGTCAACTGGAAGTGCTTCAGCAACTCCACCTATGACAAGAAGACGAAGAAGTGGTCGTTGAAAAAAGTGCCGTACGTGCAGGTAATCAAGTAGCCGCTGCGCCTATCCGGCGCTAGTCCAATCGGGGGTCTGGGTATAATCTGCCCAGACCCCTCTGTTTTAGGGGCAGCCCGGGCGACAAACTCGCCGGGCTGTTTTAAGGCGCGTGCCTTGTGATGCGCCGCAATACAAGTGCTGGGCCTAGCCTGGCCAAACAATCGGACACCACCATGAGTATCGACATACGGCTCCCGCCGCCCGAATCCGCGCCGGGCCAGCCAGTGATCAAGGAATACAGCGATCCGAGTCCGCTCACGCCGGTCCAGCCAGTTCAGCTCGGGCCGGACGATACCTTTCAGTTCAATTGCCACAAAGGCATCGGCTGTTTCAACAAGTGCTGCCAGAACATCGACATCATGCTTGCCCCCTACGACGTGCTGCGGCTGAAAAAGCGCCTCGGGATTTCGTCGCGCGACTTCATCGACAACTTCACCCGTGATTTCCAGATGGATGGCCACGGCATGCCGGGCTTGAAGCTGGCGACCAAGGACGAATCCCCGGCCTGCGTGTTTCTCCGGCCCGAGGGTTGCGGCGTCTACGCCGACCGCCCGTCGGCCTGCCGCTACTACGCGCTTGGCCTCCTGTCCATGCGCAGGAAAGATTCGCCCACCGACGAGGATTCGTATTTCGTGGTCAAGGAGGACCACTGTCTCGGTCATCAGGAGGCGAAAACGCAGACGGTGCGCGGTTACCGTAAGGAGCAGGGGCTGGAGGACTACGATGCGATCAACCGCGAGTGGCGCCAGATCGTGCTGAAGAAGCGTTCCAGCGGCCCGACCATAGGCAAGCCCTCCGAGCGCAGCATGGAGCTGTTCTTCCTCGCGAGCTACAACCTGGATGGCTTTCGCGATTTCATTTCGACCGCCGGTTTCGCCGAGTTGTTCGAACTCGATACGGCAGAAAAAGAGGAGCTGCTGGTGAACGAGGAGGCGCTGTTGCGCTTCGCCTTCCGCTTTCTGAAGCAGGCGCTGTTTGGGGAAATCACCATCCCGATCCGGGCGGACGCAGCGGCAAAGCGCCACGAGCGCTATCGCAAGAGGGTGGAGCAGGCCGAGCGCGAGGGCGCCGAGCGCAAGTCGATGGATCAGGATGCGCAGTACGAGAGCCTGAAGCACGAGAGCCAAGACGACTAATGAGCGACGCGTGAACGATCTGCACGACACCCGGCGGCTGGATGCCGATCTCGACCGCATCGAAACCGAGCCTTACTACGAGCCGGTCGGGGGCGAGGTGGCGCTGTTCGAGGCGGCCTGGGCGAGCAGGGTGCCCGTGCTGCTCAAAGGGCCGACGGGGTGCGGCAAGACGCGCTTCGTCGAACACATGGCGTGGCGCCTGGCGCGGCCGCTCGTCACCGTGTCCTGCCACGACGATCTCACCGCTTCGGATCTCGTCGGGCGCTACCTGATCGTGGACAACCAGACCGTGTGGGTGGACGGGCCGCTCGCGCGCGCGGTGCGTTCGGGCAGCATCTGTTATCTGGACGAGATAGTCGAAGCGCGCAAGGACACCACCGTGGTGATTCATCCGCTCGCCGACAGCCGCCGCATCCTGCCGATGGAGAAGCGCGGCGAGCTGCTGCGCGCGCCGGCTGAGTTCATGCTGGTGCTGTCGTACAACCCGGGCTATCAGAGCGTGCTGAAGGAACTCAAGCATTCGACGCGGCAGCGCTTCGTCGCCATCGAATTCGACTACCCGCGCGCCGACCTGGAAGCGCGCATCGTCGTCACCGAGACCGGCATCGACGCATCCACGGCCGAACGCCTGGTGAAATTCGCCGCGATGACGCGCAACCTCAAGGGCAGTGGTCTGGACGAGGGCGCGAGCACGCGCCTCTTGGTGCATGCGGCGCAGCTGATGCAGCGCGGCGTGGCGCCGCGGGCCGCCTGTGCGGCAGCGATTTCGCTCGCGCTCTCCGACGATCCGGAAATGCTCGCCGCGATCGACGAGCTCGCGTCGGCGGTATTCTGACCATGCAAGTTTCGCGGCGCAGTAGCGCCGCGGTGTGCTTTCTGCAGGCGGGAATCCGTTATTTTGTCGAATTCCCGGAATGGACGACCAGCTGGGTCGCGAAAGCGCAAGGATCAGGATTCGGGTTTATCATCCTCCACGGTCAGAGTAGAAGGAACCCCGAATCATCATGAAAACCGGCGATCTGCTCCAGGCCCTGTCGGATGCGCAGGTCCAGTACGTGCTCGTTGGCGGGCTCGCGGTTCAGTTGCATGGATACATGCGATCGACTTTCGATATCGATCTGGTTCTTGCAATGAACGAC
This sequence comes from Betaproteobacteria bacterium, assembly GCA_007280315.1. Classification (GTDB taxonomy): domain Bacteria; phylum Pseudomonadota; class Gammaproteobacteria; order Burkholderiales; family SG8-39; genus 2-12-FULL-64-23. Next base: position 4,440 of record QYQC01000137.1, on the reverse strand, counting down.
GACAATCTCGGCAGATTCATTGCCGTGGCCCAAGGATACGGTTTGGTTCCCGCGATTCCGGTCCCGTTGGATTCTCTCCGAAACGCCAGCCTGATCGATCAGTGGCATCGCGAAAAGGGCATGTTGGCGTTCGCACTCAGGGAACCGCACAGCGGAGGCATAGTCGTGGATGTGCTGGTGCGGCCGGATCTGTCCTATGAGCGGCTGATCGCCAGCGCGACAGCGGGTGAATTGTTCGGCCGCAAGGTGTGGATAGCGTCGATCGATGATTTGCTGGCGATGAAGCGCGTAGCGAACCGTCCGAAGGACCAGCTCGATGTTGCGGCGCTGGAGAAGATCAAACGCGGAGAAGATCCGAATGTCTGAATCCGACGGCGAAGCGCGCAAGGTGATCCCGCAGGAATTGATGCTCGTTCGACTGGCGCAGTCCGAGCAGATGCGGGAGTTTTTCATTCAAATGTGGCTGCAGAATCCTGCATTGGCGCAACAGGGCGGAGCACGGGTGCAAAGCCTGCTGACTGCGCTTGCATCCAAGTGACATCGCGGCAGTTCTTGCATTGACGCATCGGCGTCAACACAAGAGCTGACCCCGCGCTCATGCGCATGAACGAGTCGAGAGCCACGCAGGCCGAACTCGAGGAAAAACTCGACGACATCCTCTGCGCCGCGCTGTCCTCGCGCCGCAGCGCGGCCGTAATCGCCGCGGGCATGGCGCCGCTCCCCCGCGCGCAGCAGGAATTCGTGCTTCACTGGGCCGAGGTCGCGGCGCAGAATGTAGCCGAACTCGGTTACCAGTTTGCCGCGCAGGCGCCGCAGGCGCTGACGCTGCTGGGCGCGGGCGGAGCGGAGAAATGGCTGCTGCGGGCGCTGGACGCGTACGACAGGCAGGGACTGTACCCGGCCTGCGCCGCGCTGAAGGATCTCGCCGGCTTCAAGCGAGCGAGCGACGCGGCGGGCGAGGGCGTGGCGCTGGCCGAGGTGACACGCGTGCTCGAATTGTTCCTGCGCGGCCTCGCCGGACGCAGGCTGGCGCTTGAACCCGCTGACGACACCTGGACCGACACCGAGACGATCTTCCTCCCCGAGCGTATCGCGCGTTACCCTGCGCGCGAACAGAACTTCCGCTTGTACAAGGCGATCGTCGTGCATCACTGGGCGCAGGCGCGCTATGGCAGCTTTAACGCTGACCTGGCGAGCGCAATCGCCGGCTATGCCGAGCCCGATAGCGCTCTCGCCTGGTTCAATGTTTTCGAGGCAATCCGGTTGGAGAGCCATATAGGACGCGCCTTTCCGGGCCTTGGCGCTCTGTTGTCGGGACTTCGCTCGGCGCTTTCCTCTGACCTCAGTGAGGCGCAGGCGCGTCTGTCGCGCGCAGATGCGACGGTCGCGGACAGTGTCCTGCTTTTGCGCGACTACTACTCCCAGCCGCTGCCGGAGGCATTCCCTTACATGGGCAGCCTGCATTTTGAGCGCGCGGCTGCGGTGCGCGACGAGCGCATCGCCAAGGAGCGGCGCGCCCTGTATACCGATCTCGCACAATTGCGCCAGGCGGTGCAGGACGAGCGAAGTGGCGCCGAAGCAGGCGAGCCTGAGCTCAACGTCGACAGCTCCTTCGACACGCTGGAATTCGAACTGCAGATCGACGGCGAGGCGGTGGCGCCGCCGGAAGAAGTCGCAAAGCTGATGCGCTCCATCATCCAGGACTTCGGCGAGATCCCGGAGGAATACCTGCTCGCGGCCGGCCCCGGCGCCTACTCGTCTGACGCGGCGGCGGAGAGTGAAGGTGCCGGTGAGCTGGCGCAGACCCAGGCCGCGGGCGGAAAACTGTACGACGAGTGGGATTTCCGCCGGCGCGACTATCGCAAGGACTGGTGCGTGCTGTTCGAATCAGACGTGCTGGCGGGTGATCCGGGTTACGTCGCCACGGTGCGCGCGCGCTACGCCGGCCAGATTGCCCAGTTGCGGCGGCGCTTCGAAGCCCTGCGCGGCGAGGACCGGCTTGCGCGGCGCCAGCACGAGGGCGAAGACATCGACTTCGACGCCGTGGTCGAGGCCTACGCCGACCGCAAAAGCGGCATCGAACCGTCGGAGCGGCTGTTCGTGCAGCGCCAGCGCATCGAGCGCAACATCGCGGTCATGTTCATGGTCGACATGAGCGGCTCGACCAAGGGCTGGATCAACGCCTGCGAGCGCGAGGCGCTGGTGCTCCTGTGCGAAGCACTGGAAGCGCTGGGCGATCGCTATGCCATTTACGGCTTCTCCGGCTGGACGCGCAAGCGCTGCGACAGTTATCGCATCAAGACCTTTGACGAGCCTTACGGCGAGGCGGTGCGCGGCCGCATCGCCGGGGTCGAGCCGCGGGATTACACCCGCATGGGCGTGGCGATCCGGCATCTTTGCGGCATCCTGAACCAGGTCGAGGCGAAGACGCGCATTCTGTTCACGCTGTCCGATGGCAAGCCGGACGATTTTCACGACGGCTACCGCGGCGATTACGGCATCGAGGACACGCGCCAGGCGCTGATCGAAGCGCGCCAGTCGGGCATCCATCCGTTTTGCGTGACCATCGACGAAGAGGCGCGCGACTACCTGCCGCACATGTACGGGCCGGCAAGCTGGGTGCTGATCGACGATGCCGGACAGTTGCCGTTGAAGACCGCGGACGTGTACCGGCGCCTGACCAGCTGAGGCAGATCAGGCGCACGCCGCGGGCGCATTCGAAGCGGCCGCGACAGGGGGGGAATCGGGCAGGAAAACCGTGACTGGATTACAATTCGGGTTACGGAAACATTGCATCGATTCCGCACCCTTCGTCTTACGCATCCATCCCATCCAACTAAAATTCCGGAGCCCCTGTTGCAGATCGTTTGTCTTGATTTGGAAGGCGTACTGGTACCCGAAATCTGGATCGAATTTTCGCAGCGCACCGGCATTGCGGAGCTGGCGAAGACTACGCGCGACGAACCCGATTACGACAAGCTGATGCGCGGACGCATCGACCTCCTCGGCAAGCACAAGCTCGGCCTGCCTGATATTCAGAAGGTGATCGCCGACATGGCCCCGCTTGCGGGCGCGCGCGAGTTCCTCGACTGGCTGCGCGGGGAATGTCAGGTGGTGATTCTCTCCGACACCTATTACCAGTTCGCGGCGCCGCTGATGCGCGCGCTCGGTCATCCGACGCTGTTCTGCCACGAACTGATCATCGAAGCCTCCGGCCGCGTGCGCGATTACCGGCTGCGCCTGCCCGACCAGAAGCGCGCGTCGGTGAAAGCGTTCAAGGACCTCAATTTTCATACTATCGCCGCCGGCGATTCCTACAACGACACGACCATGCTGGCCGAAGCCGACGCGGGAATTCTGTTCTGCCCGCCCGCCAACGTGGTGGCCGAATTTCCGCAGTTTCCAGTGACCCGCGATTACGATGAACTACGCCGGGCAGTGGTGGGTGCAAGCCGCGCCTGAACGCGGGACCGCTGCCCGTATCTGGGGAAGCAAGTTGGATGACAAAGACAGCAAGAACAGGGTGAAACCAGGATCGGCCAAACCGGGAGACGGCGCCGACCGCACGCTCGACGTGCTGCGTTTCGAGCGCGACTCGCTGCGCGCGATTTTCGCGCCGAAGAGCGTTGCGGTGATCGGCGCGACCGAGAAAGAAGGCAGGGTCGGGCGCACCGTGCTGTGGAACCTGATCGGCAATCCGTTCGGCGGCACCGTCTATCCGATCAACAAGCGGCACAAGCAGGTGCTCGGTATCAAGGCGTATGCGAACATCGCCCAGGTGCCCGAAGAGGTCGACCTGGCCGTCATTGTCACCCCCGCGAAGACGGTGCCGGGCGTGGTCGGCGAGTGCGTTGCGGCCGGCGTGAAGGGCGCAATCATCATCTCCGCCGGGTTCAAGGAAGCGGGCGCCGCCGGGGTCGAGCTGGAGCGGCAGATCGCCGCGACGGCGCGCGGAAAGATGCGCCTGATCGGGCCGAACTGCCTCGGCGTGATGCGCCCGGCGACGCATCTGAATGCAACGTTCGCCAGCGCGATGGCGCGCCCCGGCAGCGTCGGATTCATCAGCCAGAGCGGCGCGCTGCTCACCGCCGTGCTCGACTGGAGTTTTCGCGAGAACGTCGGCTTCAGCGCCTGTGTTTCCGTCGGCTCCATGCTGGACGTAAATTGGGGCGACCTGATCACGTTCCTCGGCGACGATCCGCACACCCACAGCATCATGATCTACATGGAGTCGATCGGTGATGCGCGCTCGTTCATTTCCGCTGCGCGCGAGGTCGCGCTGACCAAGCCGATCATCGTGATCAAGGCCGGGCGCACCGCGGCTGCGGCGAAGGCCGCCGCCTCGCACACCGGCGCGCTGGCCGGCAGCGACGCCGTGCTCGACGCGGTGTTCCGACCCTGCGGCGTGTGCCGCGTCAATTCGCTTTCCGCCCTGTTCCC